>NZ_JBWYIT010000006.1:0-168946 GCF_056779875.1 Acinetobacter sp. ANC_7634 | reverse complement strand
AATTTCTACCAATTATTAATGATAATATATATCGATCAATCAACCAGTAAAAATCCACACAAGTTGTTCTTCATAATCTCTTAATGATCTTCTTAATGCTTCGTCAGCATCAAGCTAGGTCGGCTATATTACCCTTTCTTTTCAGAAAGTCAACTAGCAATGTTAATTTATTTTCTAACTCATTCTCAAAACTTAGATCCAACTTATTCAGCTAAATCCTTGTTTTTCAACAAGTTTTAATCAACATCACCGCCGATGGATGTGCATTCTACAGCATTCCTCCCCCAATGCAACTACTTTTTTTAAAATTTAATTATATTTTCTTAACAAGTGATTATATTTTCTACAAAATCACTCTTTTTTCACGATTAATTCACATTTTTTGTGCAAATATGCTTTAGTAAACTGCTTTCAACTCTCGCTATAATGGCGTTATTCTGTTCGTACTTACTATTTATTTAATAAGACTAATATTCAGCTTTTATTCTAGGATGTTTTTATGCAGTACTCTCAACTTCTTTGGGTCAGTATGTTAAGTATTGGTTTAGCTGCACCCGCTTACGCCAAACAACCTGAGATTGCAGGCAATAAAACTGCTGACGATACTGCACTATCAACATCTGATCAGTTGTCTACCTCAAATGATAATAATCAGCCTTTAAACAACGATATTGCTAAGTCTTCACAACCAGCTTTAGAAAATTCAGTTAACACCAATGGATCCATCAAAGATTTAAAAAATTTAAAAATTGTTAATTTCAAAGTCAATGCAACAGCAGCATTACCTGAAAATGAAAAAGATCCACTTCAACCTTTAAACAGACAAATCTACGCATTTAATGATGTTGTCGATCAAAATGTCTTGCGCCCCATAGCCGTGCAGTACGCTGATAAAGTTCCAGAACAAGTTAGAGATTCAGTACGTGGCTTCCGAGACAATTTGGGTGAGCCATGGAATGCTGTAAATCAGGTTGCTCAAGGTCGCTTTAAACGTGCCGCACAAACGTTTGGTCGTTTTACATTAAATACAATTACAACGCTTGGTTTCGCTGATCCTGCACGTCGCTTATCTCTCCCAATGGAAGATGAGGATTTTGGAACTACTCTAGGCTATTACGGTGTCCCTTCTGGTCCTTACCTCGTTCTTCCTTTTATGGGACCAAGCACCCTCCGTGATACTGTTGGTCGCGTAGTGGATAGTCAGGCACGCCCTCAAAAATATTTACTCGATGGTCATGATCGCATCTATTATAGTGACTGGGCACTTAGCGCATTAGATACACGTGCTCAACTTTTAGAGATTGAACAAGTCTTGCAAGGTGACAAGTATGCAGCAATGCGTGATGCCTACTTACAACGAAAAAACTATGTTATTGCTGAAAAACGCGGTTTAGAAACGGGTTCTGGACTATTTATTGAAGATGATTTTTCAGATGATGAATCCTTCATGGATGAGTCTATGGAATCCGAATAGAAACCATATGCAAGTTAAAGTCTAAATCTTCTGTTTTTAGACTTTAACTTGGCGTTCGATATAAGTTCGTCTAAGATAGTTTTATAAATAAAGCATTTAGGATTGATTCTTTCATCTATGTATTTCATTCAACCCACTCGTGACATCCATCTTCTAGATAGCGTTCTAGAGGCTCTGCCGAGTTTACAAATGATTCATATAGATGATCTTCATCTTTACGATTCAACCATCATTGCCATTAGTGATGTTAATGATTTTCTGCAATATAAATGGACCCTCCCTACGATCGTGATAGGTCATGCAGATGAGGGACTTCAACTCTCGCAAGCATGGGAACTTGGTGCACTCGCTGGCTGGATTTGGGATCGTCTTCCAAAAGACCTCGCAAAATCGATTGCTAAAATTGAAGCAAAATACAAACGTAATCAGGACAGCCGCGACCTGCCCTCCGCAGCCGAATTACAAAAAAAACTATTACCCAACCCAATCGACCTACTTAATTATAAAGTTGAGACTTTATTTCAACCGTCAGCTTACTTATCTGGTGATTGGTATGATTATTGGAAACTCAGTGATCGTGAAATCTTATTTTATCTCGCTGATGTTTCTGGACATGGTGTAACAAGCTCACTTCTTACCTCTTGGATGGCTGCATTTCACGGTAGATCGAAAACCCCACGAGAACTCCTCAAAAAACTTAATGGCATGCTTTTACAAGAGAACATCGAAAAGCATATTACAATGATTGCAGGCACATTGAATCTAGAGACCCACCAGCTTAAGTGGTCAAGCGCAGGGCATTACCCTCCAGCAATTATCTTTGAACCTAATCAGGATGCTCGCATCCTCAACACCAGCAGCTTTCCCTTAGGTCTTACTGAAGATCTCGAAATTGAAGAGTTTGAATGTACGTTGAATCGTGGAGCTCGTTTTATTATTTGCTCAGATGGTGCACTTGAACCTTTTGATGGTGGATTGAATGAACAATTCACACAATTGGTCTATCACTTGCAAAATCAATCATTCGAAGTTCCTGAACATGTTGCAGATGATATTGCAATACTCAGCTTCCAACGTCTAAATTAAGTTAATAATCAATAGTGTAGCTGTTTATAAATCGATCTACGACTGAAGACTACTTGAGTATCGACTTGCGCTATGTGATAATTTTAGCATCCTTTCTGCAAATGGCATTTATATGTCAACAGGTCATGTTGAATATGCAAGCTTGGATGGTACGCACATTTTCAAACTCATTGGAGAAGTGCGCGCTCAATCTTGTATAAGCCTTGATAAATTATTATCTCGGATTGAACAACAACAAAACGTCGTAGGCGCAATTGTTGATTTAACCCAAACTACATTCATAGACAGTACTGTGCTTGGAATCCTCGCAAAACTTGGATTAAAGCTCAAACAAGTGCATCAAGTTCAAGCTGTTATGTTATCTACTAACCCAGATATCACTACACTTGCGAACAGTATGGGTCTTGGTCAGGTTTTCGTAATTTTAAACTATTGCGGAGATCCGAATGTGTGCACGCGCGCTTTATTGGACGAACACATCACACATAATGCAATGCTTTCAACTGTATTAGATGCTCATCGTACATTAATGAAATTAAATGCTGATAACCAAAATATGTTCGAACCTTTGGTTAAACAATTAGAACAACAACAAGATACCATCGATCACAGCATCTGATATTCTCTTAAGCATACTGAGCGCTTAAGGAGAACCTCATGACAACCTTACTTTCTGTCACCCAAATGAACTCCCAAAATGATATTGAAAATAACTTTCAAGTCATTGAATCATTGTTAGCAAAAAGTAAGAATCAAGGGGCCTCCTTGATCGTTTTCCCGGAGAATTTCGTTTGTTTTGCGGCAGGCAAACAGCGTGAGACTGCTGAACGATTTGAAGAAATACAATCTCGTTTAGAACAACTTGCTCATCAATATCAAATGTGGATTGTTGCTGGGACACTCCCCTGTCCTTTTCGCCCAGACGGCACCGTTGTGCCAGATGGTCGTGTCAGAACAACCAGTCTTTGTATTAGCCCTGAAAAGACAGAAGCACGTTATGACAAGATTCATTTATTCGATGTTCAAGTCGGTGATGCGGTAGGTGGATATCAAGAATCTAAGTTTTTTGAACCAGGTGATCAAACCGTCATTGCTAAAACTCCATTTGGCAATATTGGTTTAATGGTCTGCTATGACCTTCGTTTTCCTGAACTTGCTTTAAAGCTGCGCGCACAAGGCGCAAATATTTTAACAGCACCTTCTGCTTTTACTTACACGACAGGTCAAATGCACTGGCAATTACTTTTACAAGCTCGTGCCATGGATAGTCAATGCCAAGTTTTAGGCTCAGCTCAACAAGGGTGGCACGGTGAAAAAAGACAAACCTGGGGTCACTCTGGTGCTGCGAATTCTCGTGGTCAATTGTTAGATATCATCTCTGAAGAAGGTGCTCAAATGATTACAGTTCCGTTTGACATCGATGAACAGAAAAAAATTAGAGAATCGATGCCATTAATTCAGCATCGTAAACTTATTCAGCTTTAACCTGCTCACACATAAAAAATTGAATACCAAGCTTTACAAAATTACCGCTTATCATTCCTTTTAAATCAGAGAGTATAGATATTCACCTATACTCTATCTGGAAGGAATCATGTCATTAGAAAAAGTTGTTTATACCGCACATGCAAAAGCTACTGGTGGGCGTGATGGTCGTGCTACATCATCAGATCAAATTTTAGATGTTCGGCTCGCTGTACCAAAAGAAATGGGTGGTCCCGGTGGTGGAACAAATCCAGAGCAATTATTTGCTGCTGGTTATTCTGCATGTTTCTTAGGTGCGATGAAATTTGTTGCCAACCGCGATAAATTGAAAATCACACCAGATGCTTATATTGAAGGTGAAGTGAGTATTGGTCCTATTCCAACTGGTTTTGGAATAGCAGCCACTTTAAATATTCATCTGGAAGGCTTGGATAAAGAGCAAGCTCAAAAGCTAGTAGATGCTGCTCATATCGTTTGTCCATATTCAAATGCAACACGTGGCAATATTGATGTGACCTTGAATGTGATTTTTTGATCCAGTTGTTTCAATCCTAAAAATCACGCTGATATGCATATTGCATCTCAGCTTTTTTAGCGTTGTAGGTTAAGTTCATGTTAGAACCCATTTAAAATCAGTTGTTTAACCATATAAAAGAAGCCCTTTCATCTCCGATTGGGCTCTTTTGTTGAATCCTCAGCTTTCGGGCTTAATTTCAAATCAGCGCTTCTTCGTTTTATCGAGAATTATTAAATAATCTCTGAATCACTCCGCCGCTTCGTTTGTTACTCGAAGTACTTCCTCTAATGTACTCTTACCTTCAAGCACCTTTCGTAATCCATCATCACGTATCGAACCTGACTGCTGGCGAGCATAGTTTTCAACTTCAAACTCTGCAGCATTCCCGTGAATCAGACGGCGCATTCCATCATCAACAGGGACGATTTCATAAATGGCGGTACGACCACTAAAACCTGTATGCGCACAATGTTCACACCCCTCTGGTTGAGGCAGATTGAGCGCAATACCATCATGGACATTCTTAAAAATTTCTTTTTCAAAGTCATCCGCGGCACGCCAACTATGACAATGCGAACACAAAGTACGAACCAATCGTTGCGCAATCACACCAATTAAAGAACTCGACAGAAGAAATGGCTCAATTCCCATGTCTTTTAAACGCGTCACTGCACCAATCGCAGTATTGGTATGCAACGTCGACAATACCAAGTGACCCGTCAAAGATGCTTGCACAGCAATTTCTGCAGTTTCTAAATCTCGAATTTCCCCCACCATCACCACATCTGGATCTTGACGAAGCATCGCTTTCAACGCACGCGCAAATGTCATATCCACTTTAGTGTTAACCTGAGTTTGTCCAATACCTTCAAGTTGATATTCAATTGGATCTTCCGCGGTCAAAATATTCTTAGATCCGTCATTTAAATCCGAGAGTGCAGCATAAAGTGTCGTCGTTTTACCAGAACCTGTCGGTCCGGTCACGAGAATGATACCGTGAGGACGATGCACTAATTGGGTTAATCGCTCGTAATCATCTTTCATCAGACCCAAATGGGTCATATTTAAACGACCTGCTTGCTTGTCTAAAAGACGCATTACTACGCGCTCACCATGTGAAGAGGGTAAAGTCGAAACACGGACATCCACCTCACGACCTGCCAGTCGTAAAGAGATACGACCATCCTGAGGAATTCGCTTTTCAGCAATATCAAGTTTTGCCATTACTTTAATACGTGAAACTAACAATGGGGCAAGTTCACGACGTGGTTGCACGATTTCTCGAAGTTGCCCATCAACACGTAAACGAACCGATAACTTTTTTTCAAAAGCTTCAATATGTATATCTGATGCACTCACTCGAATGGCTTCGGACAATAATGCGTTAATCAATCTAACAATCGGAGCATCGTCTTCCTGATCCATCAGATCTTCTGCTTCAGGTACTTGATCGGCTAAACTTAACAAGTCAGGATGATCTTCTAAACCAGCAGCCACTTGCTGAGACTCGCCTGTCTCGCCAGCATAACTTGAACTGAGTAACTGACTAAAATCTTGTTCAGTCGCCAATTGATATTGGGCTGTACGCCCCACGTAACGGCGTGCTTCTTGCAAAGCAACCAAAGCAGTATCTTGACGACGGACAATAAAAACTTGATCCCCTTCATAACGCAACAAAACGCCATGCTTTTTTGCAAAACTATACGGTATTTGTATTTGTTTAAGTACTTGCATAAGGGATGATAATCATGATTAAAATTACCTCGAGTGTACTCTAAGCATTTGACAGCGTGAAGACAGTTTTTTAATGAATTTATTTAAGGATATTCCCTATTGTCACTAGATCAGAAACTTGAGCAAAACCCTTCGACTTTAAGATGGTGGGGTGAGCAGCATTTTGAACTCAATCAAGTGCGTGCTTGGCAATTTGGTTCATTGCTCTTTCGACTCACTCGTGGCTTACAAGAATGGCGCATGGAGTACTACCGTCCTCAAATTCAATACGACTACGAACAAAAGTGGCAGGAAATGGATGACCCCCATTTTTCATTTCCTCGTCCAGTACATGTTGAACGTTACATGTTCAGGGAAACTCACCCTAAAATTCAATTGATACCACGTCTTGCAGATCGATCTGTGGTGATCCGTCCTGTAGACCCAATTTACATTCCAGCTGGTCAACGTGGCACGCTTTATATTAGTACCCCTCTGTGGCTTTCAGGTTATGTCGAAAGTCAAAAGACCCCATTATTCGATATACCGGTCATTATGCCTAAAGATACATGGTTCGGTCCTGATCAACGCAGTGGTGAAATGTGTTACGCCACTTCAGTCGATGGTCGCACAGAACTCAAACAACTTCGTCCACGTGCATTTCGTGCGGTCACTCCAATTGACTTTCACAATGTCAGTGGACATCAACTCCGTTTCGATCGAATGAATGTACCTGTTCCTGCCCTGCCTTTGTTTTATAGTGAAAGTACAGAGCGATTATGGACATCACAAATTAAAGTCATTCACGAAGGGATGGATCGACCAGCACGTATTCGTATTGAAAATCGCACCCCACCATTGGCAGGTGATGTAATTTATGTCAATCCAGCACGTGCCCCAGGTAGTACTTTATTTAACATGTTTGATTCATTCTTCTAAGGGGGGGGCATATGGCAGATAGTCTTACCAGCACCATTGCTGATAGCCTCAAAAGTATATTTACCAATATCAATACGGATCGCTTAACTGAAATTATTATTGCGATTGTGCTTTGCTTTATTGGATTCCTTTTTGCTCGAGTCGTTTCCAATACTTTTGTGAGAACGATCGGCGCCAAATTTAATGCTCATCAGCGTTTGGTATGGCGGCGCGGTATTTTTTATTTTATTTTCCTCATCTTTGTGATGGCTAGTTTAAAAGAAGCAGGTTTTAAATTAAGTGTATTTCTAGGTGCCGCTGGTATTTTGACCGTAGCGCTGGGTTTTGCATCTCAAACCTCTGCGACGAACTTGATCAGCGGTTTATTCTTGATTGGTGAAGGTTCTTTTGAAATTGGTGACACCATTCAAATTACGTTAATTCGTGGACATACCATCGAAGGTGAAGTGATCTCCATTGATTTACTGTCTGTCAAATTACTGACTCAAGATAATGTCTATGTCCGTTTACCTAATGAGCAATTAATTCGTGCTCCCGTACACAACCTTTCTAAATTCCCGATACGGCGCATCCCCATTACACTTGCAATCAACTTTCATGAAGACATCATTAAAGTACGAGAAGTTTTATTAAAAGTGGCAAACAGCTATCCTTTAGTGTTAGCAGATCCCAAACCTGCTGTAACGGTAACCGCATTCCGTGAATCTTCAATCGAATTGTTATTCGCCATTTGGTGCCAACAGGAAAACTTTTTAAAAGTGCGTGATGAAATGCAAGAGCGGATTCGAAACGGTTTTGTTGATCACCATATTGAAATTCCTGTACCTAAAATGGGTTTTGTTGATCGCCCTCCACAACCCTCGTTAACAGATGAGGAAATAGACCAATACGCCAATGATAAGGAAATCAAAAGAGAGCCTAAATTATAATGAATTAAGGTTAATGCTTGATCTCAGGATCAAGCATTAGTCTCTTCTACTCGATTTTGCTCTGGCGCTGGGGCGATGTACGCAATAATCAGCATCAATCCTCCCGCGCCTAAAAATGATAAAACTCGACTTAGAGTGCCGATATGGGATAAATCTAACAATACCAATTTAAACGTCACGATCGCTAAAATACTTGCACCAAACATCCATACCACTCGATTATGGATGACAGCGGCATATTTCATCACAATGAATGCCATGACCACCCACAATAATGTCAACGCCAATTGCACTGCAGAATCTTGCCAAATGATCCACTGGTTATAAGGTGTAGAAAAATAAAAATGCAAGGCTCTGAGAAGTACATAACTACTTACCCATAGCACAGCGAGTAAGATCAAAAATGCGCCAAGTGTTCGCTCTAGCCCCTTTCTGATTTGACTGCGAAGCACCTGAATAAGCACCCACAAACCAGCCAGACTGACGACATCAATAGGATTTAAGATTGGGATAAAATATTTCCAAAAAGGTTCTACCACCCAAATTTGTGAGCTGACAATCCAGCACAACAATAAAATGAGGCTAGTCTTTGTTAACCAAAGCTTATTCAAGTCTGTTGTTTTAAAAATACTATAGCCATAAAGTATCAACGGTAAAAGGACAGCTCCCATCATAGGTGACATTGAAACTACACCCACGCTGGCACAAGCTAAAGAAGCGAGTCCACCAAAGGCGATCCATTCATTTTCATACTGAGCATTTGAAATTGGTTTTAACCACAGATAGCTCAGGCCCAAACAAGCCAAGATAAACAAGCCTTGCGCACCAAATGACTGCCAGACGATGACTCCTTGAGTGTATTGATCGATCAGCATAATAGCTGCGAACACTACAATAGGAATCAGCCCCAACCATTTTGGTAATAACCATGACCATGAGACTACTTGGCGCGGTTGTAAGACTAAATTAGCAGCAAAATAAATCGCAGTTGTGAATGCAAGTGTGTAGATTAATCTCATCGGTTCACTAAAACTTTCCACACCTTGATAAAGCAGTAAAAGACTCGCAAAAAAAGAAAAAATAGACAGGAAAATTTTATCTGACAGTGTCAGCTGTTTTTGATAACGCATAACAATATTGGAGACCGCAATCGCAAGGATATAACTTAGACCTAGTAACCATGGGATGATATTTGGAATTGATGCTAACTCGATCAAATAGTATAAATACGAAAATAATCCAACTGCTAACAACGCATAACCTAATGTTCGACCTACCCTAAACTCACGATGCAAGCCCCAAATTAAAATAAGAAGTCCTTCAATGATCCACCCGATCACACTCCATACTTGTGGGATCAAGATCGGCGGGATAAAACTTAGAAAAATAAAACCTAACATTAAATAATTTTGTTTAATCGCCGTATCAAATTTCGCGTGCTGCACAACTTTAAAAATCGCAAAGTGAGTCAATGCAAAACCCAAACACAAGGCAATTTGAACCGATGTTTGATCTAAATACATGAGATGTAAAAATGCATATGCGACCAAGGGACTGACATAAATCAATGCGGAGTCAATAATACGCTGACCTAAATGAGCTTGATTTTGATGTGTAGCGAGCTGGTTAAATCTGAAACCCAACCAAATAAATACACTCGCATGTACAATAACTAGACAGGATAAAACGAATCTCTCTGCAACACCGCCATTCAGAAAGCCATAACCACCACCGATAACAACAATGAGCAGCAACGCTATTTGAGTGAGTATTTTCCATGGATGTAATGTACAAATTACACCTACAACACAATTGACCGCTAGATAATAAGACAGTAATTGAGCTGAGGAAAAATCTGCATGAGGTAATGTGAACGGTGCAATATAAGCAACCAAAACTCCCATCAGGGAAAGCTCCACTGACCGCTGTTTTAAAATCAGCATGACCAACGACAGCATGCTCAAGCTGTAAAGCGTAATCGTATTAATGAGATTTAACAGATCATCGTGATAAGCAAATAGAATACTTAATAACAATCCCGCAAAACCCAGTCCTTGTAAAGCAAGACCAAAGCCGCGGTTTTTTTTCTGTATATGATAACCAAAGGCAACACATATGACGGCGATGACAGCAACAGCCAAAAGTTTGATTGAAAGACTTAAGGTCCAATGTTCAACCATATATCTCAATAATAAGACGACCCCAATCACTAGGACGGTAATCGCAACTTTGAGAACAGGATTACCATGAAAGATCCATCGTCTGATTTGCATCCCAAAACCCAAATCATGCTGCTGATTTGTCTGGATTCCCTCTGAATCTTGTAAAATACTTGTGGTGCTGGTCTGATCGTCTCGATCTAGTTTTATTAGCTTTTCCTGCAAAGCACCGATTTGAATTAATCGCCCCTCAAGTTGTCGCAACCAGTTTAGAAAAAAATAAATCCAGAATGTTAAACCTAATCCAACCAACCATGTCCAATCGAACAAACTACCAATTAGTGCAAAAAATGACGAAATATATAAGGGCAATCGTGATGTATTCTGCTTCGAATAATGAGTCTGTTGCTCAATGTTGGTAAGCGGTTTTTCAACATGATGGGCATATTGCATAACACTTATGAGGAATGCAGCAACACATAAAAACGTAATGATCGGCAACTCTAGAACCCAAGCACTGATCGCTACTATGATGAGTAGCATCAACCAAATCATTTTTATTTCACTATGTTGCTTCAGCATACACATCATTCCTTTTTAACTAGATTGATGATACCTCAGCAAGAATTGGCATTTTGCGTTTTTCATCGCATATTCTGTACACTTGATTGCAAATCTTGTATCAGCGCAACTGCTGAAAATCACGTACAATAAAAAAGTTAATTGGATTAGGAACGTTTCAATGCCACCATTTGTCTTGGTCGATGGGTCATATTTTTTATTTCGTGCTTATCACGCACTACCACCGCTAACGACGTCAACAGGTTTACAAACCAACGCAATTCGCGGAGCTATTTCTGCTATCCAAAAATTAATGCGTCGTGTTCAACCTACACACATGGCTGTCATTTTTGACACACCTGAACCAACTTTCCGTCATCAACTTTCCCCAATATATAAAGGGGATCGACCGAGCATGCCTGACGAACTCGCTCAACAAATTCCATATTTACATAATTTAATACGCGCTTTAGGTATCCCACTCCATGCCATTCCAGGCGCGGAAGCCGATGATATCATCGGTACGCTGGCAAAACGTGCAGAAAAAGAGGGCTATCAAGTCTTGATTTCTACAGGCGATAAAGACATGGCTCAATTGGTCACGGACAAAGTGACACTTGAAGACAGTTTTAAAGACAAGCCCATGGATGTGAATGGCGTTTTTGAAAAGTTTGGTGTTTGGCCGAACCAAATTATTGATTATTTAACCCTCATGGGAGATGCCTCTGACGGCATCATGGGCGTTCCTGGTATCGGGGCAAAGACTGCGGCTAAACTGCTGAATGAATATGGGTCAATAGGCGGAATTCTTGAAAATGTCGATAAAATTAAAGGCAAAGTAGGCCAAAATATTAAAGACAATGTAGATGGTATTGCGCTAGATCATCAGCTAGCAAGTATTGTTTGTGACTTAGACATGAATCTGACCTACGATGATCTTAAACTCCGAGATCCAAATGTTGCAGAGTTACGTCAGCTTTACACCGAACTTGAGTTTAGAAATCAACTTCAGTCTTTAGATCATCCCAACAATCCAAATAGTGCTGCGTATAAACAATCAAGTCAAGTTGTCGCAAAACCGAGTACTGCAACATCGAAAATCGAAGACCAAGCGGTTCAGACTAGTGTAGATGATCAGCTTGGCGAGGCAACTTACCATACCGTTTTAACACCAGCGGATTGGGAAAAACTCTTTCAAAGATTGACTACTGAGAAACGTTTTGCTTTCGATACTGAAACCACAAGTTTAGATTATCGTGTTGCAGAGATGGTAGGCTTCTCTGTGGCATTTGATGCCCAAGATGCATATTACGTTCCGCTTGCTCACGATTATGAAGGTGCTCCAGAGCAATTGGATCGCGACGCTATTCTTGCGCAAATCAAACCAATTTTAGAAAACGCTGAGATTGAGAAGATTGGTCATCATTTAAAATATGATGCTCATATTCTCGAAAATCATGGAATTCATTTACAAGGCTGGTACTTTGACACCATGCTTGCCTCGTACGTGCTCAATGCTGTGGCGACGCGCCATGGTATGGATGACGTTGCGCGCGTTTATCTTAGCCACTTAACCACCACTTACGAACAAGTGGCGGGCAAAGGTGCTAAACAAAAAACCTTTAATCAAATTGAAATCGAAACAGCAGCGCATTATGCCGCTGAAGATGCCCATGTAACCTATCGTTTGTATGAGGTATTGGAGCGTAAGCTTAAAGAAATCCCAGAGCTTCTCAATATTCTTCATCAAATCGAAATGCCGACAGCTGCAGTTCTGACGACGATGGAAGAAAATGGAATTCAGCTCGATTTGAGTTTCCTCGATCAATTGGGTCAAGAATTTTCTAATACAATTCTAGAGTTAGAAAATCAGATTATCGAAATCGCTGGTCAACCTTTTAATGTCAGCTCACCTAAGCAGGTGGGTGATATTCTTTTTGATAAGTTAGGTTTAAAAGGTGGTAAGAAAACTTCAACAGGTCAATACAGTACCAGCGAAAGCATTCTTGAGAAAATTGATCACCCGATCGCTGCACTTATTTTAGAATATCGTGGCTTGTCTAAATTAAAAAGTACCTATACTGACGGTTTAATCAAACAAGCCAATAACGAAAGTCATCGTGTTCATACCAGCTACCATCAAGCTTTAACCGCAACTGGACGATTATCTTCTACTGATCCTAATCTTCAGAATATTCCAATTCGCGAAGAGATCGGTCGTCAAATCCGAAAAGCTTTTGTTGCACCTGAAGGTCGGGTTTTACTTGCTGCCGATTACTCACAAATTGAACTACGTCTTATGGCACATTTTTCACAAGATGAGGCTTTAGTTGACGCGTTTAATCACGGCCAAGATGTTCATCGCCGTACTGCAGCAGAAGTATTAAATATTGCTTTGGATGATGTAACCAATGATCAACGTCGCCAAGCCAAGGCAGTCAACTTTGGATTACTTTATGGCATGTCTGAGTTTGGTTTAACACGTCAGTTGGGATTCACACGCGAAGAATCTCAAAATTACATTAAACAATATTTCCATCGCTATCCTGGCATTTATGAATATATGCAACGCACACGACAAGTCGCATTAGAACAAGGCTTTGTTGAAACCATTACAGGGCGACGCTTATACACCCCAGATATCGATGCGCGCAATATGATGATTCGAAAGGCAGCTGAACGCGCTGCAATTAATGCGCCTCTTCAAGGTTCTGCTGCGGAGATTATCAAAATGGCAATGATCGAAGTAGATAAAATTCTACCTAAAGATCAGGCCAAATTATTATTGCAAGTTCACGATGAATTAGTGTTTGAGGTAGATGAAGCGATCGCTGACGAGATCGCTATTAAAATCGCAGATGCAATGCAAGGTGTTGTTCAACTCTCTGTGCCACTTGTTGTTGAAGTCGGCAAAGGGAAAAACTGGGGCGAAGCGCACTAATTTCTAAGATTCTTAGATTGTAAAAAAGGACTCAAATGAGTCCTTTTTTATGAAATTGTTTAAATCCACAATTTAGATTTAACCAATTGATTTCAACATGATTTCAGCAATATAAAGTGTAAAGAATGCAAGGATTGGAGAAAGATCAATCATCCCTAAATTTGGCATTACTTTACGGAATGGTGCCAACATCGGTTCAGCTAATTCTTGAATCACTTCAATATAGGGTGAACGTGTTTGTGAAAACATCAAAATCCAACTACATATGATGTAAGCGAACAGTAAATATTTAAGAATTGAAATTAATGCCTGCAACATTGAAAGTACTGTTGAACCAATAAAATACAATGCATCGCCTGTTGGTAAGGCATTTAAATATTTATAGCCAAATACCTTAAGAAAATACAACAACACGATCAGCACTAAAGCTGCTAGATTTACACGCCCCTGTGCCACAGTTGGCAAGATTCGTCCAAACACATCTACAATTTTAGTTGCTTTCACTGTCGATAGCACAACAGGGTTATATGGACTGACTGCCGCTAATTGCATTAAAAAACGGAAAAATACCAATAAAATCGCAACATTAATGATAATGTCAAAAAATAGCGCAGAGTTCGCACCCATACTTCAATTTTCCTAAAATTTAGTTATTTAGAACTATCACTTAATTCCTGAGCGAGCTCCTGACTGCGTTTTTTTGCAGCCGCAAGAGCAGCTTGAATATTCTGTGAAATTTGCGCTCGATCAAAAACTTCCAAGGCCGCTTGAGTTGTACCATTTGGTGATGTCACATTTCTACGCAGTTCAGATGGCGTATTAGAACTGGTGATCGCCATTTGTGCAGCACCGAGAGCTGTTTGTAGCGTTAATGCTGTTGCAGTTTTCTCATCCAAGCCTAAATTTTTCCCAGCACGAATCATACTTTCCATCATATAGAAAAAGTACGCTGGACCTGACCCCGATACCGCAGTTACTGCATCAATTTGCTCTTCTGAGTTTACCCAAAGTGTTAAGCCTGTTGCAGCTAAAATCTGACTTGCCAATTCACGCTTTGCTTGGTCAACAACGTCATGAGCATATAAACCATGGGCACCTGTTTGAACCAATGCAGGTGTATTAGGCATGACACGAACGATAAAATCCGTCCCCGTTAATGCAGCAATCGTTGCAATTTCAGCTCCTGCTACAATCGAAACAATTAACTTATTCTCAAATTTATCTTTTAACGGTTTAAGAACTTGTGCCAGTACTTGTGGTTTCACCGCCAGAACAACAACATCAGCATTTTGGATCGCGTCTTCATTATTGTCTGTAACTTGAATTTCTTTTTCTTTTAATAACTCTCTCACACGTTCTACAGGATCGGAAACTGTAATACGCGTTGTTGGTAAACCACGACTAATCAACCCTCCAATTAGGGCTTGAGCCATATTACCACCACCAATGAAACAAATATTACAGTTTAACGCAACACTCATGAACGACTCTCAACCTTGATTTTATAGCGATGAAACTAACTTTGGCTGCCAACCACCGACTTCACAATACTCTGATTCAGCCAGCCAAAACCCTTTTGGCGTGAAAACACCAAGCATAACATTATCTAAGCTTAAAATTTGAATAGTATGACGCTTCCATGGAAAAATTTGTGCCTCTTGAATTGCTTTTTTTAATGGCCATTTCCCCACACGTCCATGCAAATGGACTTTTTCCCCACCTTGACGATAATGCAATGTCAAAGGCTGATTTAAAAGTTCTGTACGCAGACCATACTCTTCCTGATGTTGGCAGATCTTAAATTGACCCGAAGCTAAATTTACAACTTGCTGGATTTCAAATTTTATTTCTGAATCAGTTGTATTCGATTCTGCTAAGTATTCATCCTTAGCAACTCGATATAAGATGTTTTGGAAACGAACATAATATTGTCCATTCCAATGCAATGCTGCTTGTGCATCAGGTTTCGCCAAAATAACTTCTTCAGTCAACCGCTCTACCATCTCAAATGCAGGACGGTATTGATCCTTACCTTTCATCCAATTGGATAAAAGTTGTCTTCTTCTTGCTAAACTTAATTGATTGAGTTGTCGTAAATCTAGATGATCATCATCGCCACAGAACGCCAAATCTTGCTGTAAAACCTCTTGCAAAATTTCATCCGCATCTTGCATCAGCACACTAGTTCTCACAATCGCCTGTTGCATTTTAGGGAATCGGCTTTGCAAAATATTCCAAAGCTCATGACGGCACCAAGCTCGATCATAATGCGTATCAAAATTGGTCGGGTCATCCACGTAGGGCAATTTGAGTTGTTCTACCCATTGGCAAATCTGCTCACGACTTAGATTCAATAGTGGTCGCCAAATAATGATGTCTTCACGTGAATCTAATAATTTCATCGCGGACAACCCCTGTATTCCAGCACCAGAGAACAAACGTAATAATACGGTCTCAGCTTGATCCTGCTGATGATGTGCCAGTACTAAAATATCTGTGTCGGATAAATGATGTTTAAAAGCTTGATAACGTGCTGCTCGAGCTTGCTGTTCCAAATTCCCCTCAGCAACTTGAACTGTCTCGAGAACCACAGGGATGTGCGCTGCTATACAAAATTGATGGACGAATTCAGCCCATTCCTGATTTGCAGATTGCAACTGGTGGTTAATATTAATCGCACGGATTTTTTGGGGAATTAATTGAGACATGATATACAGCAACAGCATGGAATCCATGCCGCCACTGCATCCCACTAAGAACGTGTGTTCATCACCAAATTTGGCAATTTGTTTTAAGAAGCTAGACCTGAATTGTCGCTGCCAAACTTCATTAAACGTTGGTAACGTGCTTCGCATCTTGCATTTGCATCCATTGGAACAAGCTCATCAAGTGCAGCTTGTAACACATGTTTTAATTTATCCATGACTACGTCTGGCTGAAGATGAGCACCCTCACCTTCATCTACAACATACTCAACAATACCAAGTTCTTTCAGTTTATCTGCAGTGAGTGCAAGTGCTTCACTCGCTTGCTCAGCTTTTTCAGCAGTTTTCCAAAGAATTGAGGCACAACCTTCAGGTGAAATCACAGAGTAAATACTGTGAGAGAGCATAATCACACGATCTGCAACGCCAATGCCTAATGCGCCGCCAGAACCACCCTCGCCTAGAACAGTCGCGATGACAGGTACTTTTAAACTTGAGAGTTGAGCTAGACTCGTAGCAATTGCTTCTGCTTGTCCACGCTCTTCAGCACCTACACCAGGGTATGCACCCATGGTGTCAATAAATGTGAAAACTGGAAGATTAAAGCGTTCAGCCATATCAAGTAAACGCTGAGACTTGCGATAGCCTTCTGGATTACTCATCCCAAAATTATGCTGTAACTTTTCACGTGTACTACGACCACGATGTTGACCAACCACCATCACAGCCTGACCATTAAAACGTGCTAAACCGCCAACCATTGCACCATCATCACCATATAAACGGTCACCATGAAGTGCATCAAATTCTGTAAAAATTTCGCTCACATAATCTAAAAATTGTGGGCGATCTGGATGACGCGCAATTTGAACCGTTTTCCATGCTTTAGATTGAGCAGCTTTATTTTTCATAAGTCGATGAATATCCCTAAATTAACTATGACGTAGTTAACTAATAAAATTCGCTTATCAGCTTCTGTTAGCCAATAAATTGTTCCGACTGAATATTCAAAACGATATCCCAATGTTTAAATTGCACCTGCTCATCATGCAGCTCTGCAACCAACAAAGGCCATTGTTTTGCATCACCAGAAACTTTCAGTTGCCATTGTTGCTCATCTAATATCTTTAATTCAATGGCAGGAAGCATCTCATCGCTTCGGCTGTGATTCAGCAAAATTGCGAGACGAAGGAGCAAACATAGATAGACAAGTTTAATTCCACCGACTTTCGTCACATCATTTTTTGCTTCAGCACGCAATTTACGGCGATGATGAGCGACCAAATGTGACAAATGATTTTGATCAATTTGTGAAAAACCAGCAATGTCAGAATGCTGAAGCAAATATGCGCCATGACGATGATAACCACTATGACTAATGGCTAAACCTATTTCATGAAGATAAGCTGCTCGACGTAGCAAATCACTATCGTCATTATTTAGACCAAGCGTTCCTGCCACGCTATCAAATAATTGTTGAGCCGTTTCAACAACACGTTCTGCTTGTTTTTGATCAGCACCATAACGCCCCATCAAGGCTTGTACGCTACGATCTCGAATATCTTCATGCTGGAAGCGCCCGAGCAAATCATACATTACACCTTCTCGTAAGGCGCCATCTGAATAGACCAGCTTATCAACTTGAAGAACTTCAAATACAGCGTATAAAATCGCAATACCCGCAGGTAGGACTGCACGACGATCTTCCTTAAGACCCTCAAATTCCATGTCTGAAATATGTTTATATTTGAGTAATTTATCTTTAAGTTTTTCCAAGCCTTCACGAGTCAAGTTTTCCTGATCATCGCTCCAGCCCATATTTACCGCAATTTGACGACAGGCTTTAATGGTTCCACTTGAACCGACAACAGTATCCCATCCTGCCGCACGATAAGTTGTCGCGATACCCGAGATTTCTTTGCGTGCAGCAGTCACCGCACGATCGAAAGCTTTTGGATTAATATCGCCGTCTGCAAAATAGGCCTTCGTAAATGCAACGCATCCCATTTGCACGGATTCAGTATGAATCGGCTCAAACTCTTCACCAATGATTAACTCAGTCGAGCCACCACCAATATCAATCACCAAACGGCGACCGCTGTTCGCCATAGTATGTGATACACCTAAATAAATTAAACGTGCTTCTTCACGACCAGCAATAATTTCAATAGGTTTAGGCAGAATTTCAGCTGCTTTTTGAATGAATTCATGCCCATTTTTAGCTTGGCGCAACGCATTGGTGGCGACAATTCTTAAGCGATTGGATTGGACTGAACTTAGGCGCCCTACAAATCGAGCTAAGCATGCTAAACCACGTTGTTGAGCAGCTTCTGTCAAATTTTTATTTTCATCTAAACCTGCGGCCAATTGGACCTTTTCAGACATCGATGCGACTTTTTTTACCTCACCATGATCAACTCGAGCAATCGCCAAGTGGAAGCTGTTTGAGCCCATATCAATGGCTGCAAGGAGTTCTTCATCAATCAAAAAATCAGACATTGTTGCGCTAAGTTCAACCAGAATTGTGCCTAGATTAATTCACATAACTGTAATTTAAAAGCCATTTATTTAGTCAATTTAACGACTATTTAAAAAATCATCATATATGACAATTGTGTTACACCGATCATGGAAATCGTGAGCATCAATTAGACATTTACAGAATTTAGTCCGAAAATAAACCCTATCCCCTACTTTGTTAAAGTGGTCTATGTAATACTTATATACATAGATAGACCGTTTTCAAAAAATTATTCGGAGCAAATTCCATGTCTGCTAATATTGTTAATACAACTGATGCTAATTTTGAAGCTGACGTTTTAAATTCTGACACGCCAGTTCTTGTTGATTTTTGGGCAGGCTGGTGTGCGCCATGTAAAGCTATTGCTCCTGTACTTGAAGTTTTAGCAACTGAATACGAAGGTAAGGTTAAAATCGTAAAAGTTGACGTAACTTCATGCGAACAAACTGCTGTAAATTACAATATTCGTAATATCCCAGCTTTATTGATGTTCAAAAATGGTGAAGTTGTTGCTCAACAAGTTGGTGCAGCTCCTAAATCTAAACTTGCAGCTTTTATTGAAGAAAATATCTAATTCTTTCAATTTTAATTGCCTTGAAAGCGTCAAATTTTTGGCGCTTTTTTTGACGGTAAAATTGACAAAGAGCCATATCTCACTTATATTGCATGATCAAGAAACACTTGGACAATTTCTCCTCGTTTCTTACAATACACAAAACATAAGATCGCCGCTCGGCTAAAGAAATTGTTTACACATTTCTCCTCGAAAGAACTTACTAGATTCTGAGTTTGTTATTGTGCAAATCAATTGCTGCTCTTTTCTTGCACTGCGGATGTCTTTTGCTTCTATTCTATCTGTGTTCCACACTTCCTTTTAATTCAATCGACCATTTATGAACTTAACTGAACTCAAGAAAAAACCGATAGGCGAACTCATCAAAATTGCTGAGTTCATGGGCCTTGAAGGAATGGCACGTAACCGTAAGCAAGACATTATTTTTGCCATTTTGAAACGCCATGCTATGAATGGTGAAGAAATTTTCGGCGATGGTGTTCTTGAAATTCTGTCTGATGGTTTCGGTTTTTTACGTTCTGCAGCAGGGTCTTACCTTGCGGGTCCAGATGACATTTATGTCAGCCCTTCTCAAATTCGCCGCTTCAATTTGCGCACTGGGGATACGATTACAGGTACGATTCGTCCACCAAAAGAAGGCGAACGTTATTTTGCACTTTTAAAAGTGAATCAAATTAACTACGACACGCCAGAAAACTCTCGCAATAAGATTCTTTTCGAAAACTTAACGCCTTTATTCCCAACTGAACAATTAGTGATGGAGTTAGGAAATGGTTCGACTGAAGATTTAACTGCGCGTGTTGTCGATTTAGTTGCTCCAATTGGTAAAGGTCAACGTTCAATTATTGTTGCACCACCTAAAGCTGGTAAGACAATGTTGATCCAAAACATTGCTCAATCTATTGTTCGTAATAATCCTGAATGCTTCCTAATCGTTCTTCTCATTGATGAGCGCCCAGAAGAAGTAACAGAAATGGAACGTACCGTTCGTGGTGAAGTTGTTGCTTCAACATTTGACGAATCACCTGCACGTCACGTTCAAGTCGCTGAAATGGTGATTGAAAAAGCGAAACGTCTGGTAGAACACAAAAAAGACGTTGTTATTTTGCTTGACTCAATTACACGTTTAGCACGTGCATATAACACTGTTATTCCATCATCAGGTAAAGTTTTAACTGGTGGTGTTGATGCCCACGCTTTAGAACGTCCAAAACGTTTCTTCGGTGCTGCACGTAATATCGAAGAAGGTGGTTCACTTACGATCATTTCTACTGCTTTAATTGAAACTGGCAGTAAAATGGATGAAGTCATCTACGAAGAATTCAAAGGTACAGGTAACCAAGAAATTACGCTTGATCGCCGTATTGCAGAGAAGCGCGTATTCCCTGCGATGAATATCAAGAAATCTGGTACACGTCGTGAAGAACGTCTCATGGATGAAGATAAACTACGTAAGGTTTGGATTTTACGTAAGCTTCTCCATCCTATGGACGAACTTGCTGCGATGGAATTCTTACTTGATCGCATGAAGGAAACCAAGACCAATGATGATTTCTTCGATCAAATGAAACGCAAAGCTGCCAACTAATACGCAAAAGGCCATCATTTATTGATGGCCTTTTATTTGGGTTGACACCATTTACATAAATACACAATACCGACTTTTGAATGTAACTTTTCTTGCAAGTATGTGATTTTTATCATCTTGTATTTTAATTCCCTTTATTTTTTAAGTATTTACTTAGTATTTCTCCAATTCAAAATGCAAAAATGATTGTAATTTTCTGTTAAAAATAGGGGCAAATTTCTCATTTTTTAAGCATTTTTTCATTTCGCCTAGTAGTAATTCAAAATACTCAGTGATAGCATGTCGGCATACCAGTTAGGCTGCTCCATGCGTTATTAACCTTACTAACGTTAGGAATAATAAAAGCACACAACAGACTAACCGGGTTTTTTGTCTCAATTTATTTTAATGAGAGTGATGCCATGTTATTCAAAAAAATTGCTATTGCTGCTGCCGTTGCTACTACTTTAGCTTTCGTTGGTTGTGCTAAAAAAACTGAAGAAGCTGCTGCTGACGCAAACGCTGCTGCATCTGAAGCTGTAGAAGCTGCTTCTGAAGCTGTTGTAGCTGCTGACGCTGCTGCTGTTGAAGCTTCTTCTGAAGTTGCTGCTCAAGCTGACGCTGCTGCTGCTGAAGCTACTGATGCTGCTGCTGAAGCTACTGACGCTGCTGCTGACGCTACTGCTGCTGCTTCTGCTGCTCAATAATCTAAAGTTTAGATTATTCGAAAAAAAGAGAACCTTTGGTTCTCTTTTTTTATGCGCTGAATTTTATGAATACGCATAAAGTTAAGAGCATAAAAAAACCTGAGCTGAGCTCAGGTTTTTTTATGTTATTTGATCAAGCGATTAATCGACTTGCTCTGTCCCTACACGCTGTCTAAACTTTTGACCAGCACGGAAGGTCACTACACGGCGAGCAGAAATAGGAATCTCCTCACCTGTTTTTGGATTACGCCCTGGACGCTGACGCTTGTCACGCAGTTCGAAATTACCAAAACCCGATAATTTGACATGTTCACCTGCAATTAATGCCTGGCTAATTTCATCAAAAAACAACTCAACCATTTGTTTAGCTTCACGACGATTTAAACTCGTCAGCTCACTCAAATGATCAGCCATTTCTGCTTTTGTTAATGCTGTCATGAGGCCCTCAATGTCGCTTGGTAAGTGTTTTCTAACACTTGTAAAATATTATCCATACCAGATTTAATTTCAGCATCCTCAAGCGTGCGACTCGGATGCTGCCATAAAAGTGCAAACGCCAATGAACGTTTACCCTCTTCTACACCTTGACCCGTATACACATCGAATAACCAAGAAGAATCAAGTAACTCTCCTCCAGTTTTTTCGATAAGTTGCTGAATTTCACTAACATTAATCTTATCACTAATTAAAACTGCAATATCACGTCTCACTGAAGGAAATCGTGATAATTCTGTAAAATTAGATACATAAGTTTGCAAAACAGACGATTGATCGAGTTCTGCTACCCATGTCGTTGCGAGATCAAGCTCATCTTCAAGCGATGGATGTAAACGACCAATATAACCAATTGATTGTCCGTCCACTAAAATTTCAGCAGATTGACCTGGATGTAACCATGAACGCTCTGAACGCACATATTCTACTTGAACTCGCCCAGCCGCCAATACAGCCTCAATTTCACCTTTAAAATCGAAGAAATCCATTGGCTGAGGTTTAGCATGCCAAGATTCCTGATTCTTCGCACCTGTTGCCACAATCGCAAGTGTAGGTATTTGCTTAAGATCATGAATACTGGTGGCTTCTTGATAATCAAAACGTAAGCCAAGCTCAAAGAAGCGTACGCGACTTTGTTGACGATTAACGTTGTATTGGACACAAGGAATTAAGCTTGAAAGTAAAGTCGAACGCATTACCGCCAAATCACTTGAAATTGGATTTGCCAATGCCAAAGGATTTACACTTGGATTTAACTGTTTTTCAAGTTTTAGATCAGCAAAACTAAAGCTGATTGCCTCTTGATAACCAAGAGCAACCAAAGTTTGACGTAATTGTGCAACTTCAAATTGATCTTGGTATTTTGCAAGTTTCACATCAATCACAGGCAAGCTGATTTGAATGTTGTCATAACCATGAATACGCGCAACCTCTTCAATTAAGTCTTGGTAGATTGCCATATCATAACGATGTGATGGCGGTACGACAGACCATTGACCTTGTGCTTTAATTGCTACCTGACAACCTAGACGTGTTAACGCATCAGTAATAAAGTCAGAGTCAACTTTATAACCAAGAAGTTGATCAACTTGCGCCTGCTCAAGCTCGATTGCTTCTCGTGTTGGTAATACTGCTGGATTTTCTGCTACCGTAATTGGACCAAATTCACCACCTGCAAGCTCAGAAATCAACTGAGATGCACGGTGCATTGCGATCATTGGAAGTTCGAAATCTACTCCACGCTCATAGCGCTGAGACGCATCTGTATGTAAACCGAAGCTACGCGCACGACCTGCGATATGAAGCGGTGCAAAGAATGCTGATTCAAGGAAGATTTCAGTCGTTGCGTCTGTCACCGATGAAGACAAGCCACCCATGATGCCCGCAATTGCTAATGCTTTTTCGTCATCTGCAATCACCATCACGTTGTCTTGCATTTCAACTTCTTGCTCATTCAAGAGAACAAGTTTTTCACCTGCAGTTGCTTGACGAACGTGTACCGCACCTTGAACTTTACCACCATCAAATGCGTGAAGCGGTTGACCCAACTCCATTAATACATAGTTGGTAATATCAACCAAGATACTGTGCTGACGGATACCAGAACGAGCCAGTGCACGCTCCATCCATTCAGGAGTTGGCGCTTTGGTGTTGACGTTTTTGATCACACGACCTAAGTAACGTGGGCAACCTTCAGTAGATACAACGACCTTCTTTTCATCAGCAATCGTTGCAGCCACTTCTTTAATTTCAGGCGCAGTCACGGGAAGTTGGTTAATCACACCAATTTCACGTGCAATCCCACGAATACTGAAACAGTCACCACGGTTTGGTGTGATACTAATATCAATCACGTTGTCATCAAGGTCTAGATATTCACGTACGTTTACACCGACTGGCGCGTCCGCGGGAAGCTCGAGTAGACCGTCGATTTTATCTTCTAAATCAATTTCAGATGCACCGCACAGCATACCCTGTGATTCAACACCACGAAGCTTACCTTTTTTGATTTTAAAATCACCTGGCAATACTGCACCGATGGTTGCTACGGGTGCTTTCATTCCTGCACGTACATTAGGTGCACCACAGACGATTTGTAATGGTTCACCCACACCAATGTTGACAGTCGTTACACGTAAACGATCTGCATCTGGGTGCTGTTCTACCGTAAGTACTTCACCTACAACCACACCTGTAAATGGTTTTGCAGCAGGAGATAAATCATCTACCTCAAGGCCAAGCATGGTCAGTTGGTCAGATAAAGTATCGCTATCGATGGCTGGGTTAACCCATGTGCGTAGCCAATTTTCGCTAATTTTCATTGATATAAAACCTGTAATTCAAATCTCTAGAATCCTCCCTCTAACCCCCTTTGCTAAGGGAGAGAACCCCAAATGATTCTGTGGAGTTCCTCAAGTTAGGAGAGGATTTAATAAAAAGTTTTAAGCAAACTGGCGTAAGAAACGCACATCATTTTGGTAGAACATACGCAAGTCGTTTATGCCATAACGAAGCATTGCAAAACGTTCAACACCTAAACCAAATGCAAAGCCTTTGTACTTGTCTGGATCAATACCCGCTGAACGAAGAACATTTGGATGTACCATGCCACAACCTAATACTTCTAACCATTTTCCTCGCTCATCCATGATGTCGACTTCAGCACTTGGTTCTGTGAATGGGAAGTAAGATGGGCGGAAACGTACTTTCAAGTCTTTTTCAAAGAACTCATTCAGCAAATTAACCAATAATCCTTTTAACTCAGCAAAGCTCGTATTTTCTGCAACGTACAAACCTTCAATCTGGTGGAACATCGGAGAATGTGTTTGGTCTGAGTCACAGCGATACACACGACCTGGACATACAATACGAATTGGTGGTTGCTGTGTTTCCATCGTTCGAATCTGTACACCAGAGGTATGCGTACGAAGCAAATGGTTTACATCGAAGTAAAAGGTATCGTGCATTGCACGCGCAGGGTGATGACCAGGAATATTTAATGCCTCAAAGTTGTGATAGTCATCTTCAACCTCTGGACCAGTCGCAACAGAAAAACCTGCTTTCGTGAAGAATTGACAAATACGCTCTTGTACTTGGGTCACTGGGTGGATACTGCCCACCTGTTGACCACGACCAGGCAACGTGATGTCGATCTGTTCACTTGCTAATTTTTGTTCTAGTGCAGCTTTTTGTAATGCAGTTTGACGCTCAGTTAATGCGCCATTAATCGCTTCTCGAACTGAATGAATCTGCGCACCAAAAACCTTACGCTCTTCCGGATCCATTTTACCCAGTGCTTTCGATTGTTCAGCAAGCTGGCTTTTCTTACCCGTAAATTGCACTCGAACCTGATCGAGTGTTGCAAGGTCTTGAGCTGCTGCAATGGCAGCGAGCGCTTCAGTGGTCAGGGCTTCCAGTGACATAGTAACTCTCAAAGCAACAAATATAAAAAATAATATAACTGCGCATTCTAACAGCTTTTATAGCTCCGTATGAAGATCAGCAAGTGTTAAAATTGGATGTGGAATTAAATTGGAAATTACATTTATAAAAAGTTTAAGATATGCGCAATGATCATTGAGAAGATATGTCATGGCATTAGATCAAATTTGGAAACAACAGCTCACACTCGTGACTTACGGCAATGAGTTTTTAAGTCAGGATTTAAGTTTTCAACACTGGAAAAATCATGCGATTTTTAATCAGCACCATTTCCTTTTTCGAGATTTAAATACGCAACACTTATTGGCACAACATTTCCAAGTTTGGTTAGAAAGCTTAAAACGTCAGGGTGTCACACGCTTAAGCCTACATAACTCAAGTTTATTAATCGATGAAAAAAATCCCAATCCAAATGTTGAGCTTTTACCATATCCCCATTTCATTGTCAGTCATCACCGCAATGTAAAAACAGCATGGATCTGTGGTAAAGAACTTGCCGAATGGTATAGTTCTGAACAAGACTTCGACATACCAAACAACCAAACACTCCCTGCACGAATTGAAACATTTTGGCGTTTTGATCTATCCACCCAACATATCAAACGTGTTGAGGCAGATCTTCAAGCACCTAATTGGAATGATATTCACGACTACACAGAGAATGAGCTGTTCGATCGCGCATTAGCACAAGGGGTGGAATCCGTTAAACGTGGCGCAATCTTTTATGGTACTGACGATCAATCACCCTCCAACGCTGGAGCTGCCTTACCATTACTGCCACAAGATTATGCAGCACCTTATGCCAATGAAACCTTAGTGCGTTTCATGCATCTAGAACAACATTTAAAGATTCAAAAACGAAAGCTTTTGGAGCAAGATCATCAAGAATCTCTTGAGGAAGAAAAACAACTGAAGGTATTTCAACAAAAGTTAGATGACCTGAGTGCAAAATTCATTACTAAAGTAGCAAATCACTATAAAACTGCTCATTTAAAAAGCCCCGAAATTCACTCCCCTTTGGATGAAGCCTTAACACATACTCAACATGGAAAACGCTTTTTCAACAATGATTCCAGTTCTCACCAACCCACACCTAAAACAGGTAAATCAAATGTGTTTGCCCTCATTTTAGTCACTGCAATAATCTGTTTCTGCGCTTACTATTTTGGACTGTGATGTTTTAAAAATTCATCTAATTGTTCAGTTTTATGAAAATGTAGCCACTTTATATGATGATATTGAGTGGCATTCATCATCTGCAAATATTTAAGTCTATTTTTCCCATGTGTTTGGACTACCCACAATATTATTGAGTCTTTACTTAACAATTTCGCCCAATGTTCTCTATTGTTAGAATTTTTCCATATTTTCTTTTGGCTAATCACACGGTATAGCGACCTCTTAATCACACGATAAAGATTTACGCGTAGTGAAAAATCCAACCACATCACAGTGTCGATCTCATTTAAGATTAAATTTTGAATCAGAGAATAATTACCATCAATCACGAAGCCCTTATTCATAGACCTAACACGATTTATAAATTTTTCTTGAAATTCTATTGAAGATGACTCAGTCCAGTTATCCAACCAAAAGAGATTATCAAGTTCAATATGATCGACTTGCAGTTGAACAGCCAACTTACGTGCAAAGGTTGTTTTCCCAGATGCTGCTGTACCGACGACCATAATTTTATTCATACCAATCTCTTGGCTTTATTTGGTCGTAAACAATGAAAATAAAAAAGACCGCTAAAAAGCGGTCTTTTTCTCATCTACGATGATTAAGCAGCTAATGCGCCTTTAGCTTTTTCAGCTAAAGCAGCAAATGCAACTGCATCATGCATAGCGATGTCAGCAAGTACGCGACGGTCGATGATCACTTGAGCTTTTTTCAAGCCATCGATCATACGGCTGTACGACAAACCATTTTGACGTGCACCAGCATTGATACGCGCAATCCATAAAGCACGGAATTGACGTTTCTTTTGACGACGGTCACGGTAAGCATATTGACCTGCTTTGATTACCGCTTGGAACGCTACGCGGTAAACACGTGAACGAGCACCATAGTAACCTTTAGCGCGAGCAAGAATTTTTTTGTGACGGCGATGAGCCTGTACACCACGTTTTACACGAGCCATTTATAATCTCCTTAGATGTACGGGCACATACGACGAACTGAAGCAACGTCACTTACGTGAACCATTACACAGCCGCGCAATTGACGAATACGCTTAGCAGATTTTTTGGTCAAAATGTGGCGTTTGAACGCTTGTTTACGCTTAAAACCGTTAGCAGTCGCTTTGAAGCGTTTTGCTGCACCACGGCGAGTTTTCATCTTAGGCATAACAACCTCTTTTGAACACCTGTTCGGCTCGTTTGCACCATTACAATACGACCTGCAGGTAAGGGAGCGAGTATTCTATAGCATCTTTGCGCAAAACAAAAGCACCGTTAATCTTGATTCAGACAAATTAATCTTGATGAGTTTTACTCTACGAAAATTTAGAACAAACCAAGATACACCCAGTAAATAAATAGATACCGACCTGTTTTCGCTATACCCACCACGAAGATAAATTTCCAGAATTTTTCTTTCAAAATTCCTGCAATTAAGGTGATTGGATCACCAATGATAGGCACCCAACTTAAAAGAAGTGACCATGTACCATACTGCTGATAAGCCCGTTGAGCACGAATCATGTGATCTGACTTAAATGGAAACCACTTTTTGTTTTTAAACTGCTCTATTTTTAAGCCCAACCACCAATTGACGCATGAACCCATCACATTCGCTACACTTGCAACAAAAATAAGCATCCACGGCGAAAATTGTTTTAAAGCAAATGACCCCAACAATACTGCTTCGGACTGTAAGGGCAATAAAGTGGCGGCTCCAAAGGCACTTAAAAACAATAAAATCAGATTCATTTACTGGACTTGTTCGCCGCTAAAAGTTTCTGCGTTTTGCGATATTCTTTTATCGACCAAGCAATTGCCAACACTACTATGATGGCACGTAGCACCGTATATTTATTCGTTATCGCTGGAATCACCTGTTTTAATTGATCCCTAGAATCTGGTTCGATTGCTGCAATGATATTTTGCACATGAAATATTTCGACGATATAAGAAGCAACACAGAGTAAAATACCAGCAATAATTGCCCAGTATACTTTTGAATTAGATTCAACAATTTTGCTGAAATTTAAAAAAAAATCCTTCATGGCAGTTCTCCATAAAAAAACCACCAAATGGTGGTTTAGATGTATAGAGTTTAGCACACTTAAATCCGTGATCTACTTTAGTAGTGCAAGCGCCTTTTGTACCGCTGGTCTCTGTTGGATACGTTGAATATAAGCTTCCACTTCAGGAAACTCTGCTAAATGAATACTTTGCCACTCGTGCCGCATCAACCAAGGGAAAATTGCCATATCCGCAATAGAGTACTCACCAGCCACATAGTCTTGCCCAACTAACTGCTTATTGAGCACCCCATATAATCTTTTAGTTTCTGTAATGTAGCGCTCGATCGCATAAGGGATTTTCTCTTTAGCAAATTTAGCAAAATGATGATTTTGACCTAACATCGGTCCTAGACCACCCATTTGCCACATCAACCATTGTTCAACCTGAATCCTCGCGATTTCGTGCTGAGGATAGAATTGTCCCGTTTTACGTCCTAAATATTGCAGTATTGCACCAGACTCGAAAATCGAAATCGATTGATTATTCGGTCCATTTTGATCAACTATCGCAGGAATTTTATTATTAGGAGAGATCGCAAGAAAGTCAGTTTGGAACTGATCATTTTCTAATATATTGATTGGATAGATTTGATAATCTAAAGCCATTTCTTCGAGTGCAATTGTTATTTTTAATCCGTTGGGTGTTCCCCAGTAATATAAATCGATCATTACAGTTCAGGCTCCATATGCCCTTTGTTGATTGATTTATCCACCATAAATCATTTCAGACCAAACAACAAGGATAGAAATTCTTTATTTATAAGTTATAAAAAATCAATTATTTATAAAATATTTTAAAAATTTTTTGAATTTATTATTGAAAAATTTCGGTCTGAACCTATATAAAAACTTGCCAGATTTATGATGATCATCTGGTTCTGTTGATGATAGTCATGACAGAACAACATTCTTATTTTTATGACTTTGCTGACCTCAGGAGGTTTTAATCATGAGTAACTTAAATCTTCATCCATTGTTTCGTCGTAGCATTGGTTTTGATCGTTTAAACGATTTTATTGATTATGCAATGCAAAGTGATGCTCCAAACTACCCACCTTATAACATTGAAAAAAAAGGTGAGAATAAATATCGCATCGTGGTCGCTACTGCAGGCTTTAGTCAAGATGAGTTAAATATCAGTCTTGAAAATCAGCTTCTCTCGATCACAGGAAAACCAGAAGCTATTCAATCTGAACAAACCGAATATCTTCATAAAGGAATTGCGCGTCGTTCATTTAAATTATCGCTTCGCTTAGATGAACATATTGAAGTTCAACAAGCAGATTATGAAAATGGCTTATTAGTGATCGACTTAGAGCGTATCATTCCAGAAGAGAAATTACCTCGACAAATTCCAATTGGCAAAAAACTTCTGTTAGAAAATACAGAGTCTACTGAAAAAACAGTTCATGTCGAATAAAGCATCGAACTTAATAAGTCACAAAAAAAGCCGATGCAAAAGTATCGGCTTTTTTTATAGATCAAATCTAAAGGTACTTTGAGCAACGAATTTCCTGATGTGCTGATGTGCTGATGTGCTGATGTGCAATATAAAAAATCCTTTTTGGGTCATCTTTCAAGGCAGTAAACACTCTAAACCTATTCAGTTTTACCATCCATCTAGAATTTTCTATGCATAAGTACGAGTTTACCTGTCGAAATAATTAAATTTTTTACTCAAGCCACAAAATGATTCGAGAAGTTTAAAATATAAGTTTATTAGACTTCACTAAAGTACTGCCTGATGGAAATATTCAACTGATGATTTATACCCCAACTACAGTCGTTCCTCTCTTTACTAACTCAGGATGTACCTATATCCCTTCAATCAACATATAAAAAAGCCCTGCATGTGCAGGGCTTTTTCTCTAAATCGGTTTTACTTTTTCTTTTTAGGACCAAGTAACATACCCATTTGACGGCCTTCCATTTTTGGTGCTTGTTCCACTACACCGATTTCAGCCACATCAGCTTCAATCTTTTGTAATTGAGCAAGACCCAATTGTTGGTGAGCCATCTCACGACCACGAAAACGTAGAGTAATTTTAACTTTGTTGCCTTCTTCAAGGAATTTCAGAATAGCACGCAACTTAACATTGTAATCACCAACGTCTGTACCAGGACGCAACTTGATCTCTTTAACCTGAACTTGATGCTGCTTTTTCTTAGCATCTTTTTGCTTTTGCTTCAGATCAAATAAATGCTTGTTGTAATCCATGATTTTACAAACAGGCGGCTCTGCATTCGCAACGATCTCAACGAGGTCAAGATCAACTTCTTCTGCAGCACGCAACGCTTCAGCAAGTGAAACGATGCCTTTTTGTTCTCCGTCAGCGCCAACGAGACGCACTTCTTTCGCACGAATCTCATCATTTAATGCAGGACGATTGCTTTTAGCACCTTGTTGTTGGTTACGGTCAGGCTGTTTAATCTTTCTTACTCCACAATATACCGGCCGCGTTCGGCTACGGCTACTTTCACTAAGTCAACGAATGCATCGATAGACATAGTACCTAAATTTGTTCCAGAGCGAGTACGTACATTCACTGTACCTTCCTCTACTTCTCGATCCCCAAGCACCAATAGGTATGGAATACGCTCTAAAGTACGCTCACGAATCTTAAAGCCGATTTTCTCATTTCTCAAGTCTGAAATCGCTCGAATGCCATTTTCTTGCAATTTAGCGACGACTGACTGACAAGCATCTGCTTGAGAATCGGTAATATTCATCACACATGCTTGAATTGGTGCCAACCATGGTGGCATAAATCCAGCGTAGTGTTCAATAAGTATACCAATAAAACGTTCAAAACTGCCAAGAATTGCACGATGAAGCATCACAGGATGATCACGATCGTTGTCTTCAGTCACATAAGATGCATCTAAACGTAATGGCAAGTTAAAATCGCATTGGATTGTACCGCACTGCCAGATACGACCTAAACAATCTTTCAAAGAAAATTCAATTTTAGGACCGTAGAACGCACCCTCACCAGGTTGTAAATCCCAAGCGAGACCTGCTGCATCCAGTGCGTCAGCTAAAGATTTTTCAGCAACATCCCAAAGCTTATCATCCCCTACACGCTTTTCTGGACGTGTTGAGAGTTTCATTTGCACTTCTTCAAAACCGAAATCTTTATAAACATCTAAAGTCAGTTTGATAAAGTCAGCAACTTCTTGACCAATTTGCTCAGTTGTACAGAAAATGTGTGCGTCATCTTGGGTGAAACCACGAACACGCATAATCCCATGTAATGAACCCGATGGTTCGTTACGGTGACATGAACCAAATTCAGCAAGACGAATTGGTAAATCACGGTAAGATTTTAAACCTTGGTTAAACACTTGAACATGACATGGGCAGTTCATTGGTTTAACGGCATAGTTACGGTTTTCAGAATGTGTAGTAAACATGTTTTCTGCATAGTTTGCAGCATGTCCTGATTTTTCCCACAGACTAAAATCGACCACCTGAGGTGTGCGAATCTCTTGATAACCATTGTCCTGCTGAACTTTACGCATGTATTGTTCTAAAACTTGATAGATCGTCCAGCCATTTGGATGCCAGAACACCATGCCTGGTGCTTCTTCTTGCATGTGGAACAGATCAAGCGCTTTACCAATTTTACGGTGGTCACGCTTTTCAGCTTCTTCAATACGTTTGATATAAGCAGCCAACTGCTTCTTATCCGCCCAAGCCGTACCATAAATACGTTGAAGTTGTTCGTTTTTCGCATCACCACGCCAGTAAGCACCTGACATCTTCGTCAACTTAAATGACTTTAAGAATTTAGTGTTTGGTACGTGTGGACCACGACACATATCCACATATTCTTGATGATAATAAAGACCCATTTGAGTCTCATCTGGCATATCTTCGATGAGGCGTAATTTATAATCTTCACCACGCTCAGTGAATACTTTGATCACTTCATCACGAGGTGTCATCTTTTTAATGACATCATAATCTTGATCGATGAGCTTTTTCATACGCTCTTCGATGGCAGCCATATCATCTGGTGTAAATGGTTTTTCACTGTAGATATCGTAATAGAAACCATCTTCAATGACAGGTCCAATCACCATCTTTGCTTCGGGGAAAAGCTGCTTCACTGCGTGACCAACTAAATGGGCACAAGAGTGACGAATAATTTCAACACCTTCATCATCTTTAGGCGTAATGATCTGCAACGTGGCATCATCAGTGATTAAGTCACATGCATCAACTAGATGGCCGTTTACACGACCTGCAACCGTATTTTTTGCAAGACCTGGACCGATGCTTTGAGCAACTTCCATGACAGAGACAGCTTGATCAAATTGTTTTTGATCGCCGTTTGGCAAAGTAATAATTGGCATAAAAAATCCTTAAGGAGTGATGCCCCGTACAATGGAGCATGTCACCGCGAGATTATGATCGAGGCGAACCTCAAAAGATAAAAACGGTGGATAAATAAAATCGCTAGAGATTTTACACGTGTCACGTTGTTTAATAAACCGTTAATCGAGCATTAGGCGATAGCAGTTTTAATTGTGACAAAAATAGTTAAAATATATTCCCAATTTAATATTTAAACCAATATTATCCCAATTATAGAAAAATAATCTTTTATACTTTCTATTAGATGATCAACATACTTTTAAACAAATAAATATAACCCACTGAAATCATTAGGCAGGTCATATGAAATCTCACCCACTAATTGCTTGGTCTACACTCCAGCCGCTTAAACCCGCATATGCTTTAGCAGCCAATGTGGATCTTGTTGTTCTTCGTCTTGAAGATCATGATGAAGAAAAAGTCGTAGTCATGTATGGTCGTTGTCAGCATCGCGGAGCACTCATGTCCGATGCCCATATTCAAGGCGACAAAATTGTATGTGGCCTTCACGGCTCTCATTACATCTATAAAACTGGCATTAACCCGAGATATCTCAATAAAAATCTGCAAAAATTTAAAGCTTGGATTCATGATGATCATGTCTATGTTGACTTAGAAGAAATCGAAGCTTGGGAAAAAAGAAATCCACAGCAATTCAACCGTGATCGTTATCAAGGACTCTACGCAGATTCTCAGCCTGCTCCTGAAGAGCCACACAATAGATTCATCTTAGAATTAGCTCGAAATGGTCTAAAAAATTTCGGTCATCATGGTCCTACCGCAGCCATGGGTGTGCCTTTTGACAAACTTCCAAAATGGGAAGATATTCAACTGGTCACAGCTCAACTTTGGAAAGTTCCTCTACTGGATGATGCCCCCGTTGCAAGCGAAGTGATTATTGGACCAAATGCAAAAAAACCATTGAGACTCAATATTCCATTATTTGTTTCCGACATGAGTTTTGGAGCTTTATCGCAAGAAGCAAAAACTGCACTGGCAATGGGTGCGGAAATGGCAGGTACTGGCATCTGTTCTGGTGAAGGTGGAATGTTAGATGATGAACAAGCCTCGAATTCACGATATTTTTACGAGTTGGCCTCTGGTCGTTTTGGCTATGACATTGAAAAAGTAAAAAAATGCCAAGCTTTTCACTTTAAAGGTGGACAGGCAGCAAAAACAGGAACAGGCGGACATCTACCCGGGCATAAAGTGGTCGGAAAAATTGCAGAAGTACGTGGTTTAGAAGAAGGACAATCTGCGATTTCTCCCGCAACCTTTCCGGATTGGACTGAACTTTCACAGTACAAGGAGTTTGCAAACTATATACGCGAGCAGACAGGTGGCATTCCGATTGGCTTTAAACTGTCTGCACAGCATATCGAAAAAGACATTGATGCTGCGATTGCGATAGGTGTGGACTACATTATTTTAGATGGTCGTGGTGGTGGTACAGGTGCAGCACCAACATTATTCCGTGACAATATTTCAGTGCCGACCATTCCTGCTTTAGCACGGGCACGTCGTCATTTAGATCGTTTAGGACGTCGTGACATTAGTTTGGTCATTACAGGTGGCTTACGTGTCCCTGCTGATTTTATTAAAGCCTTAGCGCTGGGTGCAGATGCCATTGCCGTGTCTAACTCTGCCATGCAGGCAATTGGTTGTTTGGGAATGCGCGCGTGTAATACAAATGAATGCTCTGTCGGTATTACAACACAAAAAGATCATTTGCGTCGAAGACTCGAAATAGAAAAATCAGCACAGCAACTCGCCAACTTCTTCAATGCTTCAGTCGAGTTGATGCAAGTAATGGCGCGTGCTTGTGGGCATGACCATTTAAGTAAATTTAATTTGGATGACTTAACCACTTGGAAAAAAGAAATCAGTGAATTAACGGGCATCCATTACGGCGGCGTCCAATAAATTTCAAACCAATGCTAAAAAGGGATGATTAACTTCATCCCTTTTTTTCTTTTAATCACTACTCTCTAAAATTTTCCCAAGGTTCAAATCTACTCGTTTCCAAATCAGATGAATTCCACTCATTTTCTTTTCGATAAAGGTACGTGCGATTGAACTGCGGGATGACCACCTCACTCTGGCTCGGTCGAATAAATACATAGTCATCAGGATGGATATCAATTTTACGATCGACACAAATCATTTCCTGGTTGGTGCTTCGTCCATACAATAAATGAGGATGAGATTTTGCTGGATAAACATATTGACCCATCCAATAGCCACCGTAGATAAAAACCGCTTGATGCTTCTGAAAGAATTTTATTTTTTTAAATGAAGGTATCCCTGGCAATGAGACTTCGTCTAATACTTTCAGTACGGGACTCGCAATATATAAAGCGGGTTTAAGCAAAGAAAGATGTTCAGAATCAAAATCGCTGGGCTTTAGCAACATTGAGCCAAATGACAGATCATTACACACACTATGTTTCACGTGAAAACTAAAGGTTGGACTTCCTCCTCCGTTAAAACACAGCTGAGCATGATTTAAATCTGGGAATTGGTGTTTTAAGATGTGCTGATAATTTTGATAAATATGTTGAGACTCAGCATAAGCTGTTTCTGGACGCTTCACCATCTTAGGTAGTTTAGTAACATGCGCATCGTAGCCCATTAAACCACTCAAATTTAGCGTTTTTTGATGCTGCTGAATATAATTGAGCATTTGTATAAATTCAGCAGAATTTTGAACGCCTCCACGATGTAATCCCACATCAATTTCAAGATTGATATTGAAGCTAAATCCCAGTTGATCAGCCAAGGCATGATATTGTTGCAAACGAGCAAAGGAATCAATTAACCAATGTATCTTGCATTTGATTGGCGTGTGATGGTTTTGATAAAACCTTTCTACTGCACGAATTGGCATCGGCTTGCCAAAGAGTAAATCAGCTTGATCAAAATGATTGAACATCAATTGTAAGTGATCAATATGAAATACCATAAAGTGTTGGGTGTCTAAATCGAAACTTAGCTTTTTTAACAAAGGCAAACAAGCCAAAGATTTAACGACTAACCGCGGTTTTAAGTGCTTTGCCGAAGCTAGCTGCTGTTTTACATAAGCAATATTAAAGTTTAATGCATCGTCATCGATCAAGAGCATAGGTTGACCTAAACCATGTGCCCGCAAATCATCATTCATTTGATTAAAAAAACTATTCATCTCTCATCCTTGTTGCCCAAGTAATAGTTTTTCAAGATAGGGATTGAGAAACTTTCGATGGGGATCGAGCGCTTCTCTGATTTGCATAAATTCATTCCATTTCGGATAAAGAGCTCGCATCTCTTGGTGAGACAGTTGATGCATCTTAGCCCAGTGTGGACGGCCTCGATATTTTTGAAAAATCGGCTCAATAAGATCAAATACTTTTTGAGGTGACTGCTTATAATATTGATGGATTGAAATCGAAATACTGTCTTGCTGATAGAAAGGACTTAGCCAAATATCGTCCCCTTTGACCACGCGGAATTCGATAGGGAAAAAAGAATTTATTTGATATTTTCTAAACGTTGCAATCACTTCTTTGATGCATTGAATACCATTCTCAATTGGAATTTGATATTCCATTTCATTGAATTTGGTATTCCGAGGTGTTGCAAAAATATCACCCGACCAATCAATGAATTCTGTTGGCTTCACAAAAACACCGACTAATTTTTGAAGATATTTCGTCAAAAAAGGGGCTTTTTTAGAAATTTCACAACACCATGTTAAAAGTTGATCCTCAGATGGCCAAGAAGTTTCTCTTGGCTTCACCTCACCCTCTGTAACATCAAGTGTTTTAAAAATTAACTGATCTGTAAAAGGGAAAATAAAATACTCCAAATGCCGATGTTGGTGCATCAATTGGAGAAATTGATCAAGGCTTTCTTCTACAGGGGCTAAATGAATTTTCTCTTTCAATTTATATCTAGGGCGGTTTTGCATGGTTATTTTCGTTAATATCCCGAGCGATCCCAACGATACTCTACCTGCCTGAAAAATTTCAGGGTTCTCCGTCTTTGAGCATTGGATTAAATCCCCATTTGCCTGTAATAGCTCAAAATCTTCTACATAGCCTGAAATAGAATATAGCGCTGCACCTGTCCCGTGTGTTCCTGTAGATACAGCACCAGCTAAACTTTGTTGATCAATATCACCCTGATTCATAAGCGACTGCTCATAAGGCGCAAGATGCTGGCCTAAATTGAATAGTCGAGTACCTGCCCATAACGTCGCTTGGCATTTAGCCTGATCAGCATTTAAGACACTTGAAAATCGGTCTAAAGAAATAATAGACGCATCCGTTTTTACCAACGGAGTAAATGAGTGCCCTGCACCAACCACACGAACTTTAGGATGTTGAATCACAATATCCTGTAATTCATGTAATTGGTCTGGATATAAGATATGTTGCGGGTTTGAGTGGCAATATCCCGACCAGTTAGACCAATAATGATGTGTCAGATTACTCATGTTGCCAACTCCTTTTGTGCAACGGCGGTTTGAACATTTCCCCGATTGGTTCTTTTCTCTAATTCTTTTTGAGGTACTGCTTTAGGTACGCAATTTGATAATTGACGTTGTTCAGGTGGCAAACAAATCTGTTTAGCCAAATGTTTAAAATAGGTTTGAAAAGCTGCCAAAGTCCATTGACCAAATAAAGTGTGTCCACCTTCATAGGCTTGTTCTTGATATTCTTCGAATGTCGTGACATAGCCCATATAGTCATTACAATAAGATGCAAACCAAATTTTTGCGTTAGGAAATGTCGGTAATACACTTTTCTGAATGGTATTTAATACGCGCTTACCTGAAGTTGTTGTAAACTCTCCGGGAACACATACCAAAAAAAGTTGACCGATTCGAATGAGCTGAATTGGCACAATATGTGGCACTAAATCGCTTTCTTGAATTGCGCCGGCGTGAACTTGAGCATTCATTTCAGCAATGAGTGGATCTAAAACACCAGGAAGTGAACCTAATTTTTTTCCTAATATCCGATGCTGACCCGATTCAAAAATAATATTTTTGGGTCCTTGAGCATGATAAAGCTTCTGATAATAAGCACTTTCCACTGGATCTTTTGAATTCAATTTACTTCGTTTGAATTGTTTTGAAAGTAAATTCATAGCCATGATCAATGGCTTTGCAGCACCCACACCATCGACTGGTGTGCCCGCAATAAATGCTGTCCCATGACAAGCTTGGCTTGTTATCGCATTGCTATATCCACCTGAAAACTCTGGATCAGCCACAGTATTTGCCATATCCACATACTCGAGTACTGCATCCAAATCTTGATATTGGATGTTTTGATTCTGTTTCTCAAGTAAAGCGGCTAAAGCATACTCACTCTGTATACGACCATTGTTTCTCGCATAGATGTATTCTGCTTCACCTTTTATCTTTTTTCTGATCTTAGTCTGATTCTTTCCATGGAAGTGTGGTGACACATCGCCTGCTGTTGCTTGCGCAAATATACAAACTGGTCCATCCACCCCAGCAGCACTTAAGGTCTCTTCCGAAAGTGTTGCGGCATAGCCTTTATTATCACCATCATGAGCGTCTAATTGATTGCCCAAACATGTCGCATGCACACCAAAAAGTGACAACAGAGAATGAAGCTTTTCCCCACGATAAAAGCCAAGGACTTGCATTTGTCGATTGATTGCTTTGTAAGTTTCAGATTCATCGACGAATGCAGTATCGAGATTTCGATTATACGCTTTTATCGAGCGATTCCATGCCACAGGGACTTGCTCAGGAATGTCAATTGTCGCTAATCGAATCTCTGTAAAATCGCGATTGAATAATGCCTGTTGAATACTGGATTGCACAGCATCCACAACTGCATCAAGGTGCTCAGGCACAAATCCTGGTGTCGGCATATTATAAAGAGCTTCATAACCACAACCGCCTGGACCTGAATGGGTATGCGTTGCCATTAGAACCAAACGATGCGGATCGAAACAATCCCTCAACGTTTCATTCAAGCGTTGGATTACATTGATTCGAATTGCTGAAGTAATACAGCCAAAATCTAGACAACATAATATCAATGGGGCATCTTGATCTTTTTGAATGGTCACTGTTCTCGCATACAGCGCAGTTCTTTTTTTATAGGCACGGTGATGCCACATCCCATAGCCAAACATGGCATAGCCTTTGGGTTCGATGTTAATTTCATCTTTCCCCCACCCAACAATATACATATGCAAAATCCTTTTGCTTTTATTATTCGATTTTGAAACTTAAAATCTGTTTAAAATTTACCCTATTTCTCGATCAATTACATTATTCAGCACAAATAAATATCACCAACTTCACGAATAAATCGCAATAAAATGAAGTTAAAAAATATGAAATTTCGCCTAATTGACAAAATGTCACGTTTGCTCGACTAAAGGATAAATGTATTCCGTTTATTTTTTGCTTATCTTTTACTCAGGATTATAAAAATGAAGATGGATACTAAAATGAATTTAAGTCCGTATGACGAACTACCTAGAACGCCAGCAAATTTTGTTGCCCTTTCTCCACTCAGATATTTAGAGCGTGCGGCCTATATCTACCCTCAGCAAGATGCAATTATTCATGGTACACGCCGGATTAGCTGGAAAGAAAAGTACAAACGTTGCCGTCAATTTGCCGATCAGCTGCAAAAGCTTGGTATTCAAAAAAATGATACTGTGTCGGTATTACTTCCAAATATTCCAGCCATGATCGAAGCGCATTTTGCAGTGCCTATGGCAGGCGCTGTACTCAATACATTAAATACGCGCCTAGATGCAAAAACACTCGCATTTATGCTTGAACATGCTGAATCAAAAGTACTTTTAGTTGACCCTGAATTCTCAGAATTAGCACAGGAAGCTTTAGCACAAGTTCCTCAGGACATTTATGTTATCGATGTTGCAGATACTGAATATGAATTCAATGATCAAGCGCCCCGTATTGGAAAAATTGAGTATGAATCTTGGCTTTCACAAGGTAATCCTGAGTTTGAGTGGCAATTACCACAGGATGAATGGGATGCCATCAGCTTAAACTACACCTCAGGCACAACTGGGAATCCAAAAGGTGTGGTCTATCATCATCGTGGGGCTTATATTAATGCAGCGAGTAATATCATTGCTTGTGGTATGACACCCCGTGCCACCTATTTATGGACTTTGCCTCTGTTCCATTGTAATGGATGGTGTTTCGCTTGGACCATGGCCGCCAACGGTGGCACAAATGTTTGTCTTCGAAAAGTTGATCCAGCACAGATCTATCAATTGATCGCGGATCATCAAGTCGATTACTTCTGCGGTGCACCAATTGTATTGTCCATGTTGATCAACACACCAAAAGAGCAACAACGCGAAATTAATCATCGAGTTGAAGTGATGGTTGCTGGTGCAGCGCCACCAGCTGCCATTATTGAAGGTATGCGAAATTTAGGAATCAATGTTACCCACGTCTATGGTCTCACTGAAACCTATGGACCATCAGCGCTATGTGCTTCGCAAGCAGGCTGGAGTGATTTAAGCATCCAAGAACAAGCTCAACTACATTCACGTCAAGGTGTACCTTATCCACTTCAAGATGGGATGAAAGTACTAGATCCTGAAACGATGCTGCCTGTACCGAATGATGGTCAGACCATGGGCGAAATTATGTTCCGTGGCAACATTGTCATGAAAGGGTACTTGAAGAATCCTGAAGCCACCGCTGAAGCATTTGCTGGTGGATGGTTCCATACTGGCGATCTTGCCGTATGCCAGCCTGATGGTTATGCCAAAATCACAGATCGCTCGAAAGATGTGATTATTTCTGGTGGTGAAAATATTTCTTCACTTGAAGTGGAAGAAGTACTTTATCAACACCCTGCCGTGCTGACAGCTGCAGTTGTTGCAAAACCTGATCCACGTTGGCAAGAAGTTCCATGCGCATTTATTGAATTGAAGCAAGGGCAACAAGCTACACCTGAAGAAATCATTGAATACTGCAAACAACATCTTGCTCGATTCAAGGTACCTAAAGACGTAGTGATTACTGAAATCCCTAAAACTTCAACAGGTAAACTGCAAAAGTTTGTGTTGCGAGATTGGGCAAAAGATCGTGCTGCACTCTAAATATTAAGCATCTAAGAAATAAAAAAGGTCTGAAACATCAGACCTTTTTTTGACCATTAACGATCAGAGATAAGTGCAACTTGCTGAACGTAATTCAGCAAATTTAACTTAGATTGTGCAACAGCATCCTCACCTAAGTTTTTTTGAATATCACGTTCAATACGAAGTAAATGCTGACGTATTGCATGATGCTCTGCAGCATTGTAAGTCTTCATAAATTCTTTAATAACAGGCTCACCTTGTGCAATCATACGATCGACCCAGCGGTGCAATTGTGCTGTCTTTTTCGCCCCTTGTTGAGGTGTCAAATAAGATAAGATCATGCTCTCGTCTTCATTGCGTAATAATTTACCAATACGCAAAAATTGACGACGACGAGCCTCACCTGATGTTATCAATTGAACATCCAATAAAGCTTCAATTAAGCGTTCTTCCACAGGAAGGCTTTCAATCTTTTTTTTGGGTAACTCAGCAAGTTGAGCCCCTAAAGCAGCCATACGTTGTACAGCTTTCTTTTGTTCAGTTTTACTTGCACGTCCTTCTAAAGACTCAAAATCATCTTCAGTAAAACGTTGCGATCGACGTGCCACGATTATTCAGCCTCGTAAAATTTTGCTGCGAATAATGCTTGAACTTCAGACAAAGCTTTCTCTTCATCTGCCCCTTCAATCACTAGTCTTAATGTAGTTCCTTTGCCTGCACCGAGCATGAGCAAAGACATAATATTTTTGGCATCGACTAATTTATCGCCCTTACCAATTTTAATCGAACTTCGAAATTTGGTAGTGACCTCAATGAGCTTGCCTGACGCACGCGCATGTAATCCTAATTTGTTAATTACGTCAACAGTTGTGTCAATCATGACCAGTGCTTCATTTCTCTATGCAAGACCTGAATAGACCATTGTGCCTCAAGCGCCTTTTTGAGTCTATCCACAATAAATACAGAGCGGTGCTGACCACCTGTACATCCAATCGAAACCGTAATGTAATGGCGATGCCCTTCTGCAAAGGCAGGCAACCACTTCTCTAAAAATTGCTTTAAATCCTCAAACATCATATTCACTTGGTCAAATGATGTCAGGAATTTTTCAATGGGCTCATCTAAACCCGAATATTTTCTAAGCTCTAAATCCCAATGTGGATTGGGTAAATGCCGCACATCAAAAATAAAATCAGCATCCAACGGAATACCATGCTTATATCCAAAAGACTGTAAAATAACAATTAAGTTATCTACCTGCCCTAAGCGGGATAATAATGTATCTTTAAGATCATGGACACTTTTATCTGATGTATCAATCTGTACAGTTGCTCTTAATTGAATCGGCAACAGTAATTGTTTCTCTTCCTGAATGCACTCATTCAGACTTTTAAAACGATTCGCCAGTGGATGAGGTCGACGCGAAGCACTAAAACGAGCAATTAACTCTTGATCTTTGGTGGTGAGATAAATCACCTCGACCTCACCATGTTTTTCCAGTTGCTGATAAACTTGCTCAAATTCTTGCAAATCAGCGCGTGTACTCCGAACATCAACCCCTAAAGCCAATTGTTCTAAATTATTTTCTTGATCTAACTTTCCAACGATCTCAGGAAGTAATGCTAGCGGCAAATTATCGATACAGTAATAACCTAAATCTTCGAGAACCTGCAATGCAGATGACTTCCCTGAACCGGATTGTCCTGTAACAATAAGAATTCGCTTCATGCACCACACCTGACGATCATCATCGAGTTTAATCCTGTTTTAATGACTGATTTGTAAATTGTCGATCAAGCGTGTCGAGCCAATTTTCGCAGCAACAAATAACACAATATCTTGGTCAAATTGCTCAACTGCCTGCAACATTGGATTACGTGCTTCAACATAATCCACGACAAAGCCAGCATTACTTAAAGTTGATTTTATCTCAGCAAGAACCTCTGTAAGCGCTTGACCTTGTTTTAAATTTGTTTCAGCAGTTTTTAAAGATTGATAAATCACTGGTGCAATTTGACGATGTTCAGCCGAAAGATAACCATTACGTGAACTTAATGCCAAACCATCTTCAGCACGTGCAATTGGCACACCAATAATTTCAATCGGCATGTTCAAGTCACGTACCATTGTCTTAATCACAGCCAACTGCTGGTAGTCTTTTTGACCAAAGAATGCAAAATGTGGTTGTACGATATTAAATAACTTCGTTACCACTACCGCAACACCATCAAAGTGCCCCGGACGTTGAGCACCACATAAATCATTGGTGATTTGACCGACACTAATGTTAGTTAAGCGAGGTTGACTGCCATACATTTGCTCAACTGAAGGTGCAAAAATAATGTCACAACCCTCTTCAGCCAACAACTGACTATCTTGATCAAGTGTGCGTGGGTAACTGTCATAATCTTCATTTGGGCCAAATTGAATCGGATTCACAAAAATACTGACCACAACCACATCACATAATTTACGTGCTTCACGTACTAAATTTAAGTGACCTTGATGTAGATTCCCCATGGTCGGGACAAAACCAATAGTCTTTCGTGCTTGACGAGCAGCATGAAGTGATGCGGTTAAACCATGGATTGTTGTTTCAGTTTTCATGATTAAAGCTCAACTTGGAACGTATGTTCTTTAGCAGGGAAAGATTGATCTAGTACAGCAGCATGATACGATTTGATTGCATCAAGAATGGCTGTTTCACCAGACTGTTCTTTCATAAAATTACGTACAAAACGTGCAACACGACCGAAGTTTAATCCCAGCATATCTTGAACAACCAGAACTTGCCCATCGGTTTGTGCCCCAGCACCAATACCAATCACAGGTACATGCGGAAATAGTTCTGTAATTTCTTGACCCAATTGTGCAGGTACACACTCTAGCAATAACACTGCAGCCCCAGCCTCAACAACGGCTTTACAATCAGCAATCAGTTGATCCGCAGCTTCACGCGTTTTGGCTTGTAATTTATAGCCACCAAATACATGAACGGATTGCGGCGTTAGTCCAAGATGGACACACACTGGAATACCATTGCGAGTCAATACTTCTACCGTTTCAGCAAGCCAAGCACCACCTTCAAGCTTGACCATTTGTGCGCCAGCCTGCATCACTTTTTTCGAGTTTACTAGTGCATCATTAAGTGTGGCATAACTCATAAAAGGCAGATCAGTTAAGATGAAAGCATGGTTATTTCCACGACGTACAACTGAGGTGTGATAGACCATATCTTCCACATTCACAGGCAACGTTGAATCATGGCCTTGAATAGTCATCCCAAGCGAATCACCAATTAAAATGGTATCTATTTCAGCAATTTCCATTGCCTTCGCCATACTGGCGTCATAACAAGTCAGACATGAAAATTTTCGACCTTGCTGTTTGAATTGTCTTAAATCGCTCAGACTGATCATAAGATGCCCTCTAACACAGTTCCTTAGAACATTTTAAAGTTTAAATATTGATCCAAGATGAATCTGCTAAAACATCCAATTGGCTGTGTTTTGCAATATTCGTTTCTCGAATTTTCTGTCCATGAATTTCTAATTCGACATCCAGATCTAATAACGGCAGTATGACAAAATCTCGCTCAAATATCCCGATATGCGGAACAGTTAAGCGATCATTTTGAATCGTTTGATCACCATATAACAATAGATCTAAATCGAGTGTGCGTTCACCCCAACGACGTAAACGCACCCGCCCTGCTTCATTTTCTATTTTTTGTAATTCATCCAATAATTCAAGCGCCGTTAGACTCGTATCTAAACGAACGACCGCATTGTGGTAATGTGGTTGGTCTTGAGGACCCATAGGTGGACTATGATAAAGCCTTGATGCTTTCACCATACCCAGCATTGCCAGTTTCGTATAGGCTTCTGCCATCAACTGCTGAGAATCACCTAAATTACTTCCCAGTCCAATATATGTTCGTACTGTCATTGGATAGGACCAAACACCACTGTATTTAAATCGCGTTTGACACGTTTACGCTTCAAAATAGGATGATCAGCTGCAATACCATTATCCAAAGCGATACTCGCATTTTGCTCTGTTCTTCGCTCATTCGCTGAAGCGGCCTTACGACTGCGGCGGCTACGTGACTCCGTTTCTTTAACTAGCGGTTCAATCTGCTGAGGCTTTGTTTCCGCAACATCTTCGGTCACGGCAACTTTACGTCGTGATTTAGTCCGTTGACGATTGTACTGCGCAATCACACGCTCTTTTTCGTCCAAAGACATCAACTGATAAGCATCCCACCATTGACCCATGCCATTGGTCGTCTGATCTCCAGACTTTTCACGCAGCAACATAAAGTCAAAACCTGCTCTAAAACGAGCATGACCTGAGAGTGCTTCAATTTGCTGAGGTTTTGGGTTCAACAAACGAGTTTGCATTTCCCAAACTTCACGAATAAATGTTTCTGCAAAACGCGGGATAATCGTGCGTGTCGCTTGGCGCTTCAGCACATCTAAGCCAGCTTGAGCACGTGCTTCAGCTGCCACAACACCTTTGTGCATATAAAAATCACAACGCTCAAGGAATGGTTTCCACAACAATACCGCATAGAAAAATGCAGGGTTGATCGTTTTACCAATTTGAATTCGCTGATCTGTATTTTTCGCTGCACGTTCAATAAATGCATCAATATGAGGAGGAATATCTGCAAATAATTGCTTCCAGATTCCAAACTCAATCAACATCGGGAGCACACGATTCAAATGCCCCATTGTGAATAACTTTTGAGATTCATCATATAAACGATGCGGTGATACATCACGTAAAAGCAAGGTTGCCTCAGGTGTAAATACATCTAAAATTGCAGGATCAATTTTAAAGTTAAGTTTCGCAGCAAATCTCAGTGTTCGTAACATACGAACTGGATCTTCTTCAAAACGTAACTTTGGATCCCCCAATAAACGCAATGTTTTTGTTTTTATATCATCAATAGCGTTACAGAAATCAAGAACGATACCCTTACGCGGTTGGTAATACATCGCATTGATTGAGAAATCTCGACGAGCAAAATCTTCTTCAATTGAGCCCCAATTATTATCTCTTAGAATCATCCCTGCAGCAGAAGTCACTGCTTTTTTAGGAGGAGCTCGGAAAGTGGCCACTTCAATTAATTCACGACCAGAATAGACATGAGCCAACTCAAAACGACGACCAATAATTCGGCAACGACGACCAAATACTTCTTTAATTTGTGAAGGTGTCGCATTGGTTACAGCATCGAAATCTTTAGGCGCAAGTCCAAGCATCAAATCACGGACACCACCACCGACGATATAGGCTTCATAGCCGGCTTTAGTTAAAGAATCAATAACATCTAAAATGGAAGAAGGTAATTGTGCAGTGGATAAACCGCACTTTGACGCGTGCAAAGTTTGCAAAAGACGCTGTCTCCTACGTCAGAACGTAAAATCATAATTGTGCTAATCATAGCTCTAACACAATCAAAGGGCAATTTTATTCTCCAAGATTCACCGTCAAAATTGATTAAATTTCAACACCCCTTAGTGCCATTTGATCTCTATAAAAATGTGTTAGAGGGCTAACTGGTTGCGATTCTTTTCGATAAACTTTGGACCTATTCCTTTGACATTTTGAAGTTCATCTACTGACTTAAAACTGCCATGCTTTTGCCGATACTCAATAATTGCAGCAGCTTTCTTCTCACCCACTCCTTTAATCATTTGTAGTTCAACCATTGAAGCCGTATTAAGACGAACTTTAGTTGATTGCCCGACACCACCAGCTGCTTGCTTTGATGATGTATTTACGGCTGGTCGAGATAAATAATGGTTCGCACTTTGCCGGTTAAGTCGTTGATCATGAGCTTCTTGCTCTGCTTTCCATTTTAAGTAAGATTGATCAAACTGTTGTGGATATGCCGAACTGATTAAACTCACACATGCAGTAAATATCAGAAGAAGAAAAGAAATGATGCTATTCATGTTGAACCTGAATTTTATTGTTATGTTGCTTTAGATACACTTTTGCCTGATCCCACAATTGGTCCATTTCTTTGAGACTCATATTTTCAATGGGCGTATTTCTATTTTTTGCCTGCAACTCAATGTATGAAAAACGTTGTTTAAATTTGTGGATGGTTCCAAGTAGAGCCATCTCACTTGAAATGCCGATTTTACGTCCAACATTGATTAAAGAAAATAAACAATCTCCAAACTCCTCTTGTATTTCGTCGGAATTTTGATGGTTGAGCGCCTCTCTCAATTCAGATAACTCTTCATCTAACTTTTCATACGCTTGCTCAACATTTTCGAAATCAAATCCAATCTGAGCTACATTTTTTTGAATTTGCTCGGCTTGATCTAAGGCAGGACCCGCTTTAATTTCATCTAAACGTGATTTAGTTTTGTCTTTTTTCTCTTCAGCCTTAATTTTTTGCCAAAGTTCACTCACCTGCTGTTCATTCAGTTGTTCAAACTGAGCCGATTGAAAGACATGAGGATGTCTTCGAATCAACTTGTCGCACAGTGTTTCCACCACATCATGAAAATTAAATGCTCCTTGCTCACTATACATTTGCGATTGAAATACAACTTGCAGCAGAAGATCTCCCAATTCCTCTTTTACATGCGCTGTATTTTGTGATCGAACTGCTTCTTCTACCTCATAAGCCTCTTCAATCGCATAGCGAGTCAAGCTTTCAGGCGTTTGTTTTTGATCCCATGGACATTTCGCACGAAGCTCTTGCATGATATTTAAAAGTTTTTCCATGAAAGTTGATCTCTAGTGAATGATGAGTTTAAAGATATTGTTGATTCAATGAACAATCTTATGCTCAACTAGGAACATAAAATGATGTAAAACAACAAGGATTTTCGATGACATCTAGCATTTTTATCAGTGGCGCGGCTCAAGGGATTGGCGCAGCTACCGCAAAACTATTCTATCAGCAAGGTTATAAAGTCGGTATTTATGACATCAATCTCGAACAAGCTGAACAATTGGCTCGATCTTTAGGGCCAAATGCTAAAGCGGGTTTGCTAGATGTTTCCCAATACGACCAATGGCAAAGTGCTTTAACTGAGTTCAACGAATGGGCTGGTGAAATAAATATATTATTAAATAATGCTGGCATCTTATATTCAGGGGCATTCGAAAATACAGATATCTCATCGCATCATCGAACATTTAATATCAATGTTAACGGCGTTCTCAATGGCTGTCATGCTGCGCTCCCTTTCTTAAAACAGGCCTCCCACGCACGTATCATCAATATGTCCTCTGCTTCTGCTATCTATGGTCAAGCTGATTTAGTGTCCTATTCAGCAAGTAAATTTGCTGTTCGCGGCATTACAGAAGGACTTGATGTTGAATGGCAAAAATATGGAATACGCGTATTAGACATCATGCCATTATTTGTTCAGACTGCCATGGTAAAAGGCATGGATGCGGGTACGATTCAAAATATGGGAGTCAGTCTCAGCGCCCAAGACGTTGCTCAGGAAATTTACCGTGTCGCACGTTTAAAAAACCATCACTTGACCGTGACTCACCATACGGTTGGCATCAAAACTGAACTGATGTATCACCTGTCAAGATTCAGTCCTCAATTGTTCAATAGAGTGACAAATTTAATATTAAGTAAAAAGAAATGACAAATTAGTCACATTTGTGTAATATTCTCTCGCCCCAACAGGGGCATTTATAACAATGCGTTACAAATGAGAATATATAATGAAAAAAATTTTAACTTTAGCTATCGCTACTGCTTTAACAACGACTCTTGCTCAAGCTTCGGGTGAACTACCAACGAAACAACACTCAACTGCTGAACTCAAGGCAATGGATTGTGCAACACTAGCTGTTGAAAAAGCCAATGCTAAGCGTAACTTAGAAAATGCTGATAAAAATATTGCAGCTGCTGCAACTCAAACGCCAGCTAAATCATTGAGCAAATGGGCGGGTATGGCAGGTAATGCATTATCTACTTTCGGTGGCAACTCAGAAAAAGCAACAAAAATGGGGCAAGTTGCAAACTCTGTAGCGGGTGAAAGCGATACTTCTGATGCTGCAAATATTCCATTACAGCAACAGATCAAAGCTGCATCGCAAGCAAACATCGATAATATTGGAATCTATCAAGGTTCTAAAAAATGCAAAATCTGATTTAACTCTATTTGAGTGATCAGTCATAAAAAAGCCTGCTAAAGCAGGCTTTTTTTTAATTTCCTTGAACCAAACGTCTTGCGCTAATGATGCCTGGTTGCTGTTCCAATCGAGCCAACAAGCGAGACAATTGAGCCAAACCTTTGACCTCAATCAATAGTTTCATATTGGCAATACCATCCGCTTCGGAAATGGTATTCACTTGGCGAATATTAATCTGATCTGAAAAAATCACTTGGGTTAGATCCTTCAGCAGTCCTCGACGATCATAAGCCTCAACCACAATTTGGACACTCTGCCCTCTTGTCGGTTGCATTTCCCAATCTGCTTCAACAGCGCGTTCAGGTTCTTGGCTGATCATACGTACATAATCCGGACAAGCCACCTTATGAATACTCACCCCACGATTGAGTGTGATATATCCAGCAATCGACTCACCATGAACAGGCTGACAACATTGTGCAATATGTAGTTCAACATTATCCAAACCGTCAATCAGAATCCCATGCGCTGATAATGTATGACTCGCCCGTGGATTTAATGCTGGCTTCAGCACTAACTCAGGCTCATCTTGATCCAAGTGCATATGACGATTGACTTGATTAATCAATGCATGAAGACTGATATCTCCACTCACCAAGGATACAAGAATGTCCTCACCTGTTTTAACGTTAAAATGAGCACAATAATCACTCAAATCAATACTTTTTGGGTGAATTGCAAGACGTGATAATTCCTTGGTGAGAATCTCTCGACCGACTTCTAAGTTCTTACTACGGTCTTGCTGTCTGAACCAATGGCGCAACTTGTCTCTTGCACGTGCTGTCTTGATATAACCTAAAGAGTTCACCAACCAATCACGATTTGGCTCACGATCTTTCTTGGTCAAAATCTCGACTTGTTCACCTGTTTTTAATGTATAAGTCAGTGGAACATAACGTTGGTTTACTCGTGCTGCATAACACTTGTTGCCAACCTCCGTATGCACATGGTATGCAAAATCTAAAACGGTTGAATTACGTGGTAATTCTTTGATGTCACCATCACGACTAAAAACATAAATTTTTTCAAAATCTTCAAAATCTTGAAGCTGATTGAAATTTTCAGTTTCGTCTTCATTCGGATGCGCACCTGCTTCATTTCGCTCTTGATAATGCTCAAGCACCGAACGTAAAGAGTGTAAACGATGATTAAATGAATAATCTGTAGTTTTCGCACCTTCTTTATAATTGAAATGAGAACAAACGCCTAACTCAGCTTCTTCATGCATTTCAGTGGTTCTGATTTGTATCTCTAAAGATTTATTTTCAGCAATCACTGCAGTATGTAAAGAGCGATAACCATTGGCTTTCGGGTTAGTGATGTAATCATCAAATTGATGGGGAATATGACGCCAGATTTGGTGTACGATCCCCAAAGCGTGATAACACTCAGATACATTTTGAACTAATACACGAACAGCTCGAATGTCATATAGCTGATCGAAACTTAAGTTCTTGCTTTTCATTTTTCGATAAATCGAATAAATGTGTTTCACACGACCTGAGATTTCAGCCTCAATGCCATGCTTCAACAACTCACTTTTCAGCTTATCGACCACGAATTGAATATATTGTTCGCGCTCTAAGCGTTTTTCATTGAGTAAAGATGCAATTTCTTTATAGCGCTCTGGTGCTAAATAACGGAACGCAAGATCTTCAAGTTCCCATTTTAACTGCGCGATACCAAGACGATGCGCCAAGGGCGAGTAAATGGTCAAAATTTCTCGTGCGACACGCTCTTGACGCTCTTTTGGAGAGTTTGCCAACTCACGCAAAGCCAGCGTACGCTCAGCCAACTTGATTAATACAACGCGAACATCCTCTGTTACTGAGATCAACATCTTGTAAATCCCAGTTAAATGTTCACGCTGATTATTATTGAAGTGATCTTCTAAACGTTTATTTTTTTCGATCAGCTCTGACAACTTACCCATTGCCAAAGTGCCTTTCACCAAATTGTAGACACTTTCACCAAAGCTTTTACGAATCTCCTCAAGCGACGTCATGCCCTCACGCACACTACGATAAAGCATCGCTGCTGACAAAGTATCTTCATCAACATGTAGGTGAGCCAAAATATCTGCCATACCTAAGCCAGTCGCGAAGGTATTGGTTTTATGATGGTGATCAGAAGTCAGTTCTTTTTTTAAAACACTAAGAGCGACTTCTTCTAATTTTTTAAGTTCTGCACCGTCTAAAATAATCCGCGCACGGTCTAGCCAAGTTGCTAAACCAAGTTGCGCTTCAGCGGCATGTTCTACAGTCGTTTCCTCAGACAACTCAGTCAGTCGTCCAGGTAACTGCTCACGTACTGTGACCATACCCTTCTCCTTTTTTAAATCTAATCTTCATTTTATTAAATCAACACTTAGCACTAGCTTTTTTCAAATAAAGCAATAGATTCAACATGGCCTGTATGACTGAACATATCCATCACACCAGCTTTCTTCAACTGATAACCATGTTGTACTAAAATCCCTGTATCACGTGCTAATGTAGCAGGATTACAGGAAACATAGACGATTTTTTTTGCACCAAAATTTGGCACATAGTGCATAATTTCTTCAGCTCCAGCGCGTGGTGGGTCTATTAAGAGTGCATCGAACCCTTGATTTGCCCAAGAATGTTGCGAAAAATCTTGCGTTAAATCCTGAGCATAAAATTTTACGTTTGTGATGCCGTTTTTCAGTGCATTTTCTGTCCCACGCATCACCATTTCCTCACTTCCCTCCACCGCGACGACCTCACCCCGTGTTACAGAACGTGCAAGTGGCAATGAGAAATTCCCTAGACCACAGAATAAATCAAGAACACGCTCATTTCCGCTCAGGTCAAGCAATTCACATGCCAGCTTCACCATTTGTGGATTAATGGTGGGGTTAACCTGAGTAAAGTCAGTCGGTTTAAAACCAAACGTCACGTTAAAATCCGGTAGTGAGTAATGTAATCGCTCAGATAGGTCACCATCCGCACGATGAACACTACTTACACCAGCTGGTTGCAAATAAAGCTGCCATGATCTTTCTAACGCAAATTCACGCAGTTGGTTGACATCATTTTGCAGTAATTTGTTGGTATGACGTATCAAAAGTGCAACCTCTTGATCTCCTTTCGCCAATTCGATATGACCTATATCTGCTTTTGCTTTTAGATTTTCAAGGAGTACCTTGAGGTGAGGTAACGCAGCATCTAGCTCTGCATCTAAAATTTTGCAGGTTTTAATTTCTGTAAGCTGATTAGATTGAACCTCACGAAAACCCATGACTAGTTTATTTTTTTTAGCAATGTAGCGAACGCCAATACGAGCCTTGTGACGATAATCTTCACGTGTCGAACGCAATGGTTCTAGCCACGACTCTGGAAGAGCACCTGCAAAGTGGGTGAGATGCGACTCTAAAACTGATTGTTTTAAACGAATTTGTTCATCTAATTTTATGTGCTGCATATTACAGCCTCCACATTTTCCAAAATGTGGACAAACTGGCTGTGTACGAATTGGACTCGGCGCCCCAATCAACTGCACACAATCAGCTTCTTCTAATTTTTTTGCCTGATGGGTAATTTGAGCTTCTACTGTTTCTCCTGGCAGTGCAAAACGAATAAAAACCTTTTTACCCAATTTGTCTTGAGGATGTTCCTGTCCTTGAAAATGTGCGATCCCTCGCCCTTCATGTGAAAGTCTCTCAACTGTAAATGTATAACGAGGAAGTTGAGATGAGCGATGTGTGGCACGTTGTTTCAAAGAGATAACCTAATGTTGAGTTGATTTAAAATCCGAAGCGGTGAAGTCAGTTTTTTCAGCAGTTTCTTGCCAAATACGCAAAAATTCTGTTTGCTGGGGTTGACCTTGAAGATAATGAATCGTCGCTTGAATCCAGAGACGATGATCTTCAGGCAAAATCTGTCCTTTTAACAATACATAGCGCAGATAGACTAACCATGTGTTTAAAACATCCCCTTCACAATAACTGGTTAATTCTATCCAATTATTGTTACGAACATATTCAGGGATAAAATAACCTGGTGTTCCGCGCTTACCCGGGTAACCGAGCATATAAGCGACATCATCCAGTTTTTGGAAGTGACGCGCATTAAACATTGCCATAAAATCCATCAAATCAATATGACGATGATGGTAACGATTCTGGTAGTTATTATAGCGCTTTTGTGTATCAATTTCGCCTTGATCAAACAGACTTGGCGCAGACAACCCATGATACATTGCTCTATACATAATAACAGGCAGATCAAATTGGGAGCCATTCCAACTGACTAAAGTCGGATTACGTTTATCAAAAATTGATAGAAATTTTTGTAAAATTTCAGGTTCTGAATAATGTTCACGACTGAATGAAAATAATTTCATTCCCGCCTTTTCATCAATCCATAGTCCTGAAATACAGACAATTTCATGTAAAGCAAGTCGCTGAAAGTCAGTGCCCGCTTCTTGACGTCTTAACTTACTCAGCGCTTGTTCAATACTATCTTCTGGTAAATCTAAGCCATATAGATGCGCTCCTGATTTAAGATCGGTCAATGTTTCAATATCAAACACTAAAACAGGTAAGCGCATATAGATTTACTCGAATTTATTGTTCATCTTCTACAGAGAATAACCCCGTAGAGAGATAACGATCACCACGATCACACACGATACATGCAATCACAGCACTAGGATGTTGTTCAGCGATTTTTATTGATGCCCAAACTGCACCACCAGAAGAAGTACCAGCACTAATTCCTTCCTTACGTGCCAATTGACGAGCCATTTTTTCAGCTTCAATTTGTGGAATATCCATAATTTGATCAACACGAGAAGCATCAAAAATCGTCGGTAAATATTCTTGAGGCCAACGGCGAATACCTGCAATATTCGACCCTTCAGATGGCTGTAAACCAATAATTTGAATATTTGGATTTTGTTCTTTGAGGTATTTTGAAATCCCCATGATGGTTCCCGTTGTTCCCATCGAACTTACAAAATGCGTAATTTTACCGCCAGTTTGTTGCCAAATTTCTGGACCAGTTGTCAAATAGTGTGCTTGGACATTGTCTGGATTACCAAATTGATTGAGTACTAAACCTAGACCATCTTTTTCCATTCGCAATGCGATATCACGAGCTTCTTCCATATTCTCGGATTCAATAAGCTCAGCACCATACGCACGCATTGCATCTTTGCGCTCTTGACTAGAGCTTGCAGGCATAATCAATTTCATTTTATAGCCACGCATTGCCGCAACCATGGCTAATGCAATACCTGTGTTACCGCTAGTCGCTTCGATCAGCGTATCACCTGGCTTAATGTCACCACGTTTTTCAGCTTGCATGATCATGTTATATGCTGGGCGATCTTTGACAGAGCCCGCTGGATTATTACCTTCCAGTTTTGCCAATACAGTCGCTTGAGTATGACTTGCCAGACGCTGTAACCTAACCAATGGGGTTTTACCCACATAGTGGTCTAATAAAAAATCGTCTGATTGAAAATCTACTTGTGTATTACTCATTATTTGCACCCATATTGAGGTGCAGGTATTGTATGAAAAAAAGTATCTCACTGCATCAATTTCAAAGGCTTTTTAATGAGGGTGATTAAAGCACCATCATTTTTTTAAAGCGTGCTAATATGCCCAACATGGGGAATGAGTCACTCTGCACATGTCGAATTTGAATAAAAAAATCTTCAATCGCTTAAAACTAAACCATGCTTATGGGCAATTGATTGCCCTCATTTTTGTACCCATTGCGGTACTGGCAAGCGTCGGCTCTGCACTGGTGCTCACAGAAACGTCTAATTCCGCAAAATCAGAACAACGCTTTGCCGCAAATGCAATTTTAAGTCGTTATAAATACACGACAGAAAACCTACTTATTGCGCTTGAAAAAAACCCCTCACAAGCGCAACAAGACCGCGCTAAAAGCATCTTACAAAAGATGTTTAATGAAAAATATTTACTCAGTGTCGCAGTCCTAGACCAACAACAAAAACCTTATTTTGGGTTAGGCTATCGCAATGAAAAACCTTGGCCTAGCTTCCCGACCAATGTACAAACATTTGGTCCGATTAAAGATCAACATAATCATATTTATGGCTTAGCATTAAATACGCCTGATCAAAGTAAAAAATGGCTTGTTATCGAGCTAGATAATCAACCTCTCGCCATCTCTCAATATCGTGTTTTCATTGTACTGATCACGACGGGTTTGTTGACACTTTTACTCTTATTACTGTGCTTGAACTTTTATTCACGACGTTGGATTGCACCTATGTACGAAATACGTATGCAATTACAGCGACTCAATGCAGACACACTCGACCAACACATGGTCATCAATAGTACTGGCGAGTTAAGGTTACTCCAACGTGATATTGCGAATGTCGTGAAGCGTCTACATTTCAGCTTTTTAGAGCTGAAGGAACATACCGAGCAGACCGAAGACGATTTAAGACGTACGCTTGATACACTTGAAGTGCAAAATATTACTTATAAACAAGCACGCGATCAGGCCATTTCATCCAATCAGGCAAAATCTGTTTTTCTTGCCAATATCAGTCATGAGTTGCGTACCCCGCTGAATAGTATCGATGGTTTTATTCACTTGTTATTGCGCCAAGAGAATCTCAGCAATGATCAAAGCCTGTATTTGCAAACGATTCGCAAATCATCAGCACATCTTCTAGCACTGATCAATGACGTCTTGGACTTTTCAAAAATTGATGCCGGTAAACTTGAATTAGAAACCGCATCATTTGATTTAGAAGAAGCGATCTTCGATGTTATGGACATGTTGTCGCCATTAGCCGCCCAAAAAAATATCGACATGGCCTTCTACTATGCCGATAATATTCCAAAGTATGTGATTGGCGATGCTTTACGTTGTAAACAGATTTTGACTAACCTGATTTCAAATGCCATTAAATTCACCCCTGATGGTGAAATTATTGTACGTGTTCGCATGGAGCATGACGATCTAGAACATTGCCTATTACATTTCAGTGTTCAAGATAGTGGTATTGGATTAAGTGGTACAGATCGGAAACGGTTATTTGAATCTTTTTCTCAAGGCGATGCTTCCGTCACTCGTCAATTTGGTGGCACAGGTTTAGGCTTAGCAATCTCAAAACAATTGGTTAATCTGATGCATGGCCAAATTGGCTTTGAAGATAACCAAGAACGCGCCCCAACTGAAAAGGGTTCAACATTCTGGTTTACTGCGAAATTTGCGGTTGATGAATATGAAATTATTCATCCGCAATTCCATGACATGCGTGTCATCTCCTATTTAGCCCACCCTGCAACTGCGAATGTTTTACGTCATTATTTAGAAAATTATGGTGTTGAACACACAGAAGCTCAATCCATTCTAGATTTATTCAGCCGTCTAAATGGTTTGACACATCAACCTGAAAATACGTGGTTGATTGTAGATCACAGTGGTGATCCAGAGGCTTTATTAAAAGAGATTCGCGGACGTTATCAAGGTCACTTAGCCGTATATGGCTATCAGATGGCGCTCGACCTCAACATGTTGAATGAATACAAAGCGAGACCACTGTATCAACCTCTGAGCCGTTCATCATTAATTCAGCTTTTGGAAAATCAGCCAATATTTGAAGTAGAACCTCATGATAACTTTAAAGCCCTTAATTTACATGTGCTTGCAGTAGACGATCATCTACCAAACTTAATCGTTTTAGAAGCTTTGCTCGGCGAAATTAATGTTCAAACAACTAAAGCGCAAAGTGGACAAGAGGCACTACAAATTTTACAACAACAGATTCAAAATGATGAAAAGCCGTTTGATCTGATATTTATGGACATTCAAATGCCAGTGATGTCTGGCATCGATACGACTCGTGCGATCAGATCGTTAGAATCCACCATCGAGGGACGTCACACACCAATCATTGCACTCACAGCACATGCTTTAGCAGATGAGAAACAAAAATTACTTAAAGTCGGCATGGATGACTATGTCACCAAACCAATCCAAATGGATCAGATTATTCAGATTCTGACCCATTGGAGCAGTGATAAGTTTATTCATCCAATTAAATCCCAAGAAAAAACTTTACGTATCGAAACCTTAGATCATCAGGTTTTAGATTGGAAACAGTGCGTTCAATTGGCAGCGAATAAAGACGACTTAGCACAAGATTTATTGAAGATGCTGGTGGACAGCTTCCCGAATGAACTTGCTGAAATAGAACAACTCATCGAACTTGAAGATTATCCGCAGCTCGAACATGTATTACACCGTTTATATGGGGCAACACGCTACGTCGGCACTCCGAATTTACAAAGCATCACAGGTGAATTTGAACAGTTCGTTTCAACGCTGCGTAAAGAGCGTAGAAAAGCAGATGAGCAATTTATTGAAAATGTGATGAAACGGCTGGATGAATTAAAACATGCGATTGGACAAGTGAAAGAAGCAGCCGAGTCTATTCTGAATCATTAATAGACGATCAACACACTGTATTAGGCAATACGTGATGACTCTACTGTCACGACAGTCTATTTTGGACATGTTATGCTTAAAACAAGGAACAATAAAATCGAGTCACAATAATGGCTGTAATACGTGTAGAAAAAAATAATGGAATTGCGACGGTTTTTCTGAATCGTCCCGACAAACGTAACGCGATGAGCTTTCAACTTTTGAAAGAGTTGGTGCAAGTCGCAAAAAAAATTAAATCTGATCGTACTATCCGCTGTGTGATTCTCACTGGTGAAGCCAACGTATTTAGTGCAGGTATTGATTTAACAGACCTGAATAATCCACAAAATCGTGCTTATGCCGCATGGGAACTCATCAAGCCTGGTCAAAGTCTATTTCAAAAAGCTTTTTTAATCTGGCAAGAACTCCCAGTTCCAGTCATTGCAGCTATTGAAGGGTATTGCTTCGGTGCAGGTATGCAATTGGCTTTAGCGGCTGATATTCGAATTGCTCACCCCAACACCCAAATGTCGATTATGGAAACCCGTTGGGGCTTAGTTCCAGATATGGGGTTAACACGCTCAATCAAAGGTATTATTGGAGTCGACCTAGCCAAAGAATTATCATTAACAGCACGTGTATTTGATGGTCAATATGCCAAAGAAATTGGATTGATCACACATGTTGATAACGCGCCGATGCAAAAAGCTCAACAGCTTGCCGACGAAATGTTGCAGCGCTCACCTGATGCCTTAGCTGCAGTAAAACAAGTCTTAGATGCGATGGAGCACGCACCCAAAAAATCACTTCGTCTTGAGAAAATTTGGCAACTCAAATTACTCCTTGGCAAAAACAGTCAAATTGCGCGTAAAAAAGATAAAAATCCAGATTTGGAATTTCTACCACGTCAATTCAAATAAATTGGTTTTCAAACTTAGATCAGGGATTAGCTTCAATAATGATTAACGGTCAAACTAAAATCGCATTCTTAGGTATGGGTTTAATGGGTAGCAGAATGGCGACTCGATTGATACAGGCTGGGTTTTACACTGCTGTCTGGAACAGAAGCCCCAACGCATGTGAGCCGTTAATCCAGCTTGGGGCACATCCCCTTCAACTCTCTGAGATAGCACAATTTGATCTGATCCTAACTTGTTTAGCCGATGACAATGCGGTAGAGGCTGTTTTTTCTCAAATTGAATCACTGATTCAACCCGAGCAGATTATTGTGGACTTCTCGAGTCTATCTGTGGATAAAACTAAAAATCTTGCACAACGTGCAACTGCTAAATCAGCGCATTGGATAGATTCTCCTGTGTCAGGTGGAACAGCTGGTGCTGAAAATGGCAGTTTAGTTATTTTTGCTGGCGGACCATCGAGCATCATCGAATCTTTACAACCAATGTATCAAGTTCTTTCACAACGTGTAACCTGTATGGGTGGAACTGGAACAGGACAAGCCACCAAAATTTGTAATCAACTCATCGTTGCTGCAAATAGCACACTCATCGCAGAAGCTGTTGCTTTAGCAGATCAGGCGGGTGTTGATACTCAACTGCTTGCACCTGCCTTAGCAGGTGGATTCGCCGACTCTAAACCTTTTCAAATTTTAACACCACGTATGGCAACGCATGAGTTTGAGCCTGTGCAATGGAAAGTTCAGACCCTGTCTAAAGATTTAAATAACGCCTTGAGTTTGGCTCGACAATTTGACCTTAATATTCCTGTCGCTCAACAAGCCTTAGAACAATTGAAAGCGCATCAATCCAATGGCTTTTCTGAATCAGACCTTGCCTCAGTCATTCTGCAAGTTGAACAAAACAATAAATAGGTCGCATTCAATATGAAGCTCGCTGTTAATTTATCGATGATCTTTACAGAAGTTCCACTCATTGAACGCTTTGCGCTGGCTGCTGAATATGGGTTCCAACATGTAGAAATTCAATTTCCATATGAGCTGAGTATTGAGCAAATTCAGCATGAACTTAATGAACATCAACTTAGCTTGTGTCTCATCAACGTTCCTGCCGGAGATTTAATGCAAGGCGGATGCGGATTAACAAGTATCCCAAGTAAAACTGATGAATTTAAACAAGCTGTTGACTTAGCGATTGAATATGCATGCTCACTCAATATACCTCGAGTGAATATTTTGGCTGGCAAGCAACCAGATAATGTTGAATATCAGGTCTGCTATGAAACCTTAGTCTCAAATCTTAAATTTGTCAGCGAGATCTTCACAGCGCATGGGATTCAACCCGTTTTTGAGATGATTAATGGCTTTGATATGCCCAACTTCATGATTCAAACAATGCATCAAGCCAAAGAGTTACTGAAAGACGTCAATCATCCAGCTCTAAAAATGCAATTCGATTGCTATCACATGGCTAGAATGCAAGAAGACCTGATTCTGTCACTCAAAGAAAATATGCAACACATTGGGCATATCCAATTTGCAGATGTACCAGGTCGCCATGAACCACTCACAGGGATAATTGACTATCCCGCTATTTTTGAATGCATTGCAAATAGCATGTATGAAGGATTTGTCGCAGCCGAATATCGCCCCCAATCTCATTCAACAGATTCTTTCGAATGGAAAAATAAACTTCTTTAATATCATCATATTGTGGTATAAAATTTGTTCAAAGTTTGAATTTTCAAGCAGAAAGCGCTATAGTAAAAGATGAGTTATAGTCAGGAAAATACACTTCTCATGAATTTAGAACCATCGCCCGGCGCTTCTAATTCTCACGAACTCTCTTTGAATTCTCCAAAACAAGACGTTCAAGCTTGCTTAAAAGTTGTTCAAGAAGCATTGCTTGACGTTAAAGCAAAAGAAATCACAACGATTGATGTTAGCGAAGTGAGCAATGTTGCAGATGCAATTGTCATTGCTTCAGGTACTTCTACACGTCACGTGAAAGCGCTTGCAAACAACGTCGCTGATGAAGCACGTAAAGCAGGTTTTCGCCCTATCGGTATTGAAGGCGAAAGCGATGCAGAATGGATCCTTGTTGATCTTGGCGCTGTTGTAGTACATCTGATGTTACCTACAGCACGTAAGTTTTATGATTTAGAAAACTTATGGCGTAATGCTTCAACTACAGAGTCTGTAGCATAAACATATTAAAGCGACCTTCTTGGTCGCTTTTTTATACTGTGCATTTTAAATTTATAACAATAAAGCCAACAAAAAAGAACTCACTAATTTGGTTTACCTTGATATGACCATGATAAAAGCCACAAGAACAGATCACGATGCATTAGTAGAAACATTAATGCAATCCTTTTGGAACGAAGAGTTTTGCAACTGGGCGATCCAAGCTGAAAAACTGAGTTTCCAACAAAAACATGAAAAACTAGAGCAATTCTTTAGTATTCAATTGAAAGATATCGCTCAACCATATGATGAAGTCTATACCAATCCCGATCGCTCAGTTGCTGCACTTTGGATTCCGCCAAATCAGTGGGATTTAAACCTCATTCAGCAGGTTAAACTACTCCCTCAATTAACGAAGATTATCGGTTTAAGACAACTGGTGAAATTTATTCACATCATTAATCTGGTGCAGAAACATCATCCCAGTGAGGCGCATTATTATTTACAACTCATAGGTGTAAGTCCTGACCACCAAGGACAAGGCTTAGCCAGCAAAGTTTTAACACCTATTCTCACCAAGAGCGATCAACACGGTATCCCATGTTATTTAGAAACTGCAACACCAAGCAATGTTGGACTCTATCGTCATTATGGATTTGAAGTGATCTTTCACCTTCGCGATCTGCCCTACGATGCACCTGAAATTTGGGGAATGTGGCGAAAACCTACACATGAAAAATAAAAAAACCACCCGAAGGTGGTTTTTTTAAAACAGTCTATAAATTAGTGACCTGTACCATTAATGGCTTTCGTCATATCTTCAACAACTTTCTTCGCATCACCAAAGATCATCATTGTTTTGTCGTTATAGAACAAGTCATTATCAAGACCCGCATAACCTGTCGCCATAGAGCGCTTGATCACCATAATGGTACGAGCTTTATGTGCTTCAAGAATAGGCATACCATAAATTGGCGAGTTTGGATCATCTTTCGCTGCAGGGTTAACGACGTCATTCGCACCGATGACCAACACCACATCTGTTGCTGGGAAGTCTGAGTTAATCTCATCCATCTCTAAGATGTCTTCGTACGGAACATCTGCTTCAGCTAAAAGGACGTTCATGTGACCAGGCATACGACCTGCCACTGGGTGAATCGCAAAACGTACAGTTACACCTTGCTCTTTCAATAAATTTGCAAGTTCTTTCACCGCATTTTGAGCACGACCTTGCGCCATACCATAACCCGGTACAATTACAACACTGTCTGCATTTGACATTAAGAAACCAGCATCGTCAGCAGAACCAGAACGGTAGTTGCGTTGAACTGCTGCACCAGCTGCTACTGTCGGTGCTGCAGCACCACCCATTGCACCACCAAACAATACGTTGATGATTGAACGGTTCATTGCTTTACACATAATATAAGACAGAATTGCACCTGACGAACCTACAAGCGAACCTGCAACAATTAACATGTTGTTTTCAAGCGTAAAACCAATCCCTGCTGCCGCCCATCCAGAGAATGAGTTAAGCAAAGACACCACAACTGGCATATCACCACCACCAACAGGCGCAATCCATACCCAACCAAAGGCTAAAGCAAGTGCTGTCATTGCCCAGAACGAGGTCATGTTACCCGTCAAGAAGAAGTGAATCCCTGCTGCTAGCATAGCAATAAAAATCAAAGCTTGAACAGGTTTAACCCATGCACCTGAAATCGTTTTTGCCCATTTCTTTGCCGCCAATTTACCATAAGCAAATACCGATGCAGTGAATGTAATGGCACCAACGAAACATCCTACGAATAATTCGAATAAATGTACGCGACTCATTTCATGGAAGTTCACACCATTTGCAGCCAGTAAGTCTGGCCCAAGCTCGACGAGCTTGTTGTTGTGAATAATTGCAGCGATCGCAATCAACACTGCAGCAAGACCCACGAGTGAGTGCATGAGAGCAACTGTTTCTGGCATTTGTGTCATAGGCACTGTACGAGCTCGAGCAATACCAACAATCGCACCCAATACCATTGCACCGACAATCATCCATACCACAGGATTATCAGCAACAAAGAAAGTTGTTAACACGGCGATTGCCATTGCAATCATACCGTAACGGTTACCTGCAATTGCTGTCTTAGGACCAGACAAGCCACGCAAAGTTAAGATAAAAAGAACGGCACCGATTAGGTAAAACCAATCCGCATACTCACGAATAAATTCCATGTATTAACCCTCTTTTTTCTTTTGCTTTGGCTTAAACATTTCAAGCATACGAGCGGTTACAGCGAAGCCACCGAAAATATTAATGCTTGCTAAGAAAACAGCGATCGCACCTAATACACTCACCACATTGATGGTTTGAAAATCAACAGCCCCCTCAACACCCATAACAGGTAGACCAACTGTTTGGATCATCGCACCGACAATAATAATTGAAGACAATGCATTCGTTACGGCCATCAGCGGCGTGTGAAGCGCAGGTGTCACTCCCCAAACAACGTAATAACCTACGAAGATTGCGAGGACAAAAATTGTAATAGTTTCAACCATGATCAGTCTCCTTAACCACGCTTCAACAGCACTTGACCACCATGAGTGACAAGCAATGCTTTTTGGATTTCATCTTCTTGATTAATGCTGTAGTTTTTGTCTTGATCAAAAAGCGTTTCAACAAAGTTATAAACGTTACGTGCATATAGCGCTGAAGCTTCTGTAGAAACGGTCGCTGGAATATTTGGAATACCCAAAATTTTCACGCCATTATCAGTCACAACAGTTTCACCGCATTTTGAGCCTTCAACGTTACCGCCAGTTTCAACTGCCATATCGAGGATGACTGAACCTGGTTTCATTTTGGCAACTGTTTCAGCTTTAATTAAGCGCGGTGCATCACGACCTGGTAAAAGCGCCGTCGTGATCACGATGTCAGCATTCGATACCGCTTTGTCTACAATTGCAGCTTGGTCTTTAATATATTGTTCACCAGGCATCCAACCATAACCATTTTTTGCAGCTTCATCGGCACGCGCTTGCTCTTCTGCTGACATTGGTACGTCTAACCATTTACCGCCTAAAGATTCAACTTGATCTTTGGCTGTTGGACGTAAGTCTGTCGCTTCAACAATAGCACCTAAACGTTTGGCTGTTGCAATCGCTTGTAAGCCTGCTACACCAACACCCATAATGACTACACGAGCTGGTTTAACCGTACCCGCCGCTGTCATTAACATTGGGAACATACGTTGGTACTCTGCCGCCGCAAGAAGCACAGATTTATAACCTGCCAAGTTTGCTTGTGATGACAACACGTCCATATTTTGGGCACGAGATAACGTACGTGGTAATAACTCAAGTGCAAATGCAGACACTTGCTGAGCAGCGAATTGATCAAGTTCCGTATTACGGTACGGATCAAACATCGCAACCACTGTGGTGTTTGGGGCTAATTTTTGTATTTCTTCGCCTTTAGGTGCGCGAACTTTTAAAACCAATTGACTGCCGGTATAAGCATCATCAACAATTTTTGCACCAACCTGTTCATAGGCACTATCAATATAAGCAGCTTTAACACCTGCATTACGTTGGATAACGACACTGTGACCAGCACCAATTAACTTCTTTACTGTTTCTGGTGTCGCAGCTACACGACTTTCACCAACTACAGTTTCGGTAGGGATTCCGATCTGCATGAGCATTCCTCAAGCTAATTTTTCTTAAAGTAGATATCGCATTCCTGCGATATACCCCTGGATGTATTCATGTGAATTTTTTGGATTCTAATTGAACTTTTTTAAATTACCACCCAATATTTATTTAATAAATACCCTCATTTTGAACTCATGATTCACGATCATCACAAAATTTCATGGTACTTGATCTATCATTTTCATAAAAAATAGTTCCAGTTTCGTTTAATTTTCGATCCATTTTTTAACAAAAAAGAAACTTTTTTCTAATTTATCGTCAGTATAGGGAGCTTGACTTTATTAAGCTTTGATCATTCTGACATTTTTTAGCTTTCTTTTTATCCCTTTTGATTGTGTTAAAGCGCCGTGCATGTCACATTTTTAGTTGCTTCTTTCATTCTCATAAATTTCAATTTGCCGAATTGACAAAAAATCAGACTAATCGATTCAAATTCTCACGACATTCTTAAAAATTATAAATAAGACAAAATTTAGATAAATCTAGGTTTACACATTGGGCTTAGATTTTGGCTTAAAGACGAAATACAAGATGACAGATTCTTGAAAAGAATGCTTACAAACCGTGCAAAAAAAATTTGAAATATTTTTTTGATGTATTTTTTGGGTTGATAGACCACTGTTTTTTTCATATTACGCACCACAATGATGCATTTAAACAAAAAATCAAAACTTCTTATGTCGCTAGGTAGGTGATTTAGCGAAAATTAGAGATTGAATTTTAGAGCTTACAATGAAGATTGGCTTATACTTCCATTACTTAAAAATTGATTTTTAACATTTATGGTACTTAAGCTGACTCCCACTCAGTTAGGGAGTTTATGTGCGCTGTTGGCAGCATTCTTGTTTAGTAGTAAAGCGATCTTAATCAAACAAGCTTATGCAGTTTCTGAAGATGTTGATGCAACATTGCTGGTTGCCTTAAGGATGCTCAGTGCCTTACCCGTTTTTCTTTTTATTTGTTGGTTGAACCGACACCGTAATCGTGGATTTTCAGCGCAGGATTGGGCCCTACTCCTCGTTGCTGGTTTGATTGGATATTATTTTTCAAGTTGGCTCGATTTTATGAGTCTGATGTACATCAGTGCCTCTTTGGAGCGTATTATCCTATTTCTATATCCTACCATGACAGTAATTGCATCAAGTGTAATTTTCAAACATCCTCTTTCACTGAAGACTATTTTTGCAATTGGACTAAGTTATGGCGGCACGCTTATGGTGATGCTCCAAGAACAAAGCAATGTGCCTCATGAAAGTAATTTTTGGCTAGGTGTGAGTTTAGTTTTCGCAAGCGCGATTTGCTTTGCGAGTTATCTATTGATGACTCCAAAATTAATTCAAAAATTTGGATCGTGGAATTTTACGGGCTTAGCGATGTCTATCGCCTGCTTAGGGACGATTCTTCACTATTTTATTGCTCAGCCAAGCCCTGTATCCAATATCCTTGAACAACCCATGGAAGTAATCGGATATGGTGTTGCATTAGGCATTGGGGTAACGGTGATTCCAACTATTCTCATTGCGCAAGGTATTGCTCGTTTAGGTGCTTCTCAAACAGCCATGATTGGTTCACTTGGTCCAATTCTGACCATTATATTGGCAACTATCTTTTTAGGGGAATCAATGAATATGATTCAATGGTTTGGTTGTGCGCTGAATATATTGGGTGTGATGATGATTACGCTTTCCAAAACTAAACTGAAATAAAGACAACATTAACCTCACAGTTCAAATTTCAAAATAATGCTTCACGATGAAACTTAGTCTTCATAGTGAATTTCTATTTTCCCTTGATCATCGTCAAATTTAATGTCGAGTGGAACAAAGTGGGACCCCGACGATGTAGACCCCATTTGATCATTTTCATTTCTTAGTGGGCATTCAGTTAAAGATAAGCACCCACAACCAATGCACCAATCCAGTTGTTGACGAAGTTGAAGCATATTTAAAATTTTTTGATCTAAAATTTTCTGCCACGCACTTGATAATGCGGTCCAATCTGATTTAGTCGCGGTTTTATTCTTAGGGAGTATGTTAAATGCTTGCTTCACTTCAGAGAGTGAAATCCCTACCTGCTGTGCCACTTTGATGATGGCAATCCTCCTCAGCATATATCGAGGATATCGCCGTTGATTTCCTTCCGTCCGCACACTCCAAATAAGTGCTTTGTCTTCATAAAATCTGAGTGCTGCGACCGATACACCACTTCGAGCAGCTAACGCGCCTATACTGAGCCACTGTTGTAATTTTTGTTCTTCCATGCTCTTGACCTCAAGTTAAGTTGAGCTTTCATAATTCTTTTCTAAGCTTAATCCAGAGAAGATAGAATGACAAAACCAAATAAGCCAACGTTTAGTTTAACCACTAAAAATCCGCCTCAGCTTTATTCTCCAAGGCAACTTGGATATAGCCACATCTGTGAGGTCAAACACTTCAACACAGTCGTTCATATATCAGGTCAAGGTGGTGAAAATGCCGACGGACATTATTCCACTGATTATGCAGAACAACTCAACCAAGTCTTCGAAAATCTCAAAATTGCTCTCAGCTATGCACATATCGACTTTTATAACATTGCTGTTCTAAGCGTATTGATTGTCAATTTTGACCAACAAAAACATCACCTGTTAAATCTGAAAATGAATACAATATGGAAAGATCAAAATTTCCCAGCATGCACACTAATCCCTGTGTCTCGCTTGGCATTAGACGCCATGCAAATTGAAATCGAAGCCACAGCTTACTGCTCCTCATCCTCTGAGCCATTTATTCATGTATAACGATCTTGACGATTTAAATAAAAAAGACATCACGAATGACACTGCTTTACTTTGGTTGATGGCCATTGCTTGTGGTATTTGTGCAGGCGCTAATTATTATTCGCAGCCCTTAATTCACTCTGTTCAACTTTACTTTAATGCCCCTGCAACAGATGTGGCATTAACTGTTACTTTGGCTCAAGTCTCTTATGCTGTCGGACTACTTTTTATCGTACCACTTGGTGATATTCTCAATAAAACGAAATTAATCCCATTTTTAATGTTCTTTGCAGCAGTGGGATTATTTATTTGTGCTTTTTCGCTCAACCTTTATATGTTATGGGCTGGCACAATTATCACTGGGCTTTTCTCGGTTGCAGCACAAATTTTGATTCCGTTTGCCACGATGGCGGTTCGACCAGAACGAACAGGCGAAGTCGTCGGGTTACTGATGAGCGGATTATTGGTCGGCATTTTGATTTCGACCAGTTTAGCTGGTTTGTTATCCAACTTATTTAATTGGCAGCTCATTTATATCGTCAGTGGAATTTTGATGTTAATGGTCGCTGTGGTACTTAATATTCGTCTGCCTTATATTCCTAGCTCTAAAATTAGTTATTTTGCTGTGTTTAAATCCATGGGGCTGCTACTCAAAGAAGAGCCTCGTTTAATTTATCGCTCTATCATTGGTGCCTTTGCATTTGCAACGATGAGCATCCTCTTCTCGACCATTTCTATTTTACTTAAATCCTCTTTTTCTCTTGAAGATGTCATGGTGGGTTTAGTCACTTTGGTTGGCGTATTTGGCGCCTTGTCCACCAAGAAAATTGGTAAGATCGCCGACCGTGGTTACGTCAAACAAATCACTTGGTTTGGCATTTTAATCCTAGGTAGCGCATGGATATTCCTTTATTTAGGTGGATTCTATTTAAGTTGCTATATCATCGGTTTTGGACTGATGAATCTCGGTCTAGCATTGGTGCATAGTAGCAACCAGAATGTGATTTTTAATTTAAGACCGGATGCTAAATCTCGTGTAAATTCACTTTATATGACCAGCTATTTTATTGGTGGCGCAAGTGGTTCCGCGCTAGGAATTTATGCTTGGGATCATGGTGGATGGGCAATGGCGTGTATCGTAGGATTAATCTTGGTCAGTTGTACGGCACTATTCACGCTAGTGGATCAACGTTATCATCGAACCCAACTCAGCTAGCTCATAAAATATGCATATTAAGCCTCTATAAATGGAGGCTTTTTCAATAATTTAGCCTCTGCAGTCATCATTCAGTCCTCTAAAGCTGTGTATCTCTTGTGCGTAATCACACACACTGTTCACTATCATTATAAGAATATTCGTGGACAAGAATGAAAGCAGTTGTATGTCATCAAAATGAATTAACACTTGAAGATGTCAGCCATCTAACACCATCACAAGGACAAACTTTATTAGAGGTTGTGCGATGTGGTATTTGTGGCAGTGACTTACATATGCAGCATAGTTGTGACCACATGCATGAACTTACGGCTAAAGTGGGTCTAAAAGGTGTTGCAAAGTCAACAGACCGTTTTGTCATGGGGCATGAATTTTGCGGTCGTGTTCTAGATTATGGTCCTAAAACCAGAAAAAAATTTAAAACAAATACCTTAGTTTGTGCAATGCCACTATTGAAAGTTGATCAGTGGGGTTATCAAGCGACTGGTCTTTCCCCTCAAGCTTCTGGTGGTTATGCCGAACAAATCTTGGTGCAATCTCAACTCATGTTTGCGGTGCCAAATGGATTACATCCCGATCTTGCGGCAATGACCGAGCCAATGGCGGTTGCTTTACATGCAGTACGTCGGAGCAGAATAAAGAAATCAGAACCTGCAATTGTTATTGGTTGTGGTCCAGTAGGCTTAGGTGTCATTTTAATGCTCAAAGCGATTGGTGTTAAAAAAATTATTGCCAGTGACTTTTCACCAAATCGCCGTCGGCTGGCTCAACTTTGTGGCGCAGATGTCGTCATTGATCCTAAACAATCATCGCCTTTTGAGAGTTGGAAAGAATACGGTTTATTGGGTGATGCTTCTGAAGCGATTAACTATGGGATCGGTATTTTTGAAAAGATTCAGTCTATGCATATTCCATGGTGGCATGCGTGGCGTGTGGCTGACAAATTAGGTGCTTTACCCAAACGTCCTGTGATTTTTGAATGTGTCGGGATGCCAGGCATCCTTCAACAGATTATTAACGGTGCGCCATTATTTTCTAAAATTATCGGTGTGGGTGTATGTATGCAATCCGACAGCATCGAACCCGCTTTGGCTTTAAACAAAGAAATCGAAATCCAGTTTGTGATTGGTTATACGCCACTGGAGTTCAGAGACGCGCTCCATATGATCGCTGAAGGTCAAATTGATTGTTCTCCTCTGATAACGGGCGTTGTAGGTCTTGCAGGAGTTAAAGATGCTTTTCAGGCCTTAGGTGATCCTGAACAACACGCTAAAATTTTGCTCGACCCCAAAAAGATCGGATCTGATATCAGTGCACTTTAGATATTCTTTAGGTTCTATACGATATCAGTGCTCATGGAATTTTAACTAGAAGATTCAGACTTCATCAGATTCCCTCATTCATCCTGCATGATACTCAATCGAACTTTAAATTTTTAATTTCATCTATGAATAGATCTTAAATAAGGAAGTTTTATGTCAAATTTAAATCACATGCCTTTCAATGTTGAAGCAAGTTGTTCTTGTGGCGCAAATACTTTTCGCTTTTCTCATGCCCCTATCGCACATTTTATTTGTCACTGCCAAGTTTGCCAAGAATATACAAGTAAGGCATTTTCAGATGTTTTAGTATTCTTGAAACAAGATGTTTGTGATTTAAATATTGAACAGACTAATTTTAAACGTTTGAAATCACCACCCAATATCCGTCGTGGGATATGCAAACAATGTCATTCCCCTTCTATTGAATTTGGAATATTAGATCAGTTGGTATTTATTCCTAAATGGAACTTAAAAGACTTCTCGCAAGTTCCCCCTGAAAATATGCATATTTTTTACCATCGTCGTGTGCAAGATGTAGCTGATGATTTGCCAAAATATAATGGTTTTATCCAGAGTCAAACTCAAGCAGCTAAGTTTATTTTAAAAGGGTTAACTAATAGAATCCTAAAATAAAATCACTAATAAAATATGACTTCACTTGAACACTGTTTAAACCAATGATTGAAAAATTTAAATTAGATCTCTTTCATAAATCAAAAAAAGATCTATCCTTTACTGATTATTTGTACCGAATAATTTTAAATATTCATACATAATTTGCGAATGAAATACATCGACTCAAAGAAGCTTTCTGAAACACATTTTAAGCGATATACAGGCATCTCATGGTCAACCTTTGATTTAATGGCTGAACAGCTAAAAATGCTTGTACCTGCTAAAGGCAGACCATCTAAGTTAAGTGTAGAAGATCAAATCCTTCTGTGCTTAAGTTATTGGCGTGAATATCGAACATTGTTTCATGTCGCAACAAGTTATGGTATGTCAGAGCCTACTGCTTCAAGAATCGTCCTCCACGTAGAGGATTGCCTGATCAAGTCCAATCTATTTAATTTACCCAAGAGTTTGCCTGAAGGCTAAGGTATCGACTGGAATGTGGTGATCGTAGATGCTACAGAAATTCCAATACAAAGACCTAAAAAAACAGAAGAAAAGCTATAGTGGTAAGAAGAAAGCTCATACTTTCAAAGTACAAGCCCTTATCCATTATAGAACACAGCAAGTTCTGAGCTTATGCACGAGTTGTGGTGCTGTACATGATTTCGAGCTTTTCAAACGCAACATGAATCAAATTCCTAAAGGGTCTTTTATCCTTGCAGATAAAGGCTATCAAGGGATTTATACGGTGTATCCAAATAGTCTATTTCCATTAAAAGCAAAAAAGTACTGTAAACTAGATCCCGAGCTAAAAGTTTACAATCAAGAAATCAAGAAAAGAAGAATTGGAATTGAGCATGTATTTGGGACTTTGAAGATCTTCAAAATCCTTGCTGAGCGATATCGCAACCGTGGCAAAAGATTGGGATTAAGATTCAGTTTAATCGCAGGGATTTATAATTTAGAACTGAGTAAAAATGATTTATGAAAGAACCCTAATATTTATACCAAGCAAAAAAATATAATAACCAAGAGGCTTTGTTTCAAACAATAATTCATAACCGCCTGATTCAAATCAATTAAAATAAAAAATTATATTTCCTATAATAAAGATTTATTCATATAAAAAGATTTATATAACAAAGCTAAAGCTTCTGATAATATTTAAATTAATATTGAAAATATCCAACCGCCTATAACATTGATATAAGAAAAAAAATACCATCTAATTTTAAGTAGAATTAATTTAAATAAAAAACTAAATATCCAAAAAAATGTATTTAAAGCAAAACATATACAAAAATAAGTGAGAATTAATGTTAGTTCCCCAAAAAATGAATTCTGATAGTGATCAAACAACAATTCAATACTGAGTACAAATGGAAGCGAGCCAATTACAATATTCCAGTTCAATATCTTTTCTCTTTTCTCTTTTAATTGCCAACCAAAGAGAGTCAATGTAGCCTGAAAAATAAAAAAATAAGTCAAAATGAGTAAAAAGTCTCCTGGGCTTTTAAAACCACTCATCATTTTGAAAACCCACATTTGGCTTCATAGCCCATATCCACACATCCTTTATCTATTCGATAAAGCAGTGTATTAAACTTCCTCAAAGTCTGGCTAAATATACCGTCCAGTTTAATACATGACGCTACATCACTTTGACCAATAAGTATTAAACATCTCTTTGATACCATCATCATCTTCCATATATTCCTCAGGTGATATTTTTAAAGCTACACCACTCAAATAAATTATTGCTTTCCATAGAAGCTCCTCTTCAGTAGGAGGATCAAAAAACAATTCATTATGGTCAAGCGCATTCCTCCTTATTCTTGCCCACTCTTCAGCTTCCTCTCGACTGATTTTATGGGTCAATAAGCCGCTGAATACTTGTTGTACATCTGATAAAAATATTTTCATAACACCATTTCCCAGTATATTTCCCATTCTTATCAAATAAATAATGTGTTTTAGTTCCATTAGGCTTTGTTTCACAAAGCTATTCTTAAGGGCTTCTTCAGCCATATAATTTTCAAATGAAGAAGCCTACACATAATCTACCGCACAACCAATTGGCCCGCATATAACCGAGCACTCATTAATCGCGGAAATATTGCCATTTGGTTTGATCCTACTACGCAATGGTATGCTCTATCAAAAGGCAAACAAGGACGAAATAAAACCTACTCCGACGCAGCCATCCAATGCTGCTTAATGATTAAATCCTTATTTCGTCTGTCTTTACGTATGGTCACTGGCTTTGTGCAAAGTCTGATTAAACTTTGCGGATTAAATTGGACAGCGCCAGATTACAGTACACTTTGTAGAAGACAAAAGTATATTGATATTGCAATCAGCTACCAAAAAAGTAGCTATGGGCTGCATCTACTCATGGACTCTACAGGCTTGATATTTCTAGGTAAGGGCGAATGGAAACGCAAGAAACATGGACCTGAATATCGTCGCCAATGGCGTAAGCTACATATTGCTATAGATGCTGAAACCTTTCAAATACGTGCTATACAGCTCACAACCAATAATATCAGTGATTCACAGGTACTAGGTGATTTACTTGATCAGATTCCACAAGATGAACAGGTTGACTCTGTTTATACCGATGGAGCTTATGACACTAAGCAATGCCGTCAGGCCATTGCAGATCGGCAAGCGCATGCGGTGATTCCACCTAGAAAAAATGCGAAACCATGGAAAGATACAAAGAGCAGCTCGCTAGAGCGAAGAAGTTTGGTTGAGACTAAAATGCACTGCATCAAATTATTAGGAGATAAACTCAGTGCAAGGAGCTTTGATAGCCAAGTCAATGAGGTTCATGCACGTGTAGCAGTCCTCAACAGGTTTACGGAATTGGGTCGACCACTTACCCAAGTTACGCCTTAAATTCGGCTCAATTAGGGGCTCTTTGCCTTTCAAATCTTTGTGCAACAAAGCCTTTAAAAATTAGAGATTCATTAACCTTTAGAAGCAGTATTCTTTAACACCTTCCTCAATGACCCATTTTTTAAATTATGGTAAGATGCCGAGCTTTTCACGATTTACTAAATCTAGGTTTCACCATGTCTGATATCCAATCTTTACAGCCTCGAATTTCCGTCGCACCTATGATGGATTGGACGACTCGTGATTACCGCTTTTTTGCACGCCTATTCAATCCAAATATCATCATGTACACCGAGATGGTGACCACAGGCGCAATTTTATTTGGCGATGCAGCCCGTCATTTAGATTACAGCAAAGAAGAACACCCTATTGTGTTACAGCTTGGTGGATCAAATCCTAAAGACCTCGCAACCTGTTCTAAAATGGCTCAAGATTGGGGCTATGATGAAATCAATTTAAATGTTGGTTGCCCTAGTGATCGTGTTCAAAACAATAAAATTGGTGCTTGCCTCATGGCTGAGCCTGAGCTGGTTGCTGAATGTATTGCTGAAATGCAAAATGCAGTTGATATTCCCGTCACGGTAAAACACCGAATCGGCATCGATGATATGCAATCGTATGAGGAGATGCTGCATTTTGTCGATACCGTTGCAAAAACGGGATGTCAAAATTTTATCGTGCATGCACGCATTGCTTTACTACAAGGTTTGTCACCAAAAGAGAATCGAGACATTCCGCCTTTACGTTATGAAGATGTCTATCGTCTAAAGCAAGATCGCCCAGAACTATTGATCGAAATCAATGGTGGGATCAAAACATTTGCTGAAACTCAACAACACTTACAACATGTGGATGGTGTCATGATTGGTCGCGAGGCTTATCACAATCCTTATCTACTGGCTGAACTAGGACAATTATGGAATTTGTCAGCACCTGACCGTTTTGAGATCATGCAGGAAATGATGCCATATATTGCAAAACGTTTAGCTGATGGTGCGCCACTATCAGTGATTACACGTCATATTTTAGGCTTATTTCAAAACCTTCCTGGTGCACGAAAATGGCGTCAAGCCCTGAGTGGCGGTAACGCGAAAACATTAAAAGATATTGAAAATGCCTTAATCGGTATGCAACAAGCCATTCAAAGACATGCTGAACAAGAAAGCTTAAAAATCAATGCTGAATAAACAAATAACATCAGTAAAAAGGTCTCTTGATAGAGACCTTTTTTGATAATCACTTTTAGGCTTGTTTTGCTTGAATCGAATCTAATCGTTTTAATACTTCAGCCACTGCTACCATTGCAAAACTTGATGTCACCACCACGGCTGAACCATAACCACCACATCTTAACCCAGCACTCGCACAAATATCAGCATTCGAAAAAGGATTATCCACCGAATAAATACAGGTGATACCGAACTTCTCTTTCGGCTTTTTACAGATACCTTTTGAGCGTAACAGACTTCTTAATTTTGCCAGCATCGGGTCGTATTCTGTTTTTGACAAATCTGCGACCCGAATTTTGAGTGGATCTAATTTACCACCAGCACCACCAGATACAATCAAAGGGACTTTATTGAAACGACAATGTAGCATCACTGCGAGTTTTGCTTTGACATCATCAATGCAATCCAACACAACATCTGGATTTGAACTCAAAATCTCCGTTACATTTTCAGGCGTTAGATAATCATCAATTAAATTGATTTTTATACGTGGATTAATTTGGCGACAACGCTCTGCCATCACTTCAATTTTTTCATGACCTAATGTTGATGTCATCGCAGGTAACTGACGATTAATATTTGACGCTGCAACAGAATCCATATCAACTAGTGTTAACTCGCCCAAACCTGTTCTAGCCAAAGCTTCGACAGCCCAAGAGCCAACACCGCCAATACCAATCACCATGACATGACTGTTTTCATAATGCTGAAAATTTTCTTCACCATAAATTTTGGCTACACCCGTAAAACGGCGTTCATATTCATCATCATGAACTAAGTCAGTCATATTGCTCTAACACTATTTGGAAAAGGCGTATTTTAGCAAAACTTCGGAGGAATAGAGAGTTTTGAACTCACGACAATTTCAGTTCATTTTTTAGGTTGAGTGCAGACACACTATTCTCCCAAACACGTTGCGCAATGTCTTCGACTCTTGTATTTAAACTATGTGCCAAACCTTCTAAAACATAAATTAAATTCTGTGGGGTATTACGGGTACGGTGTTCAGTTGAAGCTTGACAACATAATGGCGTCATATCAGGACAGTCTGTTTCAATGACCAGATGTTCAATACCAACATACTGAACTATTTGGTGTAATTTTTTAGCACTGGGATTGGTAATCTGTCCCGTGACCCCTAACTTAAATCCAAGTTGAATAAATGCCTTCGCTTCTTCTATCCCTCCACTGAATGCGTGGGCGATACCACCGTGAACAAATTGCTTTGCTTTTAACAGCCTTAATGCTTCAGCATGAGATTTACGAATATGTAACAGCACAGGAAGCTTAAATTGTTGAGCCAAATCGACTTGTTGCGCAAAAAAATCCTGTTGCTTAGCGAAAACTTCCAACTGCTTATGTTGCTTGAGAAAAGTATCTAAACCAATTTCTCCAACGGCGATGCATTGTTGTACTTCAAGAATTTTTTTTAGATCGTCTAGATGATGAGGCTGATGTTGTTCGATATAAAAAGGATGTAGACCAGGAGCGAGATAACTCCTCGGTGCCTGATCTAAACCATTTAACCAATGGTGTGTTTCAATCAATGTATGAAAGCGTTGGTGTTGAAACCCAATCAGTACAAGGGCATCCACTCCCTTCTGTTTAGCCTGATACGCAAGTTGCTCACGATCGAAGTCAAAATCTTCTACATCAAAGTGCGTATGCGTATCAAACAAACGTGGCATGGACATGTTATTTTGCTTCACCTGCAGCTTGAGGTACAGCAACTTGAACCGAAGGATGAACAGCCTCCAGCATTTCAGGTTTAATCACACCCTGTAGCTTTTCATAAGGAATCGTAAGTCTTGGCAAACCCACCACATAAGGACCAATTTCATATTCACCGTATTGAAGAATTAAACCCTTCTTACCCAAATAATAATTATCAGTGAGTTTAAATTTCCAAGCCTCTTCATACTCTTCAACGTTATCTGCTAACTGCGAATCTATGACCCATTTTTTAAATTCATCATGGGCCAATTGATTTAATTTATTCTTTTGGTCTTTCACTAAAATTTGATCTAGTGACACTTGTTTCTGCTGTTTCAAATCAAAATTAAAGTAAGTTTGTGAAGAAGAACCATGTGCACCTCCTAAATAGTTACTCGTATTCAATACGACGGTTGCAAGTGGTCCTTGTGAATTTAAAATTTTAGGACTAATACTCAAACTAATTTGATGTCCAACCCCCAAGTGCTTTAACTCTTTATCTAAACCCACAAAGTTATCAATAAAGGGCTGAATCTGCTCTGCAAGTAACTGCGCTGCAGTTTTATATTCAACAACTTCACTTGCGGCTTGAGTATCTTTGTCTTTAGGCAGCGTCTGCTCAGGTTCGAACAACTCTAGCGTTTCTTGTAAATTTTTGAAAATCGCTTGATCAATTAAGCCATCTAACACAAATTGATTCGTTCTCAATCGATCAATTGAAATTTCTGGACAATTGTTACCATCACATTCTACCAACCGAACAGGCACTTTTTCAGTTTCACCCTGAAGCACGAGTATCTGAACTTCCGATGCTGCTTGAGTTTGAGTGTCAGGTGACTCTTTAGGCCCGTCCCCTTTTGGCTGACATGCGCTCAGCGTAATTGCGGCAGTAAGTACAGATACAGTCCAAACTATTTTATTTTTTAACATCTCACAACCTTGAGGAGAAACGGTCATTTATCATTGATTTAAGCCTAACCCGATGAAATTGATAGCTCAAGCTTCGTTTGTATGGGTTTAACTGCAATTGTATATGCTACATTACAATATTTGTAATATTTCAAAACATCTTTTGAAAGATCTGCGGTACAACCACCTGCTTGGTTTGAGCATGATTCAAATAGATATCCAATTGCTCACCACCTTTGACAATTTCGTTCGCACGAATATGAACACCAATCCCTTCACCATCAAAGAACCATTCCTGATTTTGCCAGCTGAGATTCACTGGAGCGATACTTCTCACTTCACCACTCTGGGCCTTTAACCATTTTTGATAGGACACTTGAAGTATTCTTTCAAAATCATTTATTTGGTTCTTTTGAATCACATCCTGCAACTGTAAAACTTTTTTCTGCTTTCGATCCAATACCATAAAGTAACCACGATCTTTAACGATCACTTCAGCTTGTTTTGTGTTAACAATGAATTGGATCAACACATATTGATTTCGTTGGGTGGCGACTTGCGTCAGTATATCCAACTCATAAGGCTGATTCAGTGAAAACTCCTTCATCCATGATTCAGATCGACTTATATAGGTTTCGATGGATTGATCCAAACTCAATTTTTCTTTTTCATTGATTTGATCTTGAATCACAAAAGCCAAATGGTTGTTAAGTTGTTGATTGACCCACTGATCTGCTGTTTTTAGACTTAAAATTTCAATTTTTTCGCAGACCGATTTTGTACAATTTTCGCTCTTTATCTCAAATTGAAACGCGTCATCATTTAAGTATGGTAACACATCAGCGTTTTTAACTTGGGCAGACTGCCCTGACTTTTGTGTCGTAGACTCTGGTTGTTTTTCACAAGATGCCACCCCAATGACTAAGGTAGCAAGAAGAATACGCAATCGTTTTTTTTGTAAATTTAGAGTAATCACAAGAATCAACCAAAATTAAAGCATTGGTTATTCTGATACAAAAACAGCTTCACGAGGAAGCTGTTTTACATTTTCAAGCAAAATTAATGTTCACGTGTATTACGGAAAACAATATCAGGATAACGCTCTTGCATTAATTGTAAATTGACACGGCTAGGTGCTAAGTACGTTAAATGCCCACCACCATCAACTGAAAGTTGGTCATGTGCTTTTTTCTTAAATTCATTAAATTTTTTCTCATCTGGACATGAAACCCAACGAACTGTATTAATGCTCACAGGCTCGTAAATACAATCCACTTTGTATTCTTCTTTTAAACGATAAGCTACAACTTCAAATTGAAGAACACCCACAGCACCGACAATAAGATCATTACTGTTTTGTGGCATAAATACCTGAGTTGCACCTTCCTCTGAAAGCTCTTTTAAACCTTTTTGGAGTTGCTTCGATTTCAAAGGATCTTTTAAACGAACACGGCGGAACATTTCAGGAGCGAAGTGAGGAATACCTGTGAATTGCAAGTTTTCACCCGAAGTGAAAGTATCGCCGATTTGAATCGTACCATGGTTATGTAAACCAATAATGTCACCTGGCCATGCCTCTTCTAGATGCTGACGATCACCCGCCAAGAACGTTAATGCATCTGAAATACGCACATCTTTCCCAATACGCACATGCTTCATTTTCAAGCCTTTTTCATATTTGCCTGAGCAGATACGCATGAAAGCAATACGATCGCGGTGTTTAGGGTCCATATTGGCTTGAATTTTAAAGACAAAACCAGAGAAACCCTCTTCAGTCGCTTCAACTTTACGGTCTTGGGTAGGATGTGCTTTTGGTGGTGGTGCATATTCACTAAATGCATTTAAGACATGGTCTACACCAAAGTTACCCAACGCTGTACCAAACAATACTGGAGTTTGACGCCCTGCTAAGAATTCTTCACGATCAAGCGGTTCATTTGCCATTTGAACTAATTCTAGTGACTCTTCAAATGCAGCCCAAGCTAATTCACCGACTTTTTCACGAAGGTCAGCATGGTCATAACCGTCACGAATTTCGATATCTGTAATGGTTGAACCAAAACCTGCTTTATAGACATAGAATTTTTCTTCGATCAGATTAAAAACACCCGCGAAGTCACGGCCTGTGCCTAAAGGCCAAGTTAAAGGTACGCATTTAATTTTCAGGACGTTTTCAATTTCATCGAGTAGTTCAAGTGGCTCGCGAATTTCACGGTCCATTTTGTTAACGAAAGAAATAATCGGTGTGTCACGCATACGACACACATCCATCAATTTAATCGTACGATCTTCGACACCTTTCGCACCATCAATCACCATCAATGCTGAGTCTACGGCTGTAAGGGTACGATATGTATCTTCAGAGAAATCTTCATGCCCCGGTGTATCGAGCAGGTTGATCATTTTGTCTTTATAAGGGAACTGCATCACAGAGGTCGTGATCGAGATACCACGCTCTTTTTCCATTTCCATCCAATCTGATGTCGCAGCACGGTCAGATTTACGGCTTTTTACCATACCTGCAACTTGGATCGCTTGCCCCCACAACAATAACTTTTCCGTCATTGTGGTTTTACCCGCATCGGGGTGGGAAATAATGGCAAATGTACGTCGCTGAGCAACTTGCTCCGCTAACTCTTGCTTAAAGCTCATGAATAACACCTACTGCAGACATGCAGTTTAGAAGATCAAAAAAGATCAAAATAAAAATTGGCGATATTGTAGCAGATCAATACCGAATGTGAATGTGATGAATCAGAAACTGACCAGAAGTTAATAGTTCTTAAATGTGCTTTCTAAACGATCCACAGGTAATGGCATACCCAATAAATAGCCTTGTAATTGCTGACAACCTAAACGTTTTAAGATATCGGCTTGTTTTTGAGTTTCGACGCCTTCAGCTGTCACCACCAAACCTAAACGTTTAGCCAAGACAATAATACTTTCTAAGATAATTTCATCTTTTGTATTGGGTGAAAGATTTCGAATAAATTCACGGTCAATTTTAAGTTCATCTACCGGGAGATTCTTTAAATATAAGAAGCTTGAATGACCTGTTCCAAAATCATCAATCGCAAGCCCAATCCCCAGGTTTCGCAGGCTCTCAAAAGTACGAATACTGACATCGATATGATGCATTGCTGTCGATTCAGTAATCTCAATAATTAAATGGGCTGGATCGATCTGGTATTGCGTGATTAAACATCTTAATGTATCTACCAGCGCTTTATGTTCAAATTGTACAGCTGATAAATTTACAGCGATCGGACAGAAAGGCAATTTCTTTTTTTGCCAAGCTTGAATCTGTATACACGCTTGTTCAAGAGCCCAGTAGCCCATTTTAATAATAAGACCTGTTTGCTCCGCACCCTCAATAAACATATTCGGTGCTAGAAGTCCTAGACTTGGATGCTTCCAACGAATTAAAGCTTCAACGCCACAAATTTTAAAATCTGCTGTGAATTTCGGCTGATAAAATAAAATGAATTGTTGTTCTTCAACAGCACGATACAAATCATTGATAAGTTTTGATTGGCTACGTGCGACTTCTTGTTGATCTAATGAATAGTTAAACACACTATAAGTATTGCGACCTTGCTCTTTGGACATCAGCATTGCAGCATCAGCATTCACCAACAAATCATGTAAATCAGCACCATGATCTGGATAATAGACCACACCTAAACTTGCTGAGATATTGATTTCCTTCCCCGAAATCACAAAGCCTTCTTGGATTTTACTCAATACTAGATTGGCAACTTGATCAATTTGGTCTGTAGAAAAATCTTCAACAACCAATAAAAACTCATCACCACCAATACGAATTAATTTTTGGTTTTTTTCGAGTAATGCATGGAGTCGATGCGCTAAATTCACTAAAAGCTGATCACCAATATGATGTCCAAAAGCATCATTCACTGCCTTGAAACGATCCAAATCAATATAAATGAATGCAACTTTATGATCTTTAGATTGGTGAAGTGAAAATAATGAAGTGGTGTAATCAAGCAAAAAAAGTCGATTTGGAAGTTTGGTCAAATTATCTTGAAGGGCAAGGCTTTCCAATTCCTTATTCATTTTGATTAGTTGTTGATTTCTCTCTTCAAGTCGTAATTCTAAAATAGCGACAAAAAAACTGACCACTAAAACCAAGCAGGTGACAAATATAATGACAAAAAGTAATAAACCTTGACCTTCATGGAGTTGATTCAATGCTGCATATTTGGCATCCACGGGTTGGAAAGTCGCAGCCGCCATACCAATATAATGCATTCCCACAATACTAAAAGCGATCATGAATGCCACGGCAAGCTTGAAAGCCAATTTATTGTGATAGGTACGCTTATATTTAAACATCAGCCAGAATGACAATCCTGAACCACATACAGCAATCAGTACAGAAAAAATCACCAAAATGGTGTCATAACGAATAATGTAGTTGGGAACGATCAATCCCGCCATTCCAGTATAGTGCATACCTGAAATACCGAAACCCATCAGAAGTGCACCCAAAACCAATCTAGCCAAAGGAAGTGTAGATCTAGTCGTGAGCCATATGGCAAAAATTGAAGCGAGAGCTGCGATCACATAAGAGAATAGCGTTAAACCTATATCGAAACTATGATCTTCGGGTAAATGACAAGCCAGCATTCCAACAAAATGCATGACCCAAATCGCAAGACCAAATATCATTCCACTTACACCGAGCAGCACTTTTTGACCAACTGGGTTTTTGTGGGTACTAATGAGTTGTTCAAATGAAATAGCAATAAAGCAGACGATCACTGCCGCCACAGCAGAACCCGCCACCATTGCATAATCGTAACTCATATGAATCATATAGAGACTTATCCGTACCTGAACCTGTTTTTATTTTATTTAAACCCCAAAAGTACAGCAAATAAATGTAAGAAGGTTCAACTTTTTAATGAGCATTTGTCGCCTACAACAATATCACCATCTCATTGAACGTCAAGTTGTTTTTCGGATATCCATAAAAAATGGCGTATCGAAATACGCCATTTTTTAAGTAAAACTTAACAATAAATATTTTTATTTTTGCAAGGCAATGTAATCGAGCAAGATATGAGCTGATTCAGTGACAAATGCCTCTTCTTCAGGTAAAGGTGGGCGTTGATTAGTTTTCATCTTAGCACGCGATTCAGCCAAAGCTTCCATCGATGCCTGATAACTTTCCCAATTTGGATAAGCAGTTTTACCCATTGCTATACGGCGTTTATTTTCTTCTGCCAACGTTTCTTTTTCCAAAGCGATGAGTTCAGCTTTACGTTGATCGATATCCAACACGATTTGTTTATTCTCTTTAGCTTTCTGCGAAATCGCTTTACGCGCTTCTAAATACTTAAATTGAATATCATTCGCAACACGCTGTTTTGAATGAGCAGCTAATTTTGGTACAAAGGCTTGCACTTCTCCCTCACGTTTGAAAGGAGCTGTAGGGATGGTATCCCACTCTAAAGCATTCTTAGCTTTACGCTCCCCAAACTCTTCATCGTAGATATCAACCAATTGAATATCAGGCACAACCCCTTTATTTTGTGTGCTTCCACCAGTAACACGGTAAAACTTTCGTTGCGTCAATGTCGCTTGACCATACGCTAAGCTGTCCAATTGAACTTGGGCTGTACCCTTACCTGTCGTAGTACTTCCAATCACAATCCCACGACCATAATCCTGCACAGCAGCTGAATAGATTTCACTTGCTGATGCAGAAGCCAGATTCACCATGACAGCCAATGGACCTGCGTAGGTTTGAGCGCCTCCATCACGATCTTCGAAGACACTGACGTTACCATTCCCATCCCGAATTTGAACCACTGGACCAGATTTAATCACTTGCCCAATCATTTTTGCCACTTCTTCGAGTGAACCACCAGGGTTATTACGAAGATCAACGATAATGCCATCGACATTTTGCGCAGCTAAACTTTTCAATGCATTATTGGTATCTTCAGATACTGAACGATAGCTTTCACCAGCACGACGGGCACGGTAGTTGTAATAGAACGATGGAATTTCGACTACTCCAACTTTATTTTTCTTGCCATCACGTACAATTTCAACTGTTCTTGAACGTACACCCGCATCCTCTTCTTGAATCACATCACGTACGATAGTTACGGTACGTGCCTGACTCATAGATGCTCCAGGTCCGAGCAATTTAATGGTGACTTTAGTCCCACGCTTACCTCGGATCAATCCAACGATTTCAGAACTGGTCCATCCAATGACGTCGACCATTTTGTCACCGTCTTGCGCGACACCAATAATACGATCACCAGACTTGACCTGCCCCGTCTTAAACGCAGGACCACCATCTACGATCGTCTCGATACGCGTATAGTCTTCATTCCCGCGTTCTGGGCGGATCGACACACCAATCCCCTCAAGCTGCAATGTGGTCTGACGATTTAACTCAATCGCATCGATTGGTGGGAAATAATTACTGTGCGGGTCATAAGTCGCTAACATAGCATTGAGCGTTTTTTCTAAAACGTCATCGCTTTTTGTACGCTTCATACGTTCTAATTGACGCATATAGCGCTTGGTCAAAGTCTGAACTGGCGTTAAATCTTCAGCTGAAGTGAGATCTTGTCCTGCTGCTAAAGAAGGATCATCTTTCAGCGCTTTTTGCTTAGCCAAATCTTCTTCTTTAGCAATCGTTAAATTGATTAACTGAGACACCAACATTTTGCGCCATTGATTTTCTTGCTCAGCTTTATTTTTGAAAAATGGAGCCTTTTCACGATCAGACTCGATAAACACATTAGGTTGATTTAGGTTTTGCGGTTTTTTTAACTCCGCCAACATAAACTCATAGAATGACTTTAAACGATCACGATATTGAGCGTGAATGGCATAAGGTCCTTCAAGGTTACCCGCTTTGAGCGCCGCTCCAAAAGTTGGTCCGTATTTTTTCTTATAGTTTGCCACTTCATCTGCCAAGAAAAGGCTATGGTCAGGATCAAGACTATCAATATACATATCAAAAATACGTTGTGAGGTCGTAGCATCTAAACGCATATTTAAATAGTGCTGACGATCCACCAAAGTTGCTAATTGTCTTGAAACTAAAGCTTGTTCTTGTGTGGGCTTTATATTCTGAACCTGTTGAACCGCTGGTTCATTCGCTGCGATCGCAACATTAATTGTATGACCAAAAAATAAACCACCAGTGGCAATGGCTACCGCGCAAGCGATTGTTTGAAGTTTCATAACGAATTTGTCTTTCCTTGGATAAACCAAATTTACACTATTGTTTTCAGATAGAAATATTAATATTCAAAACCTTAAACAACTTTTTTATTTCTGCCGTATAGTTTTATCATAATCTGTACGGAGAAAATGTAGCAAATCATTGCAAAATTCGGGTATTGTTTTCTCTTTTAAAATTAGAATCACGGATTCCACTATGATTGGCGCATTGATGCTTGATATTGAGGGCACAACACTTAATCAAGAAGATATTCAACTCCTACAATCTCCACAAGTTGGTGGAGTCATTTTGTTTGGAAGAAATATTGAATCACCTCAACAAGTTCGCGCCTTAACGGATCATATGCGCCAAGTTCGCCCCGATATTTTAATTGCAGTCGATCAAGAAGGCGGACGCGTACAACGTTTAAAACAAGGCTTCACTCTCCTTCCTGCCATGGGACGTTTCGGTGAGCTCTATTTAAGTCAGCCAGATCGAGCAATTGAATTGGCTGAACAATGCGGTTGGCTCATGGCTACCGAAGTCCTTGCAGTCGGGATCGACTTTAGCTTTGCACCTGTATTAGACCTTAACGACATCAGCGATGTTATTGGTGACCGTGCTTTTGCTAAAAATATCTCAGATATCATCCCTTTAGCCCAAGCCTTTATGCAAGGTATGAAACGCGCTGGTATGGCAACCACGGGGAAACACTTCCCTGGCCATGGCTCGGTTAAAGCAGATTCACATATTGCGGCAGCTGTGGATACACGAAGTTATGCTGAAATTGAAGCTCAAGATATGCAAAGCTTTATTCAACTCCAACCTCAACTTGACGCACTCATGCCAGCACATGTGATTTATGAAAAAGTAGATCCAAATCCTGCAGGTTTTTCTCAGTATTGGGTTCAAAAAGTACTTCGTGAAACACTTCAGTTTGACGGTGTCCTGTTTTCTGATGACTTAAGTATGCAAGCAGCTTGTGTTGCAGGTGGTGCAGATGCCCGCATCAAAGCCGCGCTTGAAGCTGGCTGTGATATGGGCTTAGTCTGCAATAATCGGGAATCTGCATGTGTCGCGCTCAGTGCCATAGAGAATTATCCATTGCCGAACCAAGAACGCTTAGAGCGTATGCGCGGTAAGATTCAAGAGATTCGCATTGGTGAACAACTTGACTTAGGCAACGAATGGAAATCTGTCAAAAAGGTCATTGAAGATTTTAGAAAATCATTTTAATAATACAGGGAGCATTATTCTAATGCTCCCTTTATCTTGACCAATCCAATAATAATCATAGCCAAGGATGTGTATGTCTCAATCAAAACAATCAAAGCACCGTCATATTTCGTTTACTGCTCACTACACTGGCTATATTTGGTACCAAATGGGTATCTCTCACGAAGCATTTGCGACTTCGAAAGGTAAAGCCTTGGCGCAATTCGCTCACCCTTTTGAAAGTATAGCTGAGAAGTTTGTCGGTGGAAGTATGCGTTCAACCCTGAAGACACGACATACATTATTAGACGACCATTTAAAATTATTAATCAAACAATATCCAACCCTGCAAATTTTAGAAATTGCAGCGGGACTTTCACCTCGTGGTTGGTGGTTTAGATCTCATTATCCCGAAATAGATTATCGCGAATTAGATTTACCAGACATGGCTACCACAAAACAATCCGCTTTAAATAAAATCGATCCCGAAAGCCCTAAAGTTTTATCAGCAGACTTATTCACGGATGATTTCAAAACAGCTTTTGACGAATTCGACCCAACACGACCGCTAGTGATTATCAGTGAAGGATTAATCAATTATTTTAATCAAGATTTACTCAAACAATTGCTGAATTCAATTGTACGTTTTGGTCAACCATTCCAAACGCTTCATTATTTAACTGACCTTTATCCCGAACCTGTCCAACATAAACTGGCTAACTTAATTTGGTCGAGCAGCAAATTACTCAAATACGCTTCAAGAAGTGCATTTACATTCCACTTTAAAGACCCTTTAGAGGTACAGCACTTTTTTAAACTTTCAGGTTTTACTGAAGTTGAAGTCATTCAACCTCAACTGTATTTTGAAAAAAATAATCAAAATATGGATACAGATCAGCATCTTGGTGATCTAGTATGGATGATTCATGCAATAAAATAATGAATCGTTCGTAGCAATATTACGAAGTATCTCTTTTTTGATTCAAATGAATTCAATGACAGCCTAATCAACGCTGTCATTGTGTTTATGGGTATCTATAAATTGAAGTAAGCGATCAGCCACTTCAAAATAACCATGCTTGAATAATGCTCTTACTTCATTTCCAATAAAATCGAACATTAAACATTCGACAGCAAAATGTCCTTGCTCATCCTCAAATTCAATTGCAAAACTTCGAGCATCTTCCTGTAAGACTTCAACTTGAGATGGATCATCCAAAAAGAATGATACACCAAAGTAATTCAGGTCTTTAATTTCAACTTCAAAACGTTGTGCATTTGTTTGATGAATTAAAACAGAATGTGCATTTTTAAGGGCAAATCGAACTTCCCCTCTGCGATCCAATGATTGCATTTGGTCTTTATCTAAATAAATGATCCCATCTAGATTATGAATCGATTCGCCTTTTAAGAAACTGGTAAAAAGATTCATGGTTTCTTTTCGGCGTTGCAGTTGAGGCACATGATCCGCATTTGCAATCATTGCAAACTCAACATCAGGACATTGCAAGGCAAAATTCGCATTCTCAAATGGCAAAGTAAAACTATCGAATTGACCACATGCTACTAATGTTTTACACATCGGAATTGGAACATGGGAAAGACGCAATAAACGATTACAGTTGATTTCATATCGCTCACGCTCAGCGATATCAAACTCAGACATCTGCTTATAAAAGAGTCGTTTAGCTGTTGGAGACATACGCGTTTGATCTAATTTTGCATGATTCACCAAATACAAAATGACAGCCTGACCAAACTCATCCATACGTTGCTCTTGCATCAATATTAATGACTCTTCAAGCAACATACGCCAGCTTTTACGCGTCTTCTGCATGACGCCCATCAGAATTAATCGATCTACCAGTTCTGGACGATAATGAGCAAAACAGGAAGCAACCACAGAGCCTAATGACATCCCCATAACAGAGACTTTCTTAATCTCCACCAAATCCAACCATTGACCTAACATTTTTGAAAGCTCTGGTAGCTCTAGAGTACCAGCAGAAATTCCAGTATCACGATTGTGGATTTGTTGATTTGAACCTAAAGATGGTAAGTCAATTAAAATAACAGGTCCTTTCTCGAAGAGCTGTTCAACGCAATATTTATATGAATTAAAATTTTGAAATGCGCCTCCGACAATCAGCGTTGGCGTCTGATGCAGTGTTTCTGGCGATGCGATCGCCATATATTCAATTTTCCACCCATCAATCCATGTGGTTCGTGGCGGCTCTTTAAAACTATTTTTATGGTACAGATCAAAAAAATGAGTGCTGTCTTCAGCTGAATAATCTTCAAGCTCCATTTTTATCATGGAATTCATTCCCTTATCTCCATTTGGCTTTATTGTTTTGTTTTCACAGCCGTTAATTTGATCATACTCTCAATTCGTTATGATTATGCAACATAATTAACATTCATTTCATTTTATACAGATGCATGAAATCTGCGCAATGCAAGAATTCACCTTTTATCTTTTTTAACTACCGTTAGGTTCTAAAAATAGTTACAAGTTTTATCAACTTAGCTTTTTTCGCTTATAAACATAGATTGTTGTCATCTGCGCTGCTACTATTTGAATGAGATTTTAAAATGATCAGTTAAACTGCTATGCAAGACTCCATCGAACAGTACATGCAAGTCGTCGGTCAGAATGCGCGTGAAGCTTCACGCTTTTTGGCTGGCTCTTCGACTTTTGAACGAAATAATGCTTTGACGGCAATCCATACCGCTTTGGAAGACCATCAAGCTCAAATTCTAGCTGCGAATAAACTAGACATGACTCGTGGTCATGAAAACAATTTAGACAGCGCATTACTCGATCGTTTGGAACTTACACCCACACGCTTCAGTGGAATGTTACAAGGTCTTAAAGATGTCATCAGTTTAATTGATCCCATTGGTGAAATTACTGACCTAGCTTATCGCCCGTCTGGTATTCAGCTTGGAAAAATGCGAGTGCCTTTAGGTGTCGTAGGTATGATTTATGAATCACGTCCTAACGTCACTCTAGAAGCAGCCTCTTTAGCGATTAAGTCTGGCAATGCCATCATTCTTCGCGGTGGTTCAGAGGCATTAGAGTCAAACAAAGCCATTGCTACCGCAATTCAAAAAGGTTTAGAGCAAGCTGGTGTACCAGTTAACGCAGTCCAAGTTGTCAATACAGCAGATCGTGCTGCAGTTGGGCAATTGATTACCCTCTCTGAGTATGTTGACGTTATTGTTCCACGTGGTGGCAAAGGCTTAATTGAACGTATTACACGTGAAGCGACTATTCCTGTAATCAAACATCTTGATGGTAACTGTCACGTCTTCGTTGAGGCCCAAGCTGATCTACAAAAAGCATTGCCAATTGCGTTAAATGCAAAAACTCATCGCTATGGCGTATGTAATGCCATGGAAACGCTGCTGGTTGATGAAAAAGTTGCTGACGACTTTCTGCCTCGCATTGCTGAACTTTATGCTGAAAAACAAGTTGAATTGCGTGGTTGCTTGAAAGTCAAAGCAATTTTAGGTGAACAGATTAAAACTGCGACCGAAGAAGACTGGTATGAGGAATATCTAGGACCTATTTTAGCGGTTAAAGTAGTCAGTGGCGTTGAAGAAGCAATTTTGCATATCAATAAATACGGATCGCATCACACTGATTCGATTATTACTGAAAACTTTAGCACGGCCCGAAAATTCCTTACTCGCGTCGATTCAAGTTCGGTCATGGTTAATGCCTCTACTCGTTTTGCTGATGGTTTTGAATATGGTTTAGGTGCTGAAATCGGCATTTCAACAGATAAAATTCATGCCAGAGGTCCAGTCGGATTAGAAGGACTCACCTCACAAAAATGGATTGTTTTAGGCGATGGCCAAATCCGTCAATAAACCTAACTTAAAAAAACAAAGCCCTTTTGAGTAAAGGGCTTTGTTTTTGAGTGATTCAACTCATCATAACGAAATAAAAAACGTATAAATTAAATCAATTACAAAGCAGAAGTGGTATATAAAAAATACAATACATGCTATGTTTTACACATACAATTTAATTAAAACATAACCATTATTTATTTTATAAATGAATAAAGAAAGACTATAAATTTTAATTATTATTGCCTTAGTGGTCGATAGTGCTTAAGTCTAATCACCTAAAGTCTATCTAGGACAATAAAAAAACGCATGTTACAAATGCTTCACGATCAAGAAATAACATTTTTTGTTCATTTGGAAGAAAACAAACGAAATATTAAAATTGCCAGTAAAGGAACACACCATGCCCCATTCAGTTCTTATCATCAATTGCGGTTCTTCTTCGATCAAGTTTGCATTATTACTTAAAGATCAAGATTTCCGAATTCATGGTCTTGCTGAAAACTTAGGTACGCCAGAAGCGCGCATCAAAGGCGTGACTATAGGCAACGAACCAGTTGATATTCGTATTCCAAATGCAGACCACAAAGAAGCTCTTGAAGTTGGATTATCTCGCTTAGCGAATCACAAGCCTGATGCCATTGGTCATCGTATTGTACATGGTGGTTCTTTAACTCAAGCAGAGTTAATCACCGATGAAATTATTGAAAAAATCCGTGAAGCAACACCTTTAGCTCCATTACATAATCCTGCACATCTCGTTGGGATCGAAGCGACTAAACGTTTGTTCCCAGACTTACCGCAAGTTGCAGTGTTTGATACAGCGTTCCATCAAACAATGCCAGCGCATGCCTATCGTTATGCGGTACCAAAATTTTTATACACTGAACATAATGTTCGTCGCTATGGATTCCACGGCACAAGCCATGCCTATGTATCAGATCGTGGCTCTGAGCTTGCTGGTAGTTTCCGTGAAGGTGGTTGGCTCACCGCTCATTTAGGCAATGGTAGTTCTACTTGTGCAATTTGGAATGGTAAAAGTGTTGATACCTCTATGGGATTAACGCCACTCGAAGGTTTAGTGATGGGTACCCGTAGTGGTGATGTAGATCCAAGTTTACATAATTTTTTAGCCAAAAACCTAGGATGGGACATTTACAAAATTGACAGAATGCTCAATAGCCAATCTGGTTTATTAGGACTTTCAAACCTGTCAAACGATATGCGAACACTTATCGAAGCTTCAGAAGAAGGCAATGAAGATGCTGCACTTGCTATTGAAGTATTCTGCTATCGTCTTGCTAAATCATTAGCAGCACTCAGCTGTGGTTTACCTCGTCTTGATGGCTTATTCTTCACAGGTGGTATTGGTGAAAACTCAGCATTTATTCGTGAAAAAACATTATCTTATTTGCCACATTTTGGTTTTAACTTTAGCAAAGAAAAAAATAACCAATTAGCTCGCGGTACTGAAGGTCGTATTGATAATGGTACTGGTCCGCAAATTTGGGTCATTCCTACAGATGAAGAAGGACGTATTGCACAAGAAACAGAACATGTGGTGAATCAAATCGGAGATGTGAATTCATCTGAAAAAAAGTCTGAACTTGAAACCGCGACTGCTTAAGTAGTCGCCCGCTCAGACATATTTACATATTTCTTTTTTATTTTTAGATATAGATTTTGATGATATGAAAACAATTGTACTTGTTCCAACTGGTGAAGGTGTAGGTCTGACATCAGCGTGTTTAGGCTTAATTTATGCACTTGAGTGTCAAGGTGTAAAAGCTGGTTTTGTTAAGCCATTTTCACAAGAAGTACATGCTGAAAATTTCGATCGCACCACAGCGTTATTCCGCCATGTTTCTCAGAACGAAACAGTTGAACCAATCTCATATCAAAATGTAGTTCAGCAATTAAATGCTGATGAAAGTGATGAGTTATTAGAAGAAGCTGTTCGTCTACATCGTCAAATTGCTAAAAAACATGATCTTATTATTGTGGAAGGGTTAGTTCCAAATAGTCGTGATAGTTTTGCATCTGAACTGAATGCTCAACTTGCTCAAGCACTAGATGCGAAAGTCATCATTGTGAGCAATGCTGATATCAAACAACCAGCCTATACTGCAGAAAAAGTAGAAACCCAATTACGTAATTTTGGTGGAGCAAACAGCAACCGAACAGCTGGTGTGCTTTTCATGCGAACCAAAGGTCTGTCCGAGGAGTCTGCACAGATTCCAGTGACCATTGATCCAAGTCTGCGTCTGACACAAGAGACTCAACAATTTGTTGGGGAAATTCAAAAAACACATCCACTGATTGGTTCCGAACAACTTCCTGTTATTGCATTAGTACCATTTAGTAATACTTTAAGTGTGCCGCGAATGTCTGATATCGCGCAACATATTCAAGCAGAATGGATTAACTTAGGTGAGGCTGCACAACGTCGTGTTCTGCATAGTAGCCTGATCGCTTCAAATATCGAGCGCGAACTGCACAAATTCACGGCAGGCGAACTGATTATTAGCGCATCAGATCGTATTGATGTCTTACTTGCAAGTAGTTTAGCAAGCAGCAATGGTATCCCTCTTGCTGGTTTAGTATTGACTGAACATTATGCACCTAATCAACAAGTACTGGCTTTCTGCCAAGCAGCAATAAAACAGGGCTTACCTATTTTACACACACCATTGAGCACCTTTGAAACGGCAACCCAACTGGCTAATTTAAGTAATGAAATTCCTGTAGATGATACTGCTCGCGCTGAACAAGTCACTCGATTTGTATCTAGCCATATTGATGCGGATTGGGTAACGCAGTTGCTGAATGGTTCATACCAACCACGTCTTTCTCCATCTGCATTCCGTCATGAGTTGGTACAAAAATCAATTGCAGCGAAGAAAAGAATTGTTCTTCCTGAAGGTGATGAACCTCGTACGATTCAAGCAGCCGCGATCTGCCAATCACGTGGTATTGCTCACTGTATCTTACTGGCAAAACCAGAAGCAGTTTTAGATGTAGCCAAAGCTCGAGGGATTGAATTACCTGATGATTTAGAAATCATTGATCCAGACCTCATCCGCGACAATTATATTGCGCAAATGGTAGAGTTGCGTAAAGGCAAGTTAAATGAACTGCAAGCGAAAGAACAGTTACAAGATACAGTGGTTCTTGGAACGATGATGTTAGCACTAGATCAAGTGGATGGATTAGTTTCAGGTGCAGTTCATACCACAGCCAATACAGTTCGCCCTGCATTTCAGTTGATTAAAACGGCACCTGATTACTCTTTAGTTTCGTCTGTTTTCTTTATGTTACTACCAGATGAAGTGTATGTTTATGGTGACTGTGCAATCAATCCAGATCCTAATGCAGAGCAACTTGCTGAAATCGCGATTCAATCTGCCGATTCAGCAAAAGCGTTTGGTATTGATCCACGTATTGCCATGATTTCATATTCAACAGGAACATCTGGCACAGGTGCTGATGTTGAAAAAGTTGCTGAAGCAACACGCATCGCAAAAGAACGTCGTCCAGATTTATTGATTGATGGACCCCTTCAATATGATGCTGCCTCTGTAGAAAGTGTAGGTCGCTCTAAAGCACCTGACTCTCAAGTGGCGGGTCGTGCCAATGTGTTTATTTTCCCTGACTTGAATACTGGTAATACCACCTATAAAGCAGTTCAACGCTCTGCCAATGTGGTCAGTGTCGGTCCAATGCTCCAAGGTTTAAACAAACCTGTAAACGATTTATCTCGTGGTGCATTGGTCGATGATATTGTCTTTACCATTGCTTTAACAGCGATTCAAGCTGAGCAACAAGCCCAATAATTTGATTTGCATATGAGTTACCATCCTCGCGAAAGTGAGGATGGTTTTTTCAATAAGTCCCTTAGAACACTCAGATCTATGATTAACTCCTACGTGTTGTAACTTAGAATCATGAGGTTAACTAAAGACTTATATAAAAAAACAAGAACTCTTAAAGAGTTCTTGTTTAAGACAAGATCGAAAATTAACTTTGAATAAATGCAAGAAGATCAGGGTTAATCACGTCAGGATTAATAGTGAGCATCCCATGTGAATAACCTGGATAAATCTTTAAAGTTCCATTTTGTACCAATTCAGCCGATAACTTTCCTGAAATATCAAGAGGAACAATTTGGTCATCATCACCGTGTAAAACTAATACTGGCACTGAAATTTTCTTAAGGTCTTCTCTAAAATCAGTTTGGGAGAAAGCCACAATCCCATCATAGTGTGCTTTAGCAGAACCCATCATCCCTTGTCTCCACCAATTTTGAATCACTGGTTCAGACGGCTTCGCATTCGGACGATTAAAGCCATAAAATGGACCTTCAGGTACAGCACGATAGAATTCAGCTCGATTTTTAAATAACTGAGCCTGCATATCATCAAAAACAGCTTTCGGCAATCCATTTGGATTATCTTCGGTTTTCACCATATAAGGTGGTACAGAGCTCACAAGAACAGCTTTAGAGACACGTTCCTCACCATATCTTGCTATATAGTGTGCAACCTCTCCACCGCCTGTTGAATGACCAATATGAATCGCCTTTTTAATGCCCAAATGCTCTACAACAGCCGCAACATCATCAGCATAATGATCCATATCATGACCTTCAGACACTTGAGAAGATCGTCCATGACCACGGCGGTCATGCGCCACCACACGATAACCTTTGTCTAAAAAGTAAAGTATTTGTGCATCCCAATCATCAGAACTTAAAGGCCATCCATGATGAAAAAAAAGGACCTCACCATCGCGTGGTCCCCAATCTTTATAAAAAATTTCAACACCGTCTTTAGTCTTTACATAACTCATTTTCAACTCCTTAAATTGGTTGAATAATAATTGAATATGAAATCAAATTAATTCCTAAGCAATTGAATATTTTTTAAAATTTAATTCGATTTATTAGGATTAGAACTTCATTAAAAACTTAAATGTGTCAAAAACCAAGTAACCATTTAGAGTGTTAAAACTGTTCTACCTCAGATTAAAGTAACGGATTTGGCATAAGTTTAATTGACTCAGATGATATAGTTTAAGTATCAATTGAATCATTTTTTGTACTTTTTCTTTTTCGGTATTGCAAAGGTGTCTCACCCGTCCAACGTTTAAATGCTCGTGAAAAAACAGAACTCTCTGAGAAACCGAGAACGCTGACAATATGACACATGGAAATCTCTTTGGATGCTAATAATTGCTTTGCAGTCCGAATACGATAATGAGTTAGAATTTTCTCAAAAGAAGTGTCAATATCGTTTAAAGATGCACGCAAGGTGTTGACCTTCATATTTAACTTGTCTGCCACATGCGTTAACTGAACATTGCCTGATTCGAGTAAACCATCAGCTAGAATTTGTTCTATATCAGAAATAAGTTCATATTTTTCAACCTGTCTCATCTGACGTTTTGCATAAGTTTCATGGATGGCAAATAATTCAGGCTCATACCAGTCAAATTTTAAATTCAACAACGCTGCATCAAATATAATTTTCCCATCCGGACAGCCCAACTCAACTTCACATCCCCATACGCGCTTGTATTCTATTAATGTCGCACCATATTCATAGGGTAAATAAATTTTAATTGGGCGGAATTGATCATCTGTAATGAATTTCAAAAACTTTAAAATCACACTGATTACAATCTCTAAATAATGCCGAACAGGATGATTAAACCCTTGAACTCCAGCAACATGCCCATTTGTGAACAGGCTAAAATGAAAAGCTGAAGAAAGTAATTTTTGGTAATTTAAAGCTTTCTCTAGTCCAACTTTAAATCCCGAACTACTCAAAAATAGATACTCAATCAATGAGCCTCTAATTACAGGAAAATGCTCTCCTACATGTAAACCAATATCTCTGTCATTAGAAACTTTTTGCGCTGTATTCCAAAATCGGTACTGACATGAATTATCTCTGCGAACTGTCTTATCAGGCAAATGTGCGGGCAATCCTACATCTTCTAAAATTTGCTCTACATTTAATCCCATCTTTTGCATTGTGATATAGGCATAACTCAGAAAGACTCCAGCGTCACTTGACTTCATATTTAATTAACTTCTAGATTTTATGAAACATATAAATAATATTGATTTTTAATTATATAAATATTTACTTAATACTTTCTATTGAAAATCTTAACAAAATTTAATTTCACAAAGTCAATGTATTAGAATTATTGATGACTAAAATAGTGAAATTTCACCCATTTAATCTATAAATATTATGAGATAAATTTGAAAAAAATTATTGTTATTTATAAAAAAGCTTAAACAACTTATTACGTAAACGTATTTCCATCTAAAAAATTAATTAGCAAATATTAATTTTAACTTTTCTATGAATGAATCTGCTCTCTTAAACTTTCGCCCAATTCCTCAGCAAAAAAGCCACAATTGAATCATTTTGTCTTATAATTTAGCCCGCTAGCTATCAGCCCGCTCAAGAGATATTTGTATGACAACTATTATCAAGCAAGACGACTTGATCACATCCGTTAAAGATGCGCTTCAGTTCATTTCTTACTATCATCCACAAGACTTCATCCAAGCAATGAGTCGTGCGTATGACCGTGAAGAAAACAAAGCTGCCAAAGATGCGATCGCACAAATCTTAATCAATTCACGTATGTGTGCCGAAGGTCACCGTCCGATCTGTCAAGATACTGGTATCGTCAACGTATTCGTTGAAGTGGGCATGGACGTTAAATTTGATTTAACAATGAGCTTAGACGACGCGATTAACGAAGGTGTTCGCCAAGGTTACTTAGAAAACTCTAACGTACTTCGTGCATCTGTACTTGCTGATCCTGCTTTTGGCCGTAAGAATACGAAAGACAACACCCCTGCTGTGATCTACCATAAACTTGTTCCAGGTAACAAAGTAGATATCACTGTTGCAGCAAAAGGCGGTGGTTCAGAAAATAAATCTAAACTTGCAATGTTAAACCCATCTGATTCAATCGTGGACTGGGTACTGAAAACTGTACCAACCATGGGTGCAGGCTGGTGTCCTCCTGGTATGCTCGGTATTGGTATCGGTGGTACAGCTGAAAAAGCCATGATGCTTGCTAAAGAAGCATTGATGGAAGAGATCAACATGGACGAGCTTCTTCGTCGTGGTCCACAAAATAAACTTGAAGAACTTCGTATCGAAATCTTCGAGAAAGTAAACGCGCTGGGTATTGGTGCACAAGGTCTTGGCGGTTTAACCACTGTTCTAGACATCAAAATTAAAGACTACCCTTGTCACGCTGCGGGTAAACCAGTCGGTATGATCCCGAACTGTGCTGCGACTCGTCACGCACACTTCACACTAGACGGTACAGGTGTTGCGAATATTATTGCACCTAAACTTGAAGACTATCCTGAAGTCACTTGGGACTCATCTTCTTCTAAACGTGTTGACTTAGATAACATCACACAAGAAGAAATGAACTCTTGGAAACCAGGTGATACGCTTCTTCTTAACGGTACAATCTATACAGGTCGTGACGCTGCGCACAAACGTATGGTTGATATGTTAAACAACGGTGAAGAGCTTCCTGTAGACCTTAAAGGTAAGTTCATTTACTACGTTGGTCCTGTTGATCCAGTGGGTGACGAAGTTGTAGGTCCTGCAGGTCCAACAACTGCAACACGTATGGATAAGTTCACACGCCAAGTTTTAGAAGCAACTGGTCTTTTCGGTATGATCGGTAAAGCGGACCGCGGTCCTGCTGCGATTGAAGCAATCAAAGACAATAAAGCAACTTACCTCATGGCTGTAGGCGGTGCTGCATATCTCGTATCTAAAGCAATTCGTGAAGCGGAAGTTGTCGCTTTTGAAGATTTAGGTATGGAAGCAATCTATAAGTTCGTGGTTAAAGATATGCCTGTATCTGTTGCAGTAGACGTTAACGGCACATCAGTTCACGCAACTGCACCAAAAATTTGGCAGGCTAAAATTGGTAAAATTCCAGTTGTAGATGCAGCTGCACAATAAATAATATTCGACTTGTCTCAAGTTCAAAAAGCACTCTATCATTAGGGTGCTTTTTTATACCGAGAATACTCATGAAAATTTTAAGAACATTATTTTTGAGCGGATGCATGATCTGCTCACCTGCGGTTATGGCAGCTCAAGCGACTGATCAACAAATCGAAAAACTCATACAAGTATTGAATTTAGATCAGCTCTTACAAAGTACGCTTAAACAAATCCGACCTCAAATTGATCAACAGGCCTATAGCATTGTTCAAAATATTGTTAAGGCCGAAAAATTAACACCACAACAACAAGTTATTGCCAATGAACTGGCTGATAAAATTCACCAAGAAAATATTAAGCAAACTTCTTGGGAAAAACTTAAACCGATCTATCTCAAAATTTATAAAGATGTCTATGATGCCCAAGAAGTTCAAGCCCAGATCGACTTTTATTCCTCTCCAACAGGTCAATCCATTTTAAATAAAGGTCCACTTGTTGCTCAAGAATCCATGAAAATCCTGAATCAACAACTTGCAGGCTCTTTACAATCTACAGAAAAGAATTTTGCTGAAGTCCAAAAGAAATTAGAACAACTACAAAAACAAAGTATTCATACTGACTCGAAATAAGCTAAAAACCATTCTGCTGAATCAGAGTTACCATGTGCGTGGATCATATATCTTAAAAGGTTCTGTTAAGCGCACATCATCACTGGCTTTATATTCTTTATTTTTAATTTTTTCTTTTGATTTTTGCAATGTTCCGTTCGGTTGAATAACGGCAACATAGTTAAGCCCAGGCGTTTTCAACTGAGTCATGCCAATTTCTCTTAATGCCTGTTTTGTTGGCATTTGCATCAATGGTCCAACTCTGAGGAGATCTTCACTACCATTTGGTCCACCTCGAAACTGTTCTTCTTCATATTTTAAGAAATACTGCTGCCCCGCTTTAACACTAAAACTTGCAACCAAAGGTTTTTGAAAATGCATCACAGTTAAAGGTCGACTGATACTAAGTTGATAATCCCCTTCAGCCAGCTCTATCCAATAATAATGATTGCTGATTAAACTCGGAATGCGCTTACCATTTAGAAAAAAACTCGGTGCAATAATTTCCTGACGATTCCACTTACTATCAAGACGGTACAGATACAACACTGCGGCTTGCTGATGTTGAGGTTTTACACGGCTGAAAAACTGTCCTGGTTTTTGATTTACCCATGAGCCCAGATCAAATCCTGCAACTTTATATTGAGCTAGCTTCTGAGATACAAAAGTTTTTTTCTCACTAAAATCTACCGGTTTTAACGTTGAAACCACATGAGTTTGATTATTTTCGTTAAGCCCTTTATGTGTCTGACATGCCACAAGAAACAGACTCAAAGCACACACTGCTACGGTTGATCGCATGATTATCCCTCATCACGAATACTTTTTTTTCTATGTCATATTTTTATTATCGTTAGATTATCACCTCAATCCGAGATTAAAAACAAAAAACGCGCAAAAAGTGGGACTTTTTACGCGTTTCAGATGAATTACAATCAATTAAGCAGATTTAGTATCTAAAATCTTTAAATCGACCTTTTCTTCAACTTGTTGTTCTTGTTTAGGTTGGCGCTCAGTTCGATATTCTGGTTCAGCATTTTCATTGATCACAGCTTCATTGATCACAACAGTACCAATATCAGAGCGACTTGGTAAATCGTACATCGTATCGAGTAAGACGTTTTCAAGAATTGAACGTAAACCACGTGCACCTGTATTACGCTCAAGTGCTTTTTTCGCAACAGCTCGCAATGCTGAATCTTCAAATAATAGATCAACATCTTCCATTTCGAACAAGTATTGATACTGACGCGTTAATGCATTTTTTGGTTCAGTCAAAATTTGCATTAATGCTTCTTCGTCCAATTCTTCGAGCGTTGCAATCACTGGCAGACGACCAATGAATTCAGGGATTAAACCAAATTTCACAAGATCGGCAGCTTCTACCTGACTAAATAATTCAGATAACTTCTTAGAGTCATCTTTAGTCTTCACGTCAGCAGTGAAACCAATTCCACCTTTTTCTTGACGCTGTTGCACGACACGCTCCAAACCAGAGAATGCACCACCGCAGATGAACAGGATATTAGACGTATCAATTTGAATGAACTCTTGCTGTGGATGCTTACGACCACCTTGAGGTGGAATTGAAGCTACCGTGCCTTCGATCATTTTTAAAAGCGCTTGTTGAACACCTTCACCTGAAACATCACGTGTTATTGAAGGATTTTCAGACTTACGGGTAATCTTATCGATCTCGTCGATATAAATGATACCCTTCTGTGCTTTCTCAACATCGTAATCTGCTTTTTGTAGCAATTTTTGAACGATATTCTCAACATCTTCACCAACATAACCAGCTTCAGTTAATGTCGTTGCATCAGCCATCGCAAATGGCACATCTAATAAGCGCGCTAAAGTTTGCGCCAACAAAGTCTTACCCGAACCTGTTGGTCCTATGAGTAAGATATTGCTTTTAGCAAGTTCTACACGATCTTCTGACTTTGCAGTTGATTGAGTCACTTTAAGACGTTTATAGTGGTTATATACCGCAACAGAGAGCGTTTTTTTCGCAGTGTCTTGACCAATCACATATTGATCTAAAGCTGCACGAATTTCATGCGGCTTAGGTAATGGACGAGTTGCCCATTCACCAGTTTCGACTTGCTGGCTCGTCTGAACTAAATCTAAGCATACATCTACACATTCATTACAAATGTAAGCGTCCTCGCCTGCAATGAGTTTACCCACTTCAGACTGCGTTTTACCGCAAAATGAACAATGCTTTTGTCCTTGAGGATTTTCAGACATCTTCACTCCAAATAAATTTCTATGCTTTACAGCTTAAAGTTGCGGACGTTTCGTTAAAACTTCATCGACCAAACCATATTCTTTTGCAGCTTGAGCGGTCATAAAGTTATCACGGTCTGTATCACGTGCAACAGTTTCATAATCTTGGCCACTGTGTTCAGCCATTAGACGGTTCAAACGCTCTTTAATAAATAGAATTTCACGTGCATGAATTTCAATATCTGAAGCTTGACCACGGAAACCACCCAATGGTTGGTGAATCATAACACGAGCGTTTTCTAAGCAGTAACGTTTACCCTTAGCACCAGCATTCAATAAAAAAGCGCCCATTGAGGCTGCTTGGCCCATACAATATGTCACGACATCTGGTTTGATGAATTGCATCGTATCGTAAATTGCCATACCCGCAGTCACTGAACCACCAGGTGAGTTAATGTACAGATGAATATCTTTTTCTGGATTCTCAGCTTCTAAGAACAACATTTGCGCAACGATTAAGTTCGCCATATTGTCTTCAACTTCACCCGTTAAGAAAATTACACGTTCGCGCAAAAGACGCGAGAAAATATCAAAAGAACGCTCACCACGAGATGATTGCTCTACGACAACTGGAACCAAAGCATTATCAATTGTTGGAACATACATACGTTATTTATTCCTGAATTTTTTGTCACTCAATACATTTTCACAATATGAGGGATAATTGTCGAAAATGCAAAATATTCACCATTAAATATCAGATATTTTTTAATTAGGCTTTGTGAATACAGGACAAGTTGATCCATATTTTTTACAAGAAAAAAGGCGCGTTAAGCGCCTCTTCCTTCGGATAACCGATTAGCCTTGTTGACGAGCTTGTTGTTCTTTCAACAATTCTTCATAGCTAACAGCTTTATCAGTTACTTTAGCAGACGCTAAGATGTGATCTACAACTTGGTCTTCTAAAACAACAGCTTCGATTTGTGCACGTTGTTGCTTATCATTTTTGAAGTATTCAATAACTTCAGTAGGATCTTCATAAGAAGTCGCCATATCTTCGATATAAGCTTCTACACGTGCTTGATCAACTTCGATTTTTGCTTCAGCAAGAATACTGCTCACCAAAACACCTAATTTTACTGATTTTTCAGCTTGCTCTTTGAATAATTCATCTGGAAGCATGCTTGAATCAAATGCTTTAGCGCCTTGAGCACCAAACTGTTGAGTAAACTGTTGGATCATTTGTTGACGTTGACGGTCAATTTCTTGAGACAACATAGATGCAGGTACTTCGATTTCATTTGCAGCTACAAGCGCATCAAAAGTTGCACCTTTCACTTGATTGCGAAGACCGTTTTTCACTTCACGTTCCATATTTTTGCGAACGTCAGCTTTTAACTTCTCAACACCTTCTTCTTCAGTTAAACCAAAGATTTTTAGGAATTCAGCATCTACGTCAGGAAGCTTTTGTTTTTCAACAAGCTTAACTGTGATTTTGAATTGAGCTGATTTACCTGCAAGGTTTTCTGCTTGGTAATCTTCAGGGAAAGTTACATCAATTACTTTCTCTTCGCCTTTCTTCATACCAACGATACCGTCTTCGAAGCCAGGGATCATACGACCAGAACCTAATACAAGTTTGAAGTCTTCAGCAGAACCACCTTCAAATTTTTCGCCGTCAATAGAACCTTCGAAATCAAAAGTAACTTGCATGTCTTTTTTAGCCATGCCTTTTGTTTCAGTCCAAGTCGCGCGTTGCTTTTGAAGATTTTCGATCATTTGATCTACATCTTTATCATTTACTTCAGTAGATTTACGTTCAACTTCTAAACCGTCAAACTTAACTGAAACTTCTGGGTAAACTTCAACAGTTGCTTCATAAACTAAAGCATCTTCTTTGTTTTCAACTTTTTCAATGTTAGGCATGCCTACAGCATTGATTTTCTCTTGTTGAATTGCTTCGAATACTGTGTCACGAATAACATCATTTACCACTTCTTGGTAAATGCTCGCACCGTATTCACGACGAACAACATTTAAAGGCACTTTACCTGGACGGAAGCCGTTGATCTTAACTGTTTTAGCAGTACGTTTTAAACGAGCTTCGAATTGCTCATTAACACGGCTCGTCGGTACAGATACATTTAAACGACGGGCTACGCCCGAAACCGCTTCAGAAGTTACTTGCATGGCTTCCTCGATATAGAAATAGTAATTGCAATTTTTAAAGTGCCACATTATATGACAACAATCAAAGATATACAAAATACCTTTTTCAAACCATCTTTTTTATGAACCTGAGAATATTTTTTTTGCTCACAAGGTTTGACCATATTCAATTCATATTTCTTAATTATTGTTTGTTTTTTATTGCAAATGATAAAGTTTATCATTAATATTTGCATCAAATTTGATCATGCCCTCAAGCATCACTCATACCAGCGGAAGAACATAATATGAGTAAGTTTAAGCTTCAACCTCTTACAGTTGCATTATTCGCTTTGTCTAGCGGTGTAACATTTGCAAATACCACAAATGAAAGTAGTGCTCATCAACTTTCGACAATTGTCGTTTCTGCTGCGGGTTTTGAGCAGGATATTAAAAATGCACCTGCATCTATTAGTGTTGTAACTAAAGAAGATATTGAAAAGAAAAATGCGACAAGCATCGCTGATCTTTTATCAGATGTCCCTGGTATTGATATTCGTTCTGGAGTTGGGAAAACATCTGGCCTTAACGTTAAGATGCGTGGTCTTGGTAATGACTATAGCTTAGTTCTTATTGATGGACGCCGTCAAACAACCTCATCAGATGTAACACCTAATGGCTTTGGTGAAACCTCTAATAGTTTTTTACCACCTCTAGCCGCTATTGAGCGAATTGAAGTTATCCGTGGACCAATGGCTACTCGCTATGGTTCAGAAGCAATGGGTGGTGTGATCAATATCATTACTAAAAAAGTTGCAGATCAGTGGTCAGCAAATGTCACAACGAGTGGCAACATTATGGAAAGTAATGCTGAAGCAGACTCTTGGAAATCTAGTTTTGTGATTAATGGTCCACTTATTAATGACCGCTTAGGTTTACAATTAAGAGGTAGCTATTTGGATCGTCAACGTTCTGAACGTATTGTTGAGGGTTCGACTAGCCGTGATCCACGCCCAAGTAAAGCAGATAATTATGATTATGGTGCAAAATTAGACTTTAAATTAGATGAACAAAATGCTTTATGGATCGATGGTTTTTATTCTAGCCAACGCTATGACAACACAGATCAACGTTTAGGAAACTTTATTTCTCGTGGTGGTATCGCAGGCTATAACGATGAGCTTGAGTTCAATCGAACTCAATTTGCACTTGGTCATGATGGTAACTATGATTTTGGTTTGTGGAAAACTTATCTAAGCCATAACACAACAGAGACCCAAGGTCGCACCATTCCAACAGATGCATTCCCAGAGTTAGCAGGTCAAGCTCGAAAACTCGAAAATAAAGATCTTGTGATTGACTCTCATATTGTTGCACCAATCAAAAGTCATAAATTGACAGTTGGTACTGAATACAAAGATACAACCATTGCAGATGATATTGCAGGTATAGGAAAAGAATTTACACAGGATACTTGGTCTCTCTACGCTGAAGATGAATGGCAACTCAAAGACAACTTATTTTTCACATTCGGTGGTCGCTTCGAAGATCATAGCGGATTTGGTGGACAATTTAGTCCGCGGGCTTATTTAGTTTGGAACACCAATGATGCACTAACGATCAAAGGTGGCGTAAGTACAGGTTATAAAACACCATCTGCTAAGGATCTTTACGACGGAATCAATGGTTATAGTGGTCAAGGTGCTACACCGAGTCTTGGAAATCCAGATTTAGATCCTGAAACATCAATCAACTATGAGCTTGGATTTAATTATCAACCTTCTGATAATTTTAACCTTACAGCAACTGCATTCTTCAACGTTGTTGAAGACAAGATCGTTTCTAGAACGTTCAGTTGTAACACCAATGATTGCTCTAATCTTAGTGATAAAGCAACTTCTTATAGCAAGAGTTTCAACACGGATGAAGCAGAAATTTATGGTTTAGAGACATCCCTAAATTATCAAATTATTCCAGAATGGAGCTTAAAAGCGGCTTACACCTATACCGATTCAGAAATAACTAAAGGTCAAGACAAAGGATATGCTTTAGAGTCTACTGCGAAACATTTAGCTAGCCTAACATCTACTTGGCACATTAATGACTCTTTAGACCTATGGTTACAACATGAATATCAATCTGGTCGTCCTCGATTTACTAGTGAACCTACAGACGCTGGCTCAATTAGTATTTTGGAACAAACCAATAACGAATTTTCTGGTTATAATTTATTTAATCTTGGTGCAAGTTATCAACTGAACGATAAAATTCGTATTAATGCTGCAGTAAACAATCTATTGGATAAAGACTTTACTCAAAATATGGAATATGTAGATATTAACGGCGATCTTCAACAAGCTTATAAATATCTTTCAATTGGACGTAGCTCTGAAGGCACATACTTAGCTGGTCGTAACTACTGGTTATCTATTTCATATGATTTCTAATTCTAGGTAGATTCTCTCTAGCAAAACCCTGCGCTAGCAGGGTTTTTTATTTTATTAAAATTTAATTCCCTATTAAAAATAGCCATACAAAAATGTAGAAACTTTAATTTTTCCAATATTATTTAAATTCATTTACTTACACATAAAATATTACATTATTACATTTAAGCTTCCGTTATTTAGTTTAACTTAAATCGCAAATATCAATTTTAAGACCCGTTAAAGCTAAAAAAGAATCATTATTATTCTCAACCTGAAAACAAATTCATATCAGGTTAAACATGGCCTTTATCACAACACGTAAAAAAATCGTTTCATCTGCTATAGCAACGTCATTGGCTGTTATTTCAGGTCAAACTTTTGCACAAGAAGATACAGCGCATTTAGAAACAATTAAATCAGAGGCTCAATCAGAGCAGTCATTTAAAGTCGACAAATCCTCAAACGCTAAATACATTGCTCCCCTACTCGACACCCCAAAATCAATCTCTGTTATTTCTCAAAAACAGATACAAGATACTCAAGTGACTACGCTGTCTGATGCTTTAAGAACTGTTCCAGGAATTACGCTTGGTGCGGGTGAAGGCGGCAACCCAAATGGTGACCGTCCATTTATCCGTGGTTATAACTCTGAAAGTTCAATGTACGTTGACGGTGTGAGGAACTCTACTTCTCAAAACCGAGAAATGTTTGCCGTTGAACAGGTTGAAGTCACCAAAGGCTCCGCCTCTACTTTAGGTGGTGGAGGTTCTACGGGTGGTAGTATTAACCTAATTTCCAAATTAGCCAAATCTGGAGATGCTTTCCAAGGCTCTGTTGCTGGCGGTACTGATGCTTATGCACGTATCACATTAGATGCAAATAAAGATTTTGGGAATGGTATTGCGACTCGTGTCGTGGCAATGGGTCACCAGAATGAAAAAGCGGGACAACATAATGGCGCTGAATATGAACGTGCTGGTATTGCACCAAGTATTAGCTTTGGGTTAGACACGCTCACTCGAGCGACACTAGCCTACTACTACCTAAAGTCTGATGATAAGCCAGATTCAGGTATTCCATATAAATACGACACTGACAGAAAAGCGACCGTCGGCTCACCCGTTGATGTTAAACAGGGTACATACTACGGTTGGTTAAATCGTGATTTTCAAAAGCAAGAAAATCAAAGTGGGACCCTTAAGCTAGAGCACGATTTTAGCGAAAATCTAAGCTTGATGAATACTGCTGTCTATAGCAAATCAAAAAATAATTACTTATGGACTCAACCAGATGACAGTCAGGGCAACGTCGCAAATGGAAAAGTTTGGCGTCGTCTAAATACCAACCTAACAACCACTGACAGTTTTACAGATCAACTCGCATTAACAGGTAAACTCCAAACAGGCATCATAAAACATAATTTCAATTTGGGTGCTGAATACAGTAAACAAGATTCTGAACGCGGCACAAACATTGTAACCGCCCCTAATACCACGTTAATAGGCGGTAGTGGTGCTAATAATGCATGCTCATTAAATATTTCAAATGGTTGGTGTACTGATCTTTATAACCCCAATTCGAATGATGCTTGGCTAGGTAAAGTTCAAGCTAATCCAAATGTCATGAAGATTAAATCTGAAACACAATCAGTATATGCCCTAAATAATATTGAGCTTAATCCTCAGTGGCTCCTTGACCTTGGTATTCGCTGGGATGAATTCGAAACTGAAATGAAATACAATCAAGATACTGGTTCAGGCACTTCAGCAATTCAATCAGGAACAAAATATAATTCAAAACACGATTTCTTCAATTATCAAGCTGGATTAACCTTTAAACCAAGAGAAAATGGATCAATTTATGCAAGCTATGCGACTTCAGCTAATCCCGTTGGAATCGATGCTGGTAATGGTTCAGAAGGGTTAAGTGTCCCAGGACGAAATACGACTGATGCACAAGCAAGAGCAATTAACAACCTCAAACCTGAAGAAGTCAAAACCTATGAAATCGGAACCAAATGGGACCTTTTGAATAACAGAATTAATCTCACAGCTGCTATTTTCCGTACAGAAAAAGAAAATACTCGCGCTTTAGATAGTGATGGATTTACAAGAAATATTGGTGAGACACGTGTTGATGGCGTTGAATTAGGCTTAAACGGCAATATCACAAATAAATGGGCTTTATCTGCAGGATACACATATTTAGATAGTGAAATTGTTGATGCAGGTTATGTCAAAAATAGCGATGGAAGTTATTCGGCTAGCCCAACTAATGGTAACCAAGTCCAAAATGTCGCAAAACACTCTGCCACTTTGTGGACAACTTACCAAGTTCTCCCTAAATTACAATTAGGTGCTGGTGTTTTAGCTATGGATCGAGTGTATGGAGATGCTGCAAATACCAAATTTGTACCAGGCTATGTTCGTTATGACGCCATGGCTCGCTATCAAGTAAATTCAGATATTGATCTTCAATTGAACGTCAATAATCTCTCAGATACACGTTATTTCACGAAAGCTTATGCTTCGCATTATGCAACTGAAGCTGAAGGTCGAAATGCTGTATTGTCTTTAAATTTCAAGTTTTAATTTCATTTCAGCATAGGTCTATACAAGCTATGCTTTTCATCACCTAAAGCAGTGAGTGATCGTAGTGATTCATCATATTCCAAATATTCTAAGCCCTGAACAAGTTCGATATTTTCGTGAAGAAATGTCTAAAGTAGATTGGGTCAATGGAAAGGTAACAGCTGGAACACTCTCTGCAACAGTGAAACATAATCAGCAACTTTCCAATGATCATCCCCTGACCAAACATCTAGGTGATATTATTTTAGAATCCCTAGGTCAACATCCTTTATTCTTATCAGCAGCAATTCCACTAGATATCATCCCTCCTCTGTTTAATCGCTATGAACAGCATCAATCATTCGGTTTTCATGTCGACAATTCGATTCGCAGAGTTCAAGGCTCACAAGAACGCTTGAGAACAGATTTATCTTGTACTTTATTCTTGAATGATCCGCACGAATATGATGGCGGTGAATTAGTCATTGAAGATACTTATGGATATCACGAAGTCAAACTCCCTGCAGGAGATTTGATACTTTATCCATCTACTAGCTTACATGAAGTCACTTCTATCCAATCGGGTTGTCGCTTGGCATCATTTTTTTGGGTACAAAGTATGATTCGAGATGATTCAAATCGACATATGTTATTTACTTTAGATCAATCTATTCAGCAACTTCGTATGGAATTAGGGGATCAACATGAGCAAGTCATCAAACTCACGAGCCTCTATCACAATTTAATTCGAAAATGGGCAGAACTATAATTTATTTTTCACAGTTAATTTTTATAATGAAAAATATTATTAAAAAAAAATATATTGTGAAAAAAAATTTCACATTCATCATACTTTGATCTAAATCAGGGAATAATTCTCTTGAAGATCGCACTATAATAAAAGAAAGAATTTACAAGCACTGTGACGGTATAGCTAAGCTCTATATATTCAAAAGATTTTTAGAGAATTCAGCAAAATGATGCAGTAAGCCACTTGTAAATTGATAGAATAGACACAATCGATATAAATAGCGCAGTGCCCTTACACAAGACCCAAGCATGTTGTGCTATGAAAGGAGTTATCTCATGATGTTGGCTGATCCAAGCAAAAAATACCGTCGCATGTACCAACGTGTAGACTTACCTGACCGTCAATGGCCAAATAACGAAATTAATAAAGCGCCTATCTGGATGAGCACCGACCTTCGTGACGGTAACCAAGCTATTTTCGAACCAATGAACATTGAACAAAAGTTCAAGATGTTCCAAATGTTGGTGAAAATTGGTTTCAAACATATTGAAATTGGCTTTCCATCTGCCTCACAGATTGATTTTGACTTTACCCGTAAATTAATCGAAGAAAATCATATTCCAGATGATGTCTATATCGAAGTATTAGTTCAAGCTCGTGATCACTTGATTCAACGTACATTTGAATCATTACAAGGTGCAAAACGTGCAATTGTGCATATCTATAACTCAAACTCACCAACATTCCGTCAAAAAGTATTGAATGTTGATGTAGCGGGTGCGAAAGCCTTAGCGGTGAATGCGGCTCAAAAAGTGAAAGAATATGCAGCACAATATCCTGAAACTGAATGGGTGTTCCAATACTCTCCTGAATGCTTTACCGCAACTGAATTAGAAGTTGCAAAAGATGTCTGTGATGCAGTCACTGAAATTTGGGATGCTCGCCCAGATAATAAAGTTATCTTGAATCTACCCGCGACTGTTGAAGTTTCTGGGCCTCATGTTTACGCTGACCAAGTTGAATGGATGCATCGCAACTTACAACGCCGCGATGGTGTCATTATTTCTGTACACTGTCACAATGACCGTGGATGCGGTATTGCAGCATCCGAGTTAGCGATCATGGCTGGTGCTGATCGTGTGGAAGGTTGTGTATTTGGTAATGGTGAACGTACAGGTAACGTTGACGTTGCAGCGATTGCATTAAATATGTATACCCAAGGTGTCGCTCCAAATCTAGATTTTTCAAATATTAATGAAATCATTTCTACTATTGAAGAATGTACAGGTATACCCGTTCATCCACGTCATCCATATGCGGGTGATTTAGTATTTACTGCATTTTCTGGCTCACACCAAGATGCGATTAAAAAAGGCTTTGAGTTCCAGAAAAACGAAGAAATTTGGGACATGCCTTACTTACCAATTGATCCTAAAGATTTAGGACGTGATTATGATGCAGTCATTCGTGTCAATTCACAATCAGGTAAAGGTGGTATCGCATACTTGTTAGAGTCGAACTACAACGTCGTATTACCACGTCGCTTACAAATTGAGTTCTCGCAAGTCGTGCAACAGGTAGCTGACGAAGAAGGCGTAGAAGTTTCTGCTGAGCAAATTTGGAGTTTATTCCAAAGTACATATGTAAATCAGAAAGATAAACATTATGTCGCGAAAAACTATCGATTATCTGATGAAAATGGCAATCAAGTCATTGAATTAGATATTGAAGTCGGTGGTCAAGTTCAACATCTACGTGGTGAAGGCAACGGACCAATCTCTGCAATTTTAGATGCTTTACAGTTGCCAATCGATGTTGTGAACTATGAAGAACGTAGCATTGGTTCTGGTGCAAATGCTAAAGCGTTGGCACTAATTGAACTTCAAGTCAAAGGTACAGGTAAATCAGCATTCGGTGCTGGTGTACATGACAACATCGTGACTTCATCTATTGAAGGAATTATTGCATGTACAAATCGTTTAATTGATCAAGGTGTTTTGAGCACAGATCAAGTGATCGCTGCGGCAGTATAAATATTAGCAATAATATTTAGCACGAAAATGACTTTAGAAGGATACCCTCAAGTGGTATCCTTTTATTTATTCATACTTAAGATTTTAGGCGAATTTATCCTGTGTCTTTTCCAGCTGACTCAGTGGGCATTGTTGTTCCACAAAAGTTCCAATTTGAAGAACCACTCGCATTAGAATGTGGCCGCGTTTTACCACGTTTCGAATTGATGGTCGAAACTTATGGCACACTCAATGCAGATAAATCTAATGCAATTTTGATCTGCCATGCGCTTTCTGGTCATCATCATGCTGCTGGTTATCACCATGAAGATGATAAAAAAGCAGGTTGGTGGGATGCTTGTATTGGGCCAGGCAAAGCAATTGATACCAATACATTTTTTGTGGTGGCATTAAACAATATTGGTGGTTGTAACGGATCAACAGGACCAACCTCCCCAAATCCTGAAAATGAAAATCGTCCTTATGGTCCAGATTTTCCATTAGTGACCGTGCGCGATTGGGTTAAAACTCAAGCAATGCTGTCTGATCGTCTTGGTATCACTGTTTGGCACTCTATTATTGGTGGCTCTTTGGGAGGCATGCAGGCACTTCAGTGGTCTGTAGATTATCCTGACCGATTAAATAATTGTGTCATTATTGCCAGTGCACCTAAACTTTCAGCGCAAAATATCGCGTTTAATGAGGTCGCGCGCCAATCCATTTTGTCTGATCCTGATTTTCATCATGGTCGCTATTTAGAAAAAGACAGCTATCCTAAACGTGGTCTTATTCTAGCGCGGATGGTAGGTCACATTACCTACCTTTCTGAAGAAGCCATGAAACAAAAATTTGGTCGTGATTTAAAATCTGGCAAATTCATGTATGGTTTCGATGTTGAATTCCAAGTTGAAAGTTATCTTCGCTATCAAGGTGAACAATTTAGTCGTAACTTTGATGCGAACACCTACTTGATCATGACTAAAGCTTTGGATTACTTCGATCCTTCTCGTGAGTATGAACAATCTTTAGTTAAAGCAATGTCGAATACAAAATGTAAATTCCTTGTGATTTCATTTACTACGGATTGGAGATTCTCTCCTTCCCGATCTGTTGAGATTGTGGATGCATTGATTACCAATCATAAGCCTGTGAGCTATGTTGATATTGATGCAGAACAAGGTCATGACTCGTTCTTGTTCCCTATCCCTTTATATGTCAAAACTTTAAGGGCTTTCTTAGGTGGTGTAGACCATCTTGCTTCAACCCCTAAGGAGACCGTGTAATGCGTATTGATCAGAAGCTTGCAGAAAAATGGATTAAACCTGATTCAAGCATTTTAGATCTTGGTTGTGGCGATGGTGAGTTACTGGCTCATATGAGCAAAAAGCACAACATTCGTGCATACGGATTAGAAATCGATCAAGAAAAGATTGCAATTGCAGTCAGTCGAGGGTTAAATATCATCCAACAAGACTTGAACCTCGGTTTGGGACGCTTTGCAGACCAGTCATTTGACTATGTTGTCATGGCACAAGCTTTGCAAGCTGTAGATGCACCTGATGTGCTTTTGCGCGATATGGTGCGTGTTGGGAAACAAGCAATTATTACTTTTCCTAACTTTGCACACTGGAAAACACGCTCTTTCCTTGCTTTAAAAGGGAAAATGCCTGTTTCGGATGCCTTACCCTATATGTGGTATAACACTCCAAATATCCATCTGTGCACGTTTAAGGATTTCGAAGCACTTTGTGCTGAGAATCAAATTAAAATTATTGACCGTTTAGCCGTGAATGGGAATCAACAAGGGAGTTTGCTCAGCAAGCATATCCCGAACTTGTTTGGCGAGGTCGCGATTTATCGAGTGAGCGCTCTATGAAAAAGTTATTCTTAGGTACTTCATTATTTCTAGGGTTGTTGAGTTTCCAAGTTCATGCAGATTATGTACCTCAACAACCATCAACTTCTGCACTGGCTGCACAGTATTCACGTATGCCTGTATCTGAGCTGCAAAAAGCTGCTCGAGCAGGTCAACCGGCTGCCCAGTTTTATCTGGCAACACATTATCAACATGGTAAAGATGTTGCTAAAGACCTAAAACAAGCTTTCGTTTGGTATAAGGCAGCAGCCGATCAAGGTATTTCATCTGCTCAGCTGAATGTGGGTCGTATGTATGCTGATGGTATTGGTGTTACTAAAAATGAAACCTTAGCTCGCCAATACTTCGAAAAAGCAGCAAGTCATGGTGACAATCGTGCAAGCTTCAATTTAGCCGTTATGGAAGAGCAAAAGAAAAACTATATGGGTGCTTACCAATGGTATGAGCTTTCTACACGTGATGGCATGTTAGATAATAAAGTGATCAATATGTCTGAGACGAAAAAGACGGCTTTGGCTGCCAACCTGACACCAGAACAAATTCGTACTGCACGTGACCGTGCTGATCAATGGATTCAAAGCCGTTAATTACGCTTATAAGTTTGAAGAAAGCACCTATCGGTGCTTTTTTTATTCGATCATCTTCTTCATTCTTATGAATTTCATATCTTCGAATATGTCCACTTCACTATGTGAAGTAAAACCTAATTTTTTATAAAAATGAACAGCCCCTATATGTGCATTGACTGTTATCTGTTGGATATCCGTTTGAGTTAATTGATCTAACACATAATTAAATAAATGAGTTCCAACGCCTTGAAATTGCAGATTTGGATGAACAAAAAAATGAAAAATATGAGTGGGTTGTTTGTAAGCAATCATCCCAACAAGCGACTGCTTTAATTCTGCAACAAAGTATTTTATCTCTTGATGATTGATGTGCGATACAAGAGCTTCTTTTGAAAATAGGGACTTACTTTTTGGCATTTCATCAAAGTGATTCAAAGCTAAAGCAATACAGGACGCAATATTTTCAACATCCGCGATCTCTGCTTGACGAATATGAATGGTATTTAAATCTCTCATGATTAATGATTGGTTATTTTAGAGATGAGTTCATCTGTATCATCGCAAATATCCGTTAGAATAGCTTCAAATTTGAAACTGAAAGCGATTCAACATGGCGTCTAAAGATTGGTTAGATCAAGGTACTTTGGTTTTAGCGAGCAACAATAAAGGGAAAATAGCTGAGTTCGAAAAGTTATTTGAAGAATTAAAACTCCCTGTTAACGTTGTGCCTCAAGGAAAACTGAACATTGAGGATGCGGTGGAAGATGGGTTAAGTTTTGTAGAAAATGCCATTATCAAAGCACGACATGCTTCTAAGATTTCGGGTAAACCAGCTATAGCAGATGACTCAGGTATTTGCGTCCCTGCACTTGGTGGTGCTCCTGGTATTTACTCTGCACGTTATGCTGGTGAGCATGGCGATGATGCTGCCAATAATGCTAAATTACTGGCAGATTTAGCACCATTACGTAACAATGGTGACGTGATTGAAGGGATGTTTGTCTGTGTACTCGCCTTAGTTCAACACGCCGAAGATCCTTTACCTCAGATTTTCCAAGGAATCTGGAAAGGTGAAATTTTGGAAGTAGCACGTGGCAAAAATGGTTTTGGCTACGACCCACTGTTTTGGCTACCTGAACTCAATATTAGTAGCGCTGAAATGACCAAAGAAGAAAAAAATAAGATCAGTCATCGTGGTCAAGCCATGCAGTTATTCAAAGCAAGCCTCGAAACGAACTAAACGATCAGTCCATGATAAACCATGGCAAATAAACCAATTGTCATGCAACTTACGATGGTACCCGCTGCGATATATTGGGCTGAAACACCTGTTCCTGAATAATGTGTTTCTAAAGCAACAATATTCGCTGCGGGTGGTAATAAAAAAAACATAGACATCAGTGCAATAACAACCAGTTCGTGAGGAATCGGTAGAAGAAAATAGGCTACCGCACAGCACACTAAACCAAATAGAAATTTAATCAAAGCAAGTTTTAAACTTTCAATTAAATCGGACAAGTGAATTTTTACTTGAGATAACCACATCCCAAGGATACACATCCCTGTAAAGGTCATTAACCACTTATCCAATATATACAATGATTGAATCATTGCATCCTGCTGAAAATGACTAACATTCCATAACGAAAGAAAACCAGCAACTAATAAAGCTAAAATCGGTGGAGAGAAAGTCAATTTTCTCAAAATCTCCATCGCAGACTGCTTTTCAGCACTTAATACGGTCACTGCACAAATATTACCAAAAATAGAGCCCCCGACATAAAGTGCAACCATAGGACTAGATGCTTGCGCACCAAAAATAGCGAATGCAAATGGAAAGCCCAGCCAAGCCATATTGAGGTAACTGGAACATAAGGAGACTAATTTGTCTTTTGTACGGTAATAAACAAATAAATACAGCAAAAATGAAGCGATAAAACTAAATAACATCAACCATATACTACCCTCTTGATAAAACACCATATTGTAAATAATGATGAGAGGAATCAGCACTTTCGCCAACAACATCGCCATAAAGGGACGAATTTTTTTTAAATATTCTACGCCAAAATAGCCGATAAGAAAGGAGACTAGTGGGAGTAGAAGAACCATATTAAATATGAAATAGATTTTTTCTCATCTTAGCACAACATCTATTTCACTTCAGGATAAGTCTCTTGCACACATAAGAAAGCCATGACTTCAAACTGAAATAATTCCGTCAACTTGCTGTCATAAAGAACTGTTGAAATCATTCAAGATCATTTTCAATAAGGAATATATCATGGCTGGATTATCAATTTGGCACGTACTTATTTTCGCAATTGTCGTTTTACTTTTGTTCGGTACGTCTAAGCTAAAAAATTTGGGTAAAGATGTTGGTGGTGCGGTTAAAGATTTTAAAAAATCAATTAAGGATGACGAAGACCAGAGCACATCTGCTCAATTAAAAGAACCACGCACGATTGAACATCAAACATCTCATGATTTGAATTCAACAGCGAAACATTAAAGGTAGGTAACAGTAATGCTGAATATTGGTATGGCTGAACTATTAATGTTTGGCATCATTGCATTGCTTGTTCTTGGACCTGAAAAGCTTCCTGAGGGTGCGCGATTTGCTGGTAAATGGTATGGCAAAATTAAACGTATGGTCAGCAATGTACAAAATGATATTGATCGTGAACTAAGAATGTCTGAACTTAAAGAACAAATGCAGACTGAAATGAAGCGCATTCAAGAATTAGAAGAAAAAATGAAAGCGCAAATGCAGGAAATTGAAAAACACACAGTATTAAGCGATGAATATTTAAATCCACCTATCCATCAACAGGTTCGCTCTGAAACAAGCCCTGTTTATGTGTATTTAAACGTTCAGCAAAGTACAGCAGTTCCTTTTAGAGGACACGCTACACCTAAGCAAAGTTTTATTCATATTCAAAATTCGGCGCAACACAATAAACCGTATGTAGTCTTAGCGGAGGCAGTATGAGTCACAATACTCTCCCAAATATCATCTCTTCAAATGAGGAAAATCCTCAGCTTGAAGAAATGCCAATAACCAAGCATCTTATTATTTTAAGAAAATATTTATTTAGAATAGTTGGGGTCATTCTCGTTTTATTCTTTTGTTTATTACCATTTGCAAATCAAAGCTATCAAATTATGTCTGAGCCTCTTAGAGCTCAACTCCCAATAAATTCATCAATGATTGCAACTGATGTCACCGCGACATTTATGGCACCATTTAAGTTAAACTTCTTCGTTGCTCTAATGATCGCCATGCCATTTATCATTTATCAAATATGGGCTTTTGTCAGACCGGCGCTTTATAAAAATGAGAAAGCTTTAGCTCTACCATTACTCATCGGAAGTATTACATTATTTTATGCAGGTGTTGCTTTTGCTTACTTTATAGCCCTCCCTTCGATTTTACATTTTTTCATTAGCGTTGCACCTGAAACGGTTGCACCCATGACTGACATTAATAGCTATCTGAGTTTCTGTTTAAAATTATTCTTGGTTTTTGGTTTAACTTTTGAAATTCCAATTGTGACTTTATTACTCATTATGATTGGGGTCGTTACCACAGAACAATTGGTTGAAAAAAGACGTTTTATTATTGTAGGTTGTTTCTTCGTTTCTATGTTTGTGACGCCACCTGATGCACTCTCGATGATTATGTTAGCGATACCAATGTGGATGTTATTTGAATTGGGACTTTTGTTTGGAAAATTACTCGAAAACAGAAGAGCAAAGTCAGTACTTTGATATCTTGACCCTTTTACACATAGGCGAGTCTGAAGACTCGCCTTTTTCATACTCTTTAAATAAAAGCTTAATTCAACTGACATAAATCTATCACTTGATTGTCATGATTCCGCATTAAGTTGTTTGTGACGCTAAAAACTACCAAGCAAGATGCTAGGAACGAACATGACTGATTTAACACCTTTTAACGATGATTACGATAGCAATGATTCGGGGAATCCAGAATTTCACCATTTACTTGAAAAGCAAATTACGCGTAGAGATCTCATTAAGAAGACTGCTGGTGGTGCAGTAGCATTGACAGTAGCGGCTTCAGTAGCAGGCTGTAACAGTGACGACAATGACAATAACAACTCAAATCCTTCTCTACCTGAATTCGACAAATCAAAAACGCCAACTGAACTAACATTTAAAGCGGTTGATAAAAATATTAAAAATGAATTCACAGTGCCTGAAGGATATGAAGCACGTGTTATTTATGCACTAGGAGACCCGCTTTTTGAAGGTATGCCTGAATGGGATGCAGATAATATTCCGAGTGGTGCTTCATTTACCATGCGCTCAGGCGAATGTCATGACGGTATGACATATTTCGGCATGAAAAATAGTCGTTATGATCAAAATGAGTCAAATGTAGGTTTACTGGTACTCAACCACGAATATGTAGATAACAAAGCGATTTTGCATCCAGCGAATAATACCATTTCAGCGGATATTCGTTCTGAAGATGAAGCATTACGTGAAATCAACTGTCACGGCGTTTCAGTGATTGAAGTACAAAAAAATCCTACAACTCAACAAGTCACTCTAAACAAACGCTCTGTATTCAACCGTCGAATTACAGCTGCAACACCGATCGATTTCGCTGGTCCTGTAAAAGGGCATGAATTGGTACAAACCAAGATCAGTCCAGAAGGCACATTTACATTAGGTACGATCAATAACTGTGGTAACGGTTATACGCCTTGGGGCACATACTTAACCACTGAAGAAAACTTTAACCAATACTTTACTCGCGATGATAAAGATCGTTCTGAAAAGGATTTGGAGTCGTTAAAACGCTATAAAATTGCTTCAAATAGTTCTTATAAGTGGCACACAGTTCAAGCACAACTGTTCCCTCAAGATGTTTATGAGCGCTGGTTAACTAAAGTCTCTGCATCTTCTGCAACTCAAGATTTTAGAAACTCACCAAATACATTTGGTTGGATTGTTGAAATTGACCCGTTTGATGGTCGTCAACGCCCAGTAAAACGTACAGCTCTTGGACGTTTTGCACATGAAGATTGTCGTGTCAGTCGTGCCATTCCTGGGCAACCACTAGCCTTCTATATGGGGGATGACTCTCAAGGCGAATATATCTATAAATTTGTTTCAGATGCGGTTTGGGACCCTAAAGATATCAACGGTGGTTATGCTGCTGGCGATAAATATATGAATAACGGTAAATTCTATGTTGCTAAATTTAACTTTAATGAAGCAACTCAAAAGACGTCTGGTGAGTGGATTGAACTCAATATCTCCAATCCATTAATTGCTAGTTATTCAAAATACAAATTTACAGATCAAGCTGATGTATTGGTAAATGCCCGTTTAGCAGGTGATGCAGTTGGTGCAACCAAAATGGATCGTCCAGAATGGGTTGCCGTAAACCCAGAGAATGGTGAGGTTTATGTCACCTTAACAAATAACTCATTACGTGGAAGTGAGCATACGATTGATGCTGCCAACCCTCGTAATTATGCTGATAATGATAAAGGTGGTAGTCCTCGCGGGAATATCAACGGACATATTATTCGTTTCCGTGAAACTGGTGATACTGTTACAGCAAAAACATTTGTATGGGATATCTTCTTATTTGGCGCAGAAGAAGATTCACTTCCGGGTGTAAACCTATCTGGACTCACATCAGCAAATGATTTCTCAAGTCCAGATGGCCTATGGTTTGATCCACGTGGTGTCTTGTGGGTACAGACTGATGATGGCGCTTATACAGATGAAACGAATTGCATGATGCTCGCTGCACTTCCAGGTCAAGTAAGTGATGGTAAAGTGACTTCTGCAAATGCTGGTTCAAATAATGCCACTCAACTTACTCCTGCTGGCGCACAGCTTGATGATTCAAAGTTACGTCGTTTTTTAACAGGCCCTTCAGGCTGTGAAATTACAGGTGTAACGATGACACCAGACTATAAAGCTATTTTTGTGAATGTTCAGCATCCAGGTGGCACTTGGCCTGCAAATCACAGCAACACTATCAGCGGTGGTAAAGGTACACGTCCTCGCTCTGCGACGGTCGTGATTACACGTAAAGATGGTGGCGAGATTGTTGGTGAAAGTCTAGAAAAGAAAGAAAACACTCCTGCTGCTTAATTCAAACATTGAAATAGAAAATGCCGACTACGATGTCGGCATTTTTTTTGAGAGATTCAGATCAATTTTGACTATGTGATTCTGATGTTCACCTTGCTGCGTTTTTTCAAGCCAAGTCCATTGGTTTCTTTTCAACAACAGGTAGTTTGAGCATCGTGTTCCATATATCGGGCTTTGTATAAAAGTAGAAGATAACAGCTGCTCCATTTCCACTGATATGCCCGTTTGAGGTAATAAGTCTAAATCAATTTTTCTTTCATCTTGTAAGATATCCCAAACGGCGTACTCTAAATCATACGCTTTTTGAGCATTGGGATTTAATTGCAATAATGGTAAGAACTCTTGTGTGAAGCGTTTACGCAAATGTTTGGTTTTTTCCCATGGATCACTTAATACACCATTGGAAACCACATATACACCTTTGGCAAGCACTTGTGGAGATTCACCACGATTACTCATATAAACCGCTTGATCAGAGGTTCCGATAAAAAGGTTAAATCCAGCGTAATCACATTGCTTTTTTTCTAATTCTTGGGCGAATCGGATCGGTGCTAAATCGGATTCCAGATATTGCTGAATGATATGTCCTCTTGAAGTTGGATATTCCTTCTTATCATTTGCATCACGGTAATTTGTCACAAGTGCCCAACGCCCTGCAGCAGTAATCCCCATCCATGTCCCACCAGATTGTAAATCTTGACCTGCAATAATTGGGCTATTTTCCCACTTATGAATTTGTGAAGCAGGTCGGTGATAAAACTCATCCCGATTTGAAATTAAGCATAATGGTGTTTCATCCAACACTTGCCATGCGATTGCTACAATACACATCGTTGCATCCTTAGAACTTTACACATTGAATGTACAACATTTTTTCAGTCTTTCCGTTAGAATCGACACAAAACATAATATAAAGGAAAAGCAATGCTGACCTATCCTTCTATTGACCCAGTGGCAATATCTGTGGGTCCATTACAAGTTCACTGGTATGGACTCATGTATCTACTCGCATTTTTATTTGCTTGGGGCTTGGCAACATTCCGTGCTAAGCAACGAGGATGGACACCAGACATGGTCTCTGATCTCATCTTTTACGGTGCATTAGGTGTCGTGATTGGTGGTCGAGTAGGCTATGTGTTCTTTTATGGTTTTGATCAATTCCTTGCAAATCCGATATGGTTATTCCAAGTTTGGACAGGTGGCATGAGCTTCCATGGCGGCTTCTTAGGTGTCATGTTGGCCATGTTATTGTGGTGTAAAAAATACAAAATGACTTGGTTCCAAACACTGGATTTTATTGCCCCATGTGTTCCAACAGGTCTGATGTTTGGTCGTATTGGCAACTTTATTGGCGGCGAACTTTATGGCCGACAAGTCACAGATCCAAATTTCGCATTGGGTATGATTTTCCCTACAGATCCTTTACAACTCGTACGACATCCATCCCAACTTTACCAAGCACTCTGTGAGGGTTTGATTCTTTTTATTGTTCTGTGGTGGTTTAGTTCTAAACCTCGTCCACGCATGGCTGTTTCTGCCCTCTTCTTAATTGGATATGGCATCGCTCGCTTCACAGTTGAATTCTTCCGTGAGCCAGATAATGGACAATTATTTATCGGATGGATGAGCAAAGGACAATTCCTTACAGTTCCAATGATTCTCATCGGGCTATGGATGCTTTGGTATGCCTACCAAAAGAAAGTATATGACTGGGGTCCTCTACAAAATAATGGCAAATAAGTAAATCATGCCCTCAAAGGTGAACATCTTGTTCACCTTTTTTTGTGCTAGAGTTTTGACTTATTTACTTTGATTCAGATTACTATGCTCGAGTTTTGGTTTGATCCTAAAGTTTCAATACAACACAAAGCTTTATTTTTTATTTTGATTACGAGTGCTACCGCTACGTTATATTGGATGCAACCGCTTAACTTCGATGCGATCTTAATGTTTGTGGGCACAGGTATCGTTTTTCTTATTTGCCGTTACTGTAAAATTCATTTCGCTTCACACCATCCAACAGGGTTGATGTACCGATTATTTACTTGGATTCCTATCGCTCTGCTACTTGCCTTAATTTTCATACATGCAAAGGATGGAGAAATTCTTTTACCTGGTGCTCAAGGATTAGGATTTATGGCTTTATCTATTTGCTTATTTTCTCCACTGTCACTACTTCATCAACATCAGCATTAAAACGTCATTATGTTAAATTTCTGGTATTCGGAACGATGCACACGCACGATTAAATTGATCATTTGTATATCAACGTGTGTAGTGATTCTGTTGACAGCTGAAATTAAAAAACTTGATTTTCTATCGACACTAATGAGCTTATGTTTAGGCTTAAGTCTACACATTATTCATCATGTTTTGATCCAATCTAAGCGTCTAAAGCATCAGCTGAAAGCATATTATGCTTTTAGTCCTTTCATCTTGATTGTATTTTTTATCTTCATGCTTTCAGCGCTGAACTTTCAAAATAGCAGAGAGTTTTTTGCACTTTTTGTACAACTCATGGGTTATAGCGCAGTGGGATTATTCGTAGTGAGTTTATATGCATCTCGTACACCCCGCTGAATTTCAAAACAACTAAGCAAATGAAAATAAATATAAAATTAATCACACTCACTTAACGCTTTGCTACAGAACAGTATTATTTCTACTCCAAAACTGTGCCTATACTCAAAGGATGTATCTAATTTAGATTAAATGGAGTAAATCATAATGAGTCAAAATTTAACGACCGTATCTAACTTCCAACTTGAACGCTATTTAGGTACTTGGTATGAGATTGCACGCTTACCAATGAAGCATCAACCTGAAGACAGTACGGATATTTCGGCAGTCTATACCTTAAACAGCGATGGAACTGTACGTGTTCAAAATCGTTGTCTTGATGGCAACAAAGAACTGGATGAGTCTATTGGCGAAGCCACAGTTGTAGATGCTGAACATGGCAAATTAGAAGTCAGCTTTTTGCCTGAAGGATTTCGTTGGATTCCATTCACTAAGGGTGATTATTGGGTACTTAAGATCGATGAAAATTATCAAACTGCTTTAGTCGGTGAACCTAATCAAAAATATCTTTGGATTCTGCACCGTGAACCTGTGTTAAATGAATCTATCAAGCAAGCGTATCTAGCATATGCTCAATCCATTGGTTATGACCTAAGCGATTTAATTCATACTGTACATACAGGACACAAAACTGTTTAAGCCCTAAAATTTTGTGTTAAATGAGAGCACCCTAAAGGGTGCTTTCTTATTTCTTTAATTACTCGCTTTCAAAGAGTCTATTCCGTAAGGAAGATATTAAAATGCATGCTGCTTTAGTATAAACTGATGCCAATGAAATTTTTGGCATTGGTTTATTCTTCAAATGCCACATTCAAATCGATCAGGACATTTATGAAAGCGTATTTAGACCTACTACAACATATCCTCGACAATGGCGGTGATAAAGGTGACCGTACTGGTACAGGTACTCGTTCTGTATTTGGTCATCAAATGCGCTTTGATCTTTCTAAAGGTTTTCCTCTACTGACCACAAAGAAAGTTCACTTCCGTTCAATCGTGATTGAATTACTTTGGTTCCTTAAAGGTGATACCAATGTTAAATATCTGCAAGATCATAAAGTTACAATTTGGGATGAATGGTCGACAGCTGAGCAGACTGCTCGTTTTGGACGTCCTGAAGGAGAGCTAGGTCCAGTATATGGACACCAATGGCGTAACTTTGGTGCAACTAAAAAAGACGATGGTTTATACGAGCAAGATGGTTTTGATCAAATCAAATGGTTAATTAATGAAATTAAAACCAATCCAAACTCCCGTCGTTTAATCGTATCAGGTTGGAACCCAAAAGAAGCTGGACAAGTGGCACTCCCTCCTTGTCACACGCTTTTCCAGTTTTTTGTTCAGGATGGAAAATTATCATGTCAGCTTTATCAACGTAGTGCTGATGTTTTTCTTGGCGTTCCATTTAATATTGCAAGTTATGCACTTCTCACCCATATGATTGCGCAAGTCTGTGATCTAGAAGTCGGTGATTTTGTTTGGACAGGTGGTGATACTCATCTTTACGCCAATCATTTCGAGCAAGCACAACTTCAATTAACACGTGAACCACTTCCATTGTGCCAACTCAAACTGAATCCCGAAATTAAAGATATTTTTGATTTCAAATTTGAAGATATTGAAATCGTAAATTACGAATCGCATCCTGCAATTAAAGCACCTGTTGCGGTTTGATTTTAACTAATGTCTTTTGGGATCACAGTTGATACTAATCGTGATCCAACTTTACATTTCCCTCTTTAACTCATATTCGCTGGAAGAATAATCATGGCATTTCAAGGTTTAGAAGTCGTACACGTCGTTGCAATGGATCAGCAACGTTGTATTGGCAAAGGAAATGATTTGCCATGGCATATTTCAGCTGATCTCAAACATTTTAAAGAAATTACCCAAGGTGGTGTTGTGGTGATGGGACGTAAAACACTTGAGTCTATGGGTAGAACGCTTCCTAAACGTGTAAATTGGGTCATTACACGAGATACGTCATGGCAATTTGAAGGAACAAAAATCGCGCATACAATCGAGAGTGCACTTGAGCAGGCAGTCCATGATGTAAAAGCTTCAGAAAAGCCTGGATCTATTTTTATCATAGGTGGTGGAGAAATTTTTAGCCAAACGATCTCTATTGCGGATCGCTTAGAACTCACGCATGTTGAATTAGACGTTCAAGGTGATGCTCATTATCCTGAGATTCCACCTGAATTTAAAAAAGTGGCATCAGAGCAACACATTGATGACAAAACAAATATTGCATTTGAGTTCGCAACCTACCAAAAATAAAGCTTTCTTACATATAGCCAATAACAATGCATAACATCGGTAAAAGAGAGTTTATTCTTGCGCTTGCAAAGGGAGCTTTTCACTCCCTATTTAGTTTATTTGTCATCTTCTCTTCAATTTGGTTATGTATGGCCTTATGGGTTCAAGAGCCATTTGGCTGGTTAGTCAGTCGTATTATCATTGGCTTTTGGGTCGCTTTTGCCTTAAGTGTTTTAGGCATATATGCAACACAACATTTTTTCAGCCGTAGTAAAGATGTTGTCTTATACATTGTCTTTTTTGCGTTCAGTTTAGTTTGGTATTTTAGTATCCCTGCCAAACAAGACCGTGAGTGGAATCCTGAAGTCGCAAGAATTCTCAATTATGAACGTCAAGGTGATTGGGTCACTTTACACAATGTGCGTAATTTTGCATGGAATGAAGACGGAACCTATCAAGAACGCTGGGAAACACGTCAAATTGATTTGAATCAAATCAGTGGCATTAACATCATTACTTCATATTGGATGGGACCACAAATCGCCCACACTTTAGTCAGCTTTGATTTCAAAAACTCTAAACCACTGACCTTTTCGATTGAAATTCGCAAAGAAAAAGATGAAGAGTTTTCTGCTATTGGTGGTTTTTTTAGAAAGTACGAAGTCAGTTTAGTTGCTGCTGACGAGAAAGACATTATTTATACACGTAGCAATGTACGTAATGAGCAGGTCTATTTTTTCCCAATCAACATGGAAGCTGCTGAAATGAAAGCTTTATTTGAGGAATATTTAGAGCAAGCAGATAAACTTAGTCAAGAACCAAAATGGTATAACACCTTGACCAGTAACTGCACCACTTTGGTTTTTGATATGGTTCAAGCGATTTCCAAACATGAACTGCCAGTGGACTACCGATTATTAGCCTCAGGTTATTTACCTAATTATCTGTATGACTTAGGGGCATTACAACATCATTGGGATATCAAAACATGGTACAACAAGGCACATGTCAACCCAAGAACAGACCAATTTAATCAATTTAAATATCAAAGTAGTGAAAATTATTCAAAATTGATTCGTCTGGGTCTCCCTCAGAGTCAGCCAGAGCTTGCACCTTAGCGTATCAGTTGATATACATAAAATTGACTTGAATTTAATTTACATTAGAAAGAAATAACACAGGGGCATTTCATATGTTAAAACAACTTTTAGCCGTATCCGTTATAGGCTCAGCATTACTTTTTACAGCATGTACCACAACACCATCTGCTGAAAAGCAACAACAAGCACTTAATCAATTGCAAAATAAAACTTGGATTTTGACACATATTGGCGCAACAGAATTTAAGACCGACCCTACTGCACACAATGTTCCAAGTATTCAATTTGATGCAGCATCTAGTCGTTTGAGTGGTGCAGATGGTTGTAACCGTTTTATGGGTGCATATAGCATTAAAGCTGACAAAATTAGCTTGAGTGAAGTTGCAACTACACAAATGATGTGTGTGAATACTCAAGAACTTGCAAATCGCTATAATGCTGCCTTGGCAAAAGTCGCGGCATTCCAAGTCTATGACAAAACGCTTCGCCTACTCGATGAGAATGGTAATCCAGTATTGCAGTATGAGTCTGCAATACAACCGCGTTAACAGTTAAGCAACCATTTCACTGGTTGCTTTTTTCATTCTACACCCCATTATTTCAGTCATTGCAACTCAATAAGGTGAATCCCATGCAACAAGCTTTGCTCGGTGGCGGATGCTTCTGGTGTGTTGAAGCAGTTTTCCTTCAACTCAAAGGTGTCACTAAAGTCGTGAGTGGTTATGCGGGTGGGTATACGGCCAATCCAAGCTATGAGGACATTTGCAAAGGAGACACCCATCACGCAGAAGTGGTTTTAGTGGATTTTGATGAAAGTCAAATTAGCTTTGCTCAATTGCTTGATGTATTTTTTGCAACACATGATCCAACCACACTCAATCGCCAAGGTAATGATATAGGTACGCAATATCGCTCTGTCATTTATTATTTTAATGAAGAACAGCGCCAGATTGCAGAGAAAGCGATTCAACAGTTAAAAGCAGAAGGTTTAGATATTGTTACAGAACTAAGCTCAGTACCGACCTTCTACCCTGCTGAAGAATATCATCAAAATTTCTTTGCTCGTAACCCGACTCAGGGCTACTGCAATTTTAGTATCCCACCAAAACTTTTAAAGCTTCGCTCTAAATTTGAAGGTTTACTCAAAGACTAATACAGGTATAAAAAAAGCGACCTTATGGTCGCTTTTCTCATGTTAATCAGTTAATTATCTGTGGCAAAGGCAATGTCAGCAAGCCCGGCTTCGCTTGCACGTGACATCACTTGAGCAACAGTATCGTAACGTGATTCTTTATCTGCTTTAAGAATAATTGTCGGTTGTTGTGCTGAACCACCGGCATCGTTAAATCTTTTTTGCAATTCATCTAAGCTGATAATTTCTGAATCCCATGCAATCTCACCCTGTGAGTTAATGCTTACTTGAATCGATTCAGGTGGCGGATCAATGATATCCGCTGTCGTTTTTGGTAAAGTTAATGGAATTGATGGGTTAGCAACGGTCGCTGTCACCAAGAAGATGATCATCAAAACCAACATAATGTCAATTAACGGGATGAGGTTCATCTCCGTCATGCCTGTATCGTTGTCTTCACCCAATTGAAAAGCCATTAAGCTTGACCTCCAACGTAACTTTCTTGAGTCGCTTTCACTTCAACTTTTTGCGCAGAAGAATCTTGTTGCAGCATCGTGTCGATTAAAAGACTGTGAGCATGATCTTGTAGTTCATTACTTAATGTACGATTAAAGCGAATACAAATGTTGTATGCAATCACTGCTGGAATAGCTACTGCTAGACCAATACCAGTCATAATCAGGGCTTCACCCACAGGGGTTGCAACTTGTGCAAGTCCTGCTTGACCGCTTTTACCTACTGCAACCAATGCATGGAAGATTCCCCATACTGTACCAAATAGCCCTACAAATGGTGCAAGTGAGGCAATTGTTCCGAGTACAGCAACACCTTTTTCAGCAGATGCTTTTTCCAAAGCAATCTGACGCAATAAAGCTTGCTCCGCAACAGCTTTACGTTGTTCAAATCCCAAAGGAGCGAGTTTTGCTTTCAATCCTGCTAGTGCTTTAGAGAGTTGAGCATAAGCAACTTCTTTCAGTTGACGTGTTCCCATCACACGTAAAACGACAATCGTCCATGTCGCAATAGACATTGCGAGTAAAACGAAATAAAGCGTCTTACTGACTGCATCAGCATGTTGCCAATAAACTGAAAAGTTCATACTCGAACTCCTAATAAAAGTTAGCCGTTAGAATTCAACTTAAGTTCAAATGGTTGTTCCGCTCTAAACGGATAAGCCACACCATTTTCCTTATAAGGTCTGAATTTTGCATTACGCACTGAGCGTAAAATCTTTTGATCAAGCGAATCAATCCCACTTGATTTTGTGATTCTGGCATTCACTACATTACCGTTAGTGTCCGCTTCAATCGATACTACAACAGTACGATCAGAACCTTGTAAATCTCGGTTGGTATATGATGGCTTCGGTGTACGAGACCATGATATTTGCCCAATACTTAAATTCTTTGGTGTATTACGAGCTTGCTGCTCACGACGTTCTTGTTCGCGTCTTTCATTTTCCAAGCGCTCACGTTCTTGTTGCTCACGTAGCTGTTGGTCACGCAATGCTTGCTCACGTCGCTGCTGTTCAAGTAACTCACGATTTTTACGTTCTTGCTCTAAACGCTGTTGTTCCTGCTTTTGCTTTTCTAATTTATCTTCTTGAACAATTGCTTTTTGTTCGACAGGTTTAGGCTTTTCAGCAATGACTTTGGGTTTAACCACAGGAGGTGGTTCAACGACTTTAGGTTCTGGTTTTGGTTGAACTTGAGGTTCCACAGGTTCAACAGGAGGTGGCGGCGGTGGCGCATCCTCTTTAATCTGAACAAAACGAACCTTAATTGGGTCTTTATCAATAGGTTTTAATTCAGGTGTTTTCATCTGACTCACTGCAAATAAAACACCAATATGCCCGATCACCACTGCAATGAGCGAAGTAAGCACTTTCTTTTTCATTGAGATTGGATTTTGCATCATAGGAATGGAAGATGGGCTCATTAAAGTTTATGACCTGATATACATTGACGCTGTCTTCAGAAGGAAGATTTCAATCAAACTTATCGGTTAGTACAATTAAAGTACGCCAATAATAAATGAGAAGTGTTTTCATTTGCAACTATTAATTCTGCAGTTTTGATGAGTTTTTTTGATCATCAATAAAAAAGGCATGCTCACGCATGCCTTAATAAATCAGTGATATTTAATTAAAAATCACTGGAATACCACAGTTTTATTACCATCAACAATGATACGGTCTTCTAAATGCCACTTAACAGCACGCGCCAAGACATTACGCTCAACGTCTTGACCTAATTCACGTAATTGATCAACTGTAAAATCATGGCTGACACGCTCAACATCTTGTTCAATAATCGGGCCTTGATCCAAATCAGCTGTCACATAATGCGCTGTTGCACCAATCAGTTTTACGCCTTTTTCATACGCTTGCTTATAAGGGTTAGCACCCACAAAAGCTGGAAGGAAAGAATGATGAATGTTGATCACTTTCATTTCCCACTTAGAGACGAACTCTTCATCAAGAATCTGCATATAACGTGCGAGTACAAGCAAATCATTACCTTGCATTAACTCATCAATTTTTGCATATGCTTCGCGCTTGTTCTCTTTATTGACAGGCACAACTTCAAAAGGAATACCGAAATTTTCCACAGACTCACGTAGATCTTCATGATTCGACACAACCTTAGTGATTTCACAAGGTAATCCACCACGTGCATGACGCCATAAAAGTTCAAGCAAGGCATGATCGACTTTCGATACCAAAATACCTACTTTCTTTACATCTGACACTAAAGCTAGACGCCAATGCATGTTGTAACGTTCAGCTACGTTTGTGGCGAAAGTTTGTAGAATATTTTCCTTACGGCTTTGCAAATTGTCGAGTTCAAACTCAACACGCATGAAATAACGCCCGCCCTGAGCTTCTGTTGCATATTGATCAAGCGCAGTGATGTTTGCCCCTTGATGATACAAAAAGCTCGATACAGCCTGCACGATTCCTGGTTTATCTTCGCAAGTAATCAGTAAACGTGCTGTGTTAGCAGTTGTCATATTCATGATGATTTATATCACTTAACAGTTAAATTGAAAAACAGCCGCGTATTCTAACTCTTTTTTTAATGCTTTCAAATTATCTTTGCTGAAATCAATCTTCTCGATCAGCAGAAAGACTAGCAAATAATTCAGATGTTCCCAGCGTTTCAAGCAAGCGCTCATAAGTCTGACGACTTTCACCACGTAAATAAGGACCTTCAAGAAACACCATTTGACGCAGTGCCTGCCAAACCCACTTTTCATCTAGATGGTTGGAATCTTTTAAATGACCAGACATATAGAGAAAGTTCGTCCAATTGGTTAGGACGATCCATAGGTTAATGATCAACGCTTCAATTTCAGACTCTGTCATTTGCATGAGACCTGCATTGACGAAGGCTCGGTAAATCTTTTGACCTTGTTGCATCACTTTACCTGCGAAACGCGGGTAAATTTTTCTAAAGTCATCATTATTTTCGGTTAAATGATATACATCACGATGCAGAAAACGATAGGCCCATAACTGACTACTGAGTACTTGAAAGTATCGGATTTTATCATTGGCATTTACATCACGGTCTTCTGGCAATGCTAGCAGCTCTAAAGTTGCATGCTGATATTGCTCCATCAACTCTTTAATGATCTCTTGCTTGTTACGAAAGTGATAATAGAGATTACCAGGGCTAATACCTAACTCTGCTGCGATATGGTTAGTTGTGACAGATCGCTCTCCACGTTCGTTAAAGAGTTGCAAACTAATTTGCAAGATTCGGTCTTTGGTTTTTAACGTTTTGGAATGCGACATCCTAATACCATCTATAACAAGAATAATGACGTTTAGCCCAAGCTAACATAAAAGTGACTTGACTTTTAGAGTATTTACTCTAAAAATAAAAATCACATCAACCCTTACATTAGTGGTACTGGTCATGAACAGTCAAACAAAAACAAATTTAATGACGACTGAAGCATCGGAAGTTCAGCATTTACATGATCTTCTAGCGCTTCAGAAAGCAGCCTATCGACGTTATCCGAACCCGACAGCAAAACAGCGTATTGAACGTTTGGCTCGTCTTAAAGCAGTTTTGATTAAATATCAGGACCAAATTGCAGAAGCAATTAGCCAAGATTATGGTAATCGTTCGGTTTCTGAAACGAAAATTGGTGAACTACTCACTTCACTCGAACAAATCAAATATTACAGCAAACATTTAACAGAGTGGATGAAGCCTTCTAAACGCCATATCGGTATTTTACATCAACCTGCAAAAGGTTGGGTTCAGTATCAACCTTTAGGTGTTGTCGGTATCATTTCCCCTTGGAACTACCCTTTATTATTGGCGATTAGCCCATTAGTATGTGCATTGGCAGCGGGCAACCATGCCATGATTAAAGTTTCAAGCACCTCTCGTAACTTTGGCTATGTATTACAAAATGCTTTATCTGAAGCGTTCCCACAAGAGTTAGTTGCCGTTGTTACAGGTGGTGGCGTAATCTCTGACACATTCAGTCATCTTGCATTTGATAAATTAGTCTTCACAGGCTCTACCAATGTTGGTAAGACTGTGATGAAAGCAGCATCTGAAAACTTAGTTCCAGTTATTCTAGAACTTGGTGGTAAATCACCAGTTATCGTGCACCCTTCAATTGACTTAAAGGATGTCGCGGAGCGTGTTGCATTCGGTAAATTGTGGAATGCGGGTCAAACTTGTGTCGCACCAGATTATATTTTCCTACCACGTGGTAAAACTTCAGAGTTTATTCACCAGTTTGAAACCGTTGCGAAAACGATGTATCCAACATTACGTGACAACCAAGATTACACCTCTATAGTGAGCGATAAGCAAAATAAACGCTTACAAGGTTACTTAGAAGATGCGATTCAAAATGGTGCTCAAGTCACTGAAATTAACCCATTAAAAGAAGAGCTTGCTTCTGTACGTAAAATAGCGCCAACCCTTCTGACCAATATCAGCCCTGATATGGAAATTATGAAGAACGAAATCTTTGGTCCAATTTTACCAATCTTAGAATATGATCAAATAGACGAAGTTATCGAGTTTATTAATGACCGACCACGTCCACTTGCATTATACTATTTCGACTTTAACGATGCTCGAGCAGAATACGTTTCGCAACGTACTCACTCTGGACACTTTGGTCAAAACGCTGTTGTTACTCATGTTGCACAAGATGATCTACCTTTCGGTGGCGTTGGTGCATCTGGTATGGGCAGATACCATGGTCCCGAAGGCTTCTTCAGTTTATCAAATGAACGCTCAGTCATGTCTATTCCAAAGCTATTCAGCTTGAAATACGTACTGCCTCCGTTTAATAGACCGATCCCTAGTCTTATCCGTAAAGCCTTTCTTCGTTAAATGATCAAGGCATGATCTATCACAACAGGTCATGCCCTGTTTTTATCAATTTCGCTTGTCTTTTAAGCGTATTTTTGATATAAAACGCCCCTTGAATGAATTCAATCCGTTTTATTTTGACTGGCCATACAGGTTTGCTGTTGGCTAAATCAATGGAGTTACACCATGTCTAAGGTTTGCCAAGTTACCGGCAAGCGTCCAGTCGTTGGTAACAACGTCTCACACGCCAACAACAAAACTAAGCGCCGGTTCGAGCCGAACCTGCACCACCACCGTTTTTGGTTAGAAAGCGAAAAACGTTTCGTACGTCTTCGTCTAACTACTAAAGGTATGCGTATTATCGACAAATTGGGCATCGAAAAGGTTGTTGCTGACCTACGTGCTCAAGGTCAAAAGATCTAAGGAGCAACGAAAATGCGTGATAAGATTCGCCTAGTTTCTTCTGCTGGTACAGGTTATTTCTATACCACTACTAAGAACAAACGTACTATGCCGGAAAAAATGGAAATCAAAAAATTTGATCCAAAAATCCGTCAACACGTAATCTTCAAAGAAGCTAAAATCAAATAATTTTAGTTCTTTAAAAAAATACGACCCATTGGGTCGTTTTTTTTGCCTTTTTTTTCTTCAGGTTGTTAAAATTTAATCTCAGTTTGGCATTTTTTATGCTTATACAGCTCAAAAGCCAATTCATAATTTATAAATATTTAAGGGGTGATTAGTGCCACATGATGTAGATTTAATTATATTGCTTGCGGTTGGTTTTGGCTTAGCCCTTATTTTTGGCTTTATCGCCGCACGTTTACGTCTACCCCCTCTTGTTGGCTATCTCATTGCCGGCATTATTATTAGCCCCAAAACCCCCGGTATCGTCGCCGATATCACACTAGCCAATCAACTCGCAGAACTGGGTGTCATGTTTTTGATGTTCGGTGTCGGGATGCACTTTTCACTGAAAGATTTAATGCAAGTTCGGCGTATTGCTGTCCCTGGTGCAATTTTACAAATCACAGTGGCTACCATCCTCGGGATTGGCGTCTCCATGCTATGGGGATGGAGTTTTGGGTCAGCATTGGTGTTTGGCTTAAGCTTATCTTGTGCGAGTACTGTGGTACTCCTAAAAGCTTTAGGTGACCGAGGCTTACTGGATTCAGTCAATGGAAAAATTGCTGTGGGATGGCTACTCGTCGAAGACCTAGTCATGGTGCTCGCTTTAGTTTTATTACCCGCTACAGCTGTACTCCTTGGTGGAACAGCACTGGAAGGCGCTGATCCAGATCAAAATGTCTTTGTGACTTTAGGAATAACCTTACTTAAAGTTGCGGGCTTTATTGCCTTTATGCTGATTATTGGTAAGCGCCTCATCCCTAAAATTATTCAGTTTGTCGTACGCTTGGGTTCTCGCGAGCTATTTACACTGACTGTGGTTGCAGCAGCCGTATCCATTGCCTATGGTTCATATGCGATTTTTGGCGTTTCAATGGCATTAGGTGCATTCTTTGCTGGGATGGTGGTTAAAGAGTCTGACTTCAGTCATCGTGCTGAAGAAGAAACGTTACCACTGCGTGAGATATTCTCCATCCTATTCTTCGTCTCTGTCGGAATGTTGTTTGACCCAACAATTATCGTTGAAGAACCACTTCATATTCTGGCTGTGATTAGCATTATCATGATCGGAAAAACATTAGCAGCAATGGCGCTGGTTTTGTTCTTCCGCTATCCATTAAATACCGCACTTACAGTAGGTGCCTCACTCGCTCAAATCGGTGAGTTCTCATTTATATTGGCAACACTCGGTCTATCTATAGGATTATTAACCCCTGAAGCTCAAAACTTGATTTTAGCCGGGGCATTATTTTCTATTTCGCTCAATTCTGTTTTATTTTCAGCCATTGAACCCGTACAGAAATGGATTCGTGAGCGCTCGCATTTGGCTCGTTTGCTTGAGCGTAGTGGTGATCCATTGGCGATGCTACCTGACGAGGTCTCACAGGACTACCTGCGCGATCAAGTGGTCATGGTCGGTCATGGAGAAGTTGGACGTCGCTTAACAAAAACACTGATGGAAAATAACATCAAAGTGGTGATTGCTGAAGAAAATCGAGAAATTGTTGAAAAACTACGTGCAAAAGATATTGCTGCAGTATCAGGTTCAGCAACAGAACCGGGCGTATTAATTCAAGCGCATATACAACATGCGAGGCTTTTAATTATCTCGCCGATGGATATTTTAGATATTCATAAGATTGTAGATACTGCCAAACTTCTGAATCCACAGATTCAAGTTTTGATCTGTGCAGAAAGTAAAGAAGAAGCTGAAGCAATACGTGCAGATGAAATTGGTGAAGTGTATTACGCGAAGGAAGAAATGGCGAAGAACATGAGCAATCATATTCTAAATCAAATTGAAATCGCACATCATCATGCACCATCTCACTAAGTAAAATAAAAACCGCGCTATTTGCGCGGTTTTTTCTTAGCTATAAAACTGTGGTTTTTCATCTACGACTTCCGCATGCCATTCATTCGATTGTTTTTCGAGAAGTGCAAATAACGCAGCCTGAATCATGTGTTGGGCAATCAAAGGCATATGATCACCTAATAAAGCTTTCACTTCATCATTAAATTGAATTTTCACAAGTGGCTCATCCTCGGATGCAGCGTGACGAAGCGCTAACTCGCCATTCTCAAGTTGCACCAATTCTAAAATTGCTTCTTGTGTTCCGAATAATTCTTTCAATTGCTCTATAGACATATACCCTCCATGATTCACATGGTGGCAAAATGCTGAATGCACTTTGCATAGCTTAGACTATTTTATATAAGTTCTAAAATTTATATTTCAAGTCTAATCGTTTAAAACTGTCATGATTACAATTAAAACTCAACCATTTCGTTACGAAAACCGTCAATAAGATGGGTTAAGTCACGATGCCACTCTCGAAGAATTTGAGTGTCTGGCAACCACGCTTGAGGTGTCTGCGTGACTTTAATAATAAGATTTGAAGAAGTCTCATCCTCAGGTTCTGGTGCACTTGGTTCAGGTGCATACTGGCACATACGATAAGCGCGCTTTAGTTCTGCAATAAAACCATCCTTTGCAAGATGCTGTAAAACGGTGATTTCTGGAGAAACTTGCCCTTTAGCGGCCATATGCTCTTCAATAGATTTTAATGTAGGTGAAAAATCATTTAAACGGTAATAACGAACCAACTCTTGCAAAAATGCCAAAACCGCTCCATGCAAATGAAAGACTGCCGCTTCACGATGGGCTTGAGCTTGTTGAATATGATCTGTCTGTTCTGCTTGCTGACATGATAGACGGGCAAAATAGAGTTTTTGATTAGTGCGATCTGCATGAAAACGAGCAACACGAGACATGAAAACTTCCTAGCAACATTTATGTCATACAACTTAAATGTTGGCGCCATATCACGCAATGCTTTTAAGAAAAAAATAAAGATTAATTTTAGATCAACAAGATTGATTGAAAGCTTGATGATTAATGCATACTGCTTAAAAAAAAAGCCAGCCAAATACATGGCTGACCCTTTCGAATGAATCTAAGGTTATATTAGCGAACAATACCCTTAAAAATTCCTAATGGATTATAAGTCCCATCGCCTTTTTCATTGTCATAATGAAATTTGACCTGATCTTGATCACCACCTAACAGTGTTCCAGCCTTGTAAAGACCTTCTGAAATCGCAAGGAAGCCAACATCAATTGCTTGATGAACTGTACCAACACCAGGAATTAGGCTCAGTGGCTTCCAAATTGGAGCTTGAACATTCAATGTGCTCGAAAATAAGTTTGATGCGTTTTGAAGCGTGTCACCGATTAACGTACCTGCACCTGATACGATTTCTGTTTCTAGATGATTTAATTCTTGAATAGACATTTTTATAACCTTTTGGGGTTTTATAATGGAGCTTTTATACTACACACTTCACTCAAACTTATTCAATCTATTATTAAGATATACTTCACAATAATTTGTATATAAATGTGATTTTAAGTGTATATTTTTAATAAAAATATTAATATATAACAGAAATACATTTCAAAAATATGTCAATTCTTCAAAGTACAAAAGTCGGTCAAAAAAGCTAAAAAAGATTCATATTTATTAGTGAAATTAAATAAAATATCAAATAAAAAGGAGCAATAACTGCTCCTACTTTATTTAGACATCAAGTTATGCTTCTGGCTTTTCGTCTGCAGCTTTTACTCGAATACCTGCACCTTTAACTTTACGGGTGTTCAGCCCCTTAATTGCTTTCACAGCTTCACGACCATGTGGCATTTCAACAAAGGCAAATCCTTTCGATTTGCCTGTTGCAGCATCTAATACCAATGTACATGAGTCTACTGTTCCAAACTGCTGAAATAACTCCAGAATCTCAGCTTCAGTAATGCTGCGCTCTAAGTTACGAACTAAAATTTTCATGAAAAAACCTTAAGAAGATAGGCAAAAAAACCAAAAAGTACGCGCCTACTCTACTTTTTGTATGAAACAATCTAGATAGTTTAATCGAGATCAATCCCAAAATCTAAATTAATCGACTGTCGCTCAATCAAAGCACTCTTAACCGTTTGCTGCCTGGTTTTATAATGTGTTTCACTTGTACACAAATGTCTTGAAAGATCATTAAGAAAATAGCTTTCAACTTTTCGTCCTTGCTCATCGACTTGTTCCCTTGCCCACGTCACCAAATTTTGCTTGGTTAAAATCAATTCATTTTGTGCACGGGTAAGTGCTACATAAAGCACACGGCGTTCTTCTTCAACTTCATCAAAATCCCCTTGAGCTCTTGCATGTGGATACTGACCAGGTGTCACATTCGCCACGTAACAAACTTTTTGTTCAGTTCCTTTCGCAGAATGTATCGTGATCAAAGTCACAACATCAGTCTCTGATTGGCGCTCGATTTCACTGATTGAAACTGGATCAAGCACGTAGGCTTCTAAAAACTCACTTAACTGAGTATGTTTTGAAGCTAACTGTTTCACCAACTCAAAGTCTCCTTGACGACGCCCCCAATCCTTTTTGTAATTTTCACTCAACTGAATTTCTATTGCCTGAATTGCCAAGCTTACGCAAGCTTGAACTTCAGTCTTTATCACATTCAACTGCTTCATAATGAGTAGAGCCTCAGCAGGAATACGTCCAAATTTTTCTAGTTTTTCCGCAATGACGTCATCTTGAGGGTCCTGTAACAACTGTTGCGCTAAACGGCTTGCGCCAACATCACCGACCCCATCCCAAAGCGTCAAAAACCGCATCCATGCAATATCGTCTGAAGGATTGGCAATGACCCGTAGTAAACTCAGTAAATCCTTAACATGCGCAGTTTCAAGAAGTTTCATACCACCAATAAACCGATATGGGACATTGGCTGCAATGAAAGCTGCTTCAATATGACGAGCTGCAAAGCTTGAACGTACCAGAACCATATGATCGCGCCAAGGACTTCCCTCAAGCAAATGTCGCTCTTTAATATCTATGGCAATCCATTTTGCTTCATCAAACTCATTCGGGAAAATATGAATTTTAGGCTTTATGCCTGTACCTCGATACGCATTTAAGCGCTTGTCATATTTAATCTCACTTTGATCAAGCAACCAATTTGATAAATCTAAAATTTCTTGAGTAGATCGGTAGTTTTTTTCTAATTTAAAGATCTGTGCTGCTGGCACACGCTCTTTAAAATGATGAATGTTTTCGAAATCTGCTCCACGAAAACCATAAATCGATTGAGCATCATCCCCGACACAAAACAAACTTACTCGATCCTTTAAAGGCTCTAATAGCGCCCATTGCAATGGATTGGTGTCTTGCATTTCATCCACAAGCATATGTCTGCAAATCGAGGCCACATAATCGACTAGACCCTCAGACTGTGCTAAAGCTGATGCCACGATCGCAAGAATATCGTCATAATCAAGAAAGCTGCGTGCCTGCTTTCGAGTTTCATATTCTTTCATGATTTCTGCAATCAGGTCTTTCATTGCTAAGAATTCAGGCATTTGCTTTTCTATGGCAACACTTAGCTTTTGACGCGTATTTCTAGCATATGAATACAGATCACATAATTCAGCAGGCTTCGGGAGCTGATTGGGATTCTTCTTATCATCTTTACCACGTATCAAACGAAACATCATGAGTTGATCATCACGATCAATAATTGAGAATTGCGCTAAGCCGAAAGCTTTTGGTATACGACGCAGCAAGTACATACAAAAAGTATGGAATGTTGATGCTCGTAATCCTTTTGCTTGTTCACCGAGTGCCAATTCGACACGCGCCACGATTTCACTGGCAGCACGACGCGTAAACGTCAAAATTTGAATTTGATTGGCGGGTACACCTTGATCAATAAGATAAGCAGCACGTGCCACAATCGTTTTGGTTTTACCACAGCCCGCACCCGCCAACACCAAACTATGTAAGGCTTCTGTGGTTGCAGCTTGTTTTTGTTGAGGATTTAATTCATCAATCAGGCTGTCTAAACTCATCGCTACTCATCAATTTTACAATAACAATAGTTTAACAGAGCTAGATTTAGAAAATACAAACACGCTTCAGTTTTAAACCTCAAAGCCCACTTACATAGAGGATTAGATATACTGCCTTACGATATTTTGTACCGTTAAATCTAAATTCTGAACTGCATTTTTCAAGGATTCTGACAAACTTTGATCCAGAGGATTAATACTACAGATGTGATGAAACCCTTGTTCGTACAATGGTTCTACCCCTTCACCAACTCTACCAGCGAATGCAAATACAGGCTTGTTGTGCCGATATGCGACTTGAGCAACGGCAAATGGGGTTTTACCAAATTGAGTCTGAGTATCAATTTTCCCTTCACCCGTAAATACATAATCAGCTTGCGCAATTTTTTCAGCCAATTGAGTTTCCTCAATGATTAATTCAGCACCCGATCGAATATCTGCGCCTGTAAATGCCATCAAACCAAATCCCAAACCACCTGCTGCACCAGCACCAGATCGATGACGTAAATCAACTAAAAGCTGCTGCTCTACCACCCCTGCAAAGTGCAATAAATTATGATCCAATACTTGCACCATTTCAGGTGTTGCCCCTTTTTGCGGACCAAAAATATAAGATGCGCCAAGTGGACCACATAATGGATTGTTTACATCTGAAGCAATAACAATATCTGTTTTAGTCAATCTTGGGTCGAGTTGTGACACATCAATGGAATCGATTTGGTTTAAGTTTCCACCTGTTGGCTCAAATACTTCATGATATTGATTAATAAATTTCACGCCCAAAGCATGCGCCATACCAGCACCACCATCATTGGTCACACTCCCACCCAATCCGATGATGATCTTTTTCACCCCGAATTCGAGAGCTGCAGCAATCAGTTGCCCTGTTCCTACAGTATTAGTGAACAAAGGATTTCTTAAATGAGGTGGTATGAGATGAATGCCATTGGCTTTCGCCATTTCAATGACTGCTGTTTGTCCCTGATCAATTAATCCAAAATGAGTCATGACACGCTGATTAGCGAATGGGCCTTGTGCTTCGCACGCGATTTTTAATCCTGATTTTGCCATGACCAATGCATCAATGGTTCCTTCACCACCATCTGCCATTGGATTCAAAATACATTGTGCATCGGGTAAGACTTTATGGATGGCATTTTTCATAATCATGCATACCTGCTCAGCAGGCATGCTTTCTTTGAAAGAGTCGGGAGCCAAAATAAAAGTTTCTATCCTTTGCTGCATACTTTATTGCTATTCTCATATTTAAATTAATTCAGATACTTATTTATTACATTGAGATTTTCAATTTTTCAAATAGAACCCTTATATATATTGTAATAAACTTACAATTCCCCAAAAAAAATAACGGTATAACAATGCAAAAATATCAAATATTTAAAAAAACTTTAGTGCTGTGTACATTCATTTTTGTATGTAATCAAGCTACCAGCTCGTCTGCAACCAATTCACACAGTAGTGAAAATATTCAATTATCAGCACTTTCAGCCAAATGGAAATGTACTGAAGAAATGGATTACATGGGTTATGCTGCGAAAAGCGAAATAGTGTCTGAGTTCAAACCAAATGGTCAATATTTTGAAAAAAATCAAATGACCTTTATTAAAGATAACGAGAAAGCAATTGCTTATACCCAATCTGAAGCTCAATGGAGTTTACAAGAACATATACTCACAATTGATCAAAATAAATTACTGAAATTTGAAATAGACAATGCTCAAGTTGAAGAGCAATTAAACCTTAAATCAGCTTTAGCTGATCCTGATGCTGTGAAATTACTAATTAAAAAACTCGATAACAAAGAAATGATTGCGAATTTCATTCTATTTGATACAGAAATAGAAAATCTCTCAAGAGTATGTGTAAGACAATAAATTTAATGTCATAAAAAAATGCTGACCTAAGTCAGCATTTTCTGTTATTTAATCGTTAAGCTTCAATCCATTTACCATCTTGGTAAATCAAAGACCATTTCGTTTGTTTACCTTCAGGCGTTTCAGAACCAATATATTGCGCTTGATTTTTACGACTAAACTTCACTAAAGTTGGGTTTCCATCAGGGTCAGTATCTGGCGCTTGCAGAATAAACTGATACTTTGGATCTAGCTGTTCAGCAACCGTACGCAATTCCGCAACCTTAGGAGCACGAGTTTCACGCACTTTAGGGAATTTACTTGCTGCTAAGAATAAGCCTGCTGCTCCATCACGTAATACGAAAAAGTCGTCATGTTTCGTTGAGCGCAAATGTTCCATTTTAATCGGGTCGACACGAGGAGGCGCTGGTTGACCGTTCTTCAATACTTTACGTGTATTTTCACAGCTTGTGCAGGCAAAATAAGGACCAAAACGCCCTGTCTTTAACTGCATCTCACCATCGCATTTGTCACATGGAATTGTTGGACCATCGTACCCTTTAATTTTGAACTCACCTTCTTCAAGCTCAAAACCTTCGCAGTCTGGATTGTTCCCACAGATATGAAGTTTACGACCACCATCAATAACATAGCTATCCATTGCTGTTTCGCAAATTGGGCAACGTTTTTTCGACATTAAATCTGCGGTTTCTGCAGACTCATCATCAGATAATGCGGCCAAGGACTCTACTGGCGTTAAGTTAAGTGTACCTTTACAACGTTCTTTCGGTGGTAAGTTATAGCCAGAACAACCTAAGAATACACCTGTGGTACCGGTACGAATCTGCATCGGACGATCACATTCTTTACAATGCACAGCATCAACTTCAACAGGCTGATTACGGCGCATGCCATTTTCACCCTGTGCAGTAGTCAGACGTTTCTTAAAATCACCATAGAAACTATCTAATAACTCTTTCCAATTACGCTCACCATCTGCAACTTTATCCAGTTGACCTTCTAGATCTGCAGTAAATGCATAATTCATTAAGTTGTTAAAACTTTCGTCCAAACGATCTGTAACGATTTCACCCATCTTCTCTGCATAGAGACGACGGTTATCCAATTTCACATAGCCACGATCTTGGATCGTTGAAATAATCGCTGCGTAAGTTGAAGGACGACCAATGCCTTTTTTCTCAAGCTCTTTCACCAATGATGCTTCTGTAAAACGTGCAGGTGGTTTAGTGAAATGTTGCGAAGGATCTAACTTTTGAAGTTGCAGAACTTCACCCACTTTCACAGCAGGCAGTAAAACATCATCATCCGACTTGTTCTGGCCACGTACTTTCGTAAAGCCATCAAATACCAAAGTACGACCTTTAGCTTTAAGTTCTACACCGTTTGCATCGACCAAGATTGTCGAAGACAAATATTCAGCAGGTGTCATTTGACATGCAACAAACTGACGCCAAATCAGATCATATAGACGCTGAGCATCGCGATCTACGCCCGCAAGCTGATCACCCTTCAACGCGACGTTTGATGGACGAATCGCTTCATGGGCTTCTTGCGCACCTGCTTTATTTCCAAAACGGTTTGGCTTTGCAGGAAGATATTTTTCACCATACTCGGTTTCGATATGTCCACGTACCATATTGACCGCATCATCACTCAAGAATGTAGAGTCGGTACGCATATAGGTAATATAACCTGCCTCATACAAGCGCTGTGCCATCGTCATTGTTTTCTTTACAGAGAAACCAAGTCGAGTACTTGCTGCTTGTTGTAAGGTCGATGTGATATAGGGTGCGCTCGGATTAACTTTGGTCGGTTTATCTTCACGGGCAGCAACTTTAAATTCAGCTTCTTTTAAAACATCCAATAAAGCATCTGTTTGTGCTTTGTTTTGAAGTTTTAATGTCTTACCTGACTGTTTGACTGCTTCTAAACGAATATCATCTTTTTTAGATTTGGTATCTGCAAAAACTTGCCAATATTCTTCAGGAATAAAAGCACGAATTTCTCGCTCACGCTCTACCACAAGTTTCGCAGCAACTGACTGTACACGACCCGCAGATAAACCACGTGCGATCTTCTCCCACAATAGTGGTGAAATCATAAAGCCAACAATACGATCAAGGAAACGGCGTGCTTGTTGTGCATTGACTTTATCAATGTCTAAACGAGCAGGCTGTTTAAATGCTTCTTGAATGGCATTTTTAGTAATTTCGTTGAAAACCACACGTCTATAACGAGAGTCATCACCACCAATGACTTCTTTTAAATGCCAAGCAATTGCTTCTCCTTCGCGGTCCAAATCGGTTGCGAGATAGACCTCGTCAACCTGCGAAGCAAGCTTTTTCAGTTCTGAAACAACATTTTCTTTACCAGGAAGCACTTCATAGTGTGCTTTCCAACCGTGCTCAGGGTCTACCCCCATACGATTAATCAGTGCCTGTTGAGCTTTTTCAGCTTTCTCTTCAGCAGTCTGTTTGGTACGTGTTACTGGTTTCTTTTCCGTACTTTTTGAAGCACCTGTTGGTAAGTCACGGACATGACCCACAGATGATTTCACAATGTAGTTTGAACCTAAGTATTTATTAATGGTCTTCGCTTTAGCAGGCGACTCGACGATCACTAAAGCACGTTTTTTTCCAGCTTCTGACGATTGAGCTGTAGCGCTTTTGGATGTGGACTTAGGAGCATTCGCCATAGTGAACCGTTATTCCTATAAGATTAAAAAAATTAAATTTCAGCCAATTTATGTAAAAGTGCTTTCATTTCATCAAGTTGTGTAGCGTGAAGATCTTCTTCTTCATTCCAGTACAAACCGACGCAATTAGACTGCATATCAATAGCATAAATCCCTTTTAATGCAATGGGGAAATCATTAAATTTCTCATTTCCGTGAACAACATTGAGTTTTTCATTTTCAACCAAAGCGCGCATTAAAGGTAGGCGACCATCAGGAATGATAACGCTGTAATACGCCACCATACTGGCACGATTTTCTGATGCCATTGGAATATTGGTCCATGAAGGTGCAGCAATCAAACGTGGGTGTAATCCCATTTTTCGCGCTTTCTCACGCATAATCCCCAAAGCTTTTTCTCTTGGATTTACACGTAATCCGAAGATCGAGCCCAGCACAAACACAACGATAAGAATCGTTATCCAAAGTCCAGCATTTTCCATAGTTCACCTTTTGCTTCTTATATTAGAGTTGCATAAGCCGAATATAAAAGGCAAGTTGAAAATTAAAAATACGATTTATAGCGGCATGAAACCAGTATTGAGATCTGAACCAAATAAGGCACGATGTGGTATAACCCACCTAAGCACAGTGCAACTGAAATAAAAAAAAAGCGATAAAATCATCGCTTTTTTCCTAGGCATATTTTAGTTCAAAAACATCTCATGGCTATAAAGTACTTCATGACCATTCCAATAAATATATCCCTTATCAATCATTTCCTTAAGCAATAATCGCACATCAGATTTTGGAAATAGCTGTTCTAATAAATCACGCAGTTCATAAATATCTTTAGGCTTTCCGGATTTTAAAGCATTCAATTTTTGGATGACTTCCAGCTGGACAGGATCTATTTTTTCAAAATTTTTAAACAAATCACTCTGAATATGTTGAATGTCTTGTGACTCTTCAATTTCAGCTAAAATGTCTTTTGCTTCGATATGTAGCTTCGCCAATAACGCATCTACCTGACCAAGCTTGTGGTCTGCTACTACATCTTCATCAACATTCATATCCAATTGAGCCCACTGCTTTAATACCTTTTTACGAAAGGAAATTTGCTCACCTTCTTTTTTAACTACCTTTAAATTAATCAGCATGCCAATCAATTTAGCGCTGTGCTCGTCATTTATGCGCAACGTATTCTCGATCGAGTTTTTAAGCTTAGCTAAGGTGTTGGGCTTCCCTTCCATACGAACCACAACATCACAATACTGCTTTACTTTAAATAAATCATGATTTTGACGAATAGTTTCAACTGAAGGCACGTTGTATTTGAGTTTTGACACAGGTTGCTCTGGTTGTACCTGTATCAAATTACATTGAATGCCAGAAGCTCGCATCATGTCAGCCAACATGGTGCTACAGTCTCGTGCAGAAATCACATCAATCTCTGCGCCATGCTCAACCAATGCCAAGATTTGCCCCACAATCACAGCGTACTCAAATTCTTTTTCTTTTGCCTCAAGCATTTCTAAAATGACAATTTGACCACTACTAATCCAACTCGCAAATTCAGTCAAATCAGTGAGACTGTAATAAAAACTCCCTTTCGAATGAAATAGATAGGTCGTGGTGTAATGTTGCACAATCTCCCGAAATAACGTCGAAGTCGGCATGTTATTTTCAAGATCTATTAGGACAACTTTAGCGCTCATAGGATAAGATTCAGAATTCGGCAAGTGAAAAGACTATTACAACGACCTTCATATCAAAGGTCAAACTATTTACGCATACTTCTTAATAAATAATCAGTATTTATGTCACGTCTTAATAATGTGGCGGTTTATCCAAAATTGGATCAAATGGAGCAACACCATCGTCAGCATGAGTAGCTTCAACACGTTGATACAAAATTTGCATTTGTTTCTTTAAATCGCTGATTTCACGGCTTTGTAATGCAATTTGAATATTTAACTGATCAACTAATTCATCTAAAAATGCAATTCGGACTTGCAAATCTTCTATGGGTGCGGAAAATGACGCCTGCTCATTTAGATTTTTTTGATTCGACATTATAAGTCCTCATCAGGGGATTTCAGGAAACATTATGGCCTATATTACCTTAAGGGACGTCCAACTCGCATTTGGTGGACCGTACTTACTCGACGGCGCGAATTTTAGTTTAGAGCGCGGCGAACGAGTGTGTTTGATTGGCCGTAATGGTGAGGGTAAGTCTACTTTACTTAAACTCATTGATGGAAGTTTATTGCCTGACGCTGGTGAAGTTTCCCTGCAAAATGGTATTACCATTTCTATGCTGGCTCAAGACGTGCCAATGGACTCGGGACGTGTTGCAGATATTGTGGCAGATGGCGCAGGTGAAGCAGCTTCTGTTCTTAGAGCTTATCACGAAGCAAGCGAAGCTTGTGTACTCGGCGATATGGAAGCTTGCGATCGCATGGGTAACTTGCAACATAAAATGGATCAATTAGATGGTTGGGCACTTGAAACTAAAGTGAATTCAATCCTCAGTAAAATGGGACTTGATCCTGATGCTGATTTAGCTGATCTTTCAGGTGGTCGTAAACGTCGTGTGCTTCTTGCACGCGCACTACTCACCCAACCTGATGTTTTGTTACTCGACGAACCAACGAACCATTTAGATGTTGAAAGTATCGAGTGGTTAGAAAAATTCTTACTCGATCAAAATAATCTAACATTACTCTTCATTTCGCATGACCGTTCATTTGTAGACAGTATTGCTACACGTATTGTGGAACTGGATCGTGGCATCTTACGCAGTTATGAAGGGAACTATTCACGTTACCTCGAACTCAAAGCTGCACAGATGGAAGCAGAAGAAAAACAAAATGCGCTGTTCGATAAAAAGTTAGCAGAAGAAGAAGTTTGGATTCGTCAAGGTATTAAAGCACGTCGTACCCGTAACGAAGGTCGTGTGCGTGCCTTAAAAGCATTACGAGAAGAATCTAAAGCCCGCCGTTCGCAGCAAGGCAAAGTGAGCATGGCCACCCAAGATGCTCAACGTTCAGGCAAAGTGGTCTTCGAAATTGAAAACCTCAGTGTGCAATTTGGCGACAATCCTCCAATTATCAAAAACTTTAACGCATTGGTGCTACGCGGTGACCGTATTGGTCTAGTCGGTGACAACGGTGTCGGTAAAACCACGCTGATCAAAGCAATTTTGGGTCAACAAGAACACTCAGGTACGGTCAAAACAGGGACACAACTCGAAGTGGCTTATTTTGACCAGCTTCGTAACGTGCTCGATCTTGAAAAATCGGTAAAAGACAACGTGGCCGAAGGGTCAGACTTTGTCGATATCAATGGCGGACGTCGTCATATCTATAGCTATTTACAAGATTTCTTGTTCTCCCCTGAGCGTGCTCGTACACCTGTAAAAGCCCTTTCTGGTGGTGAACGTAACCGCATTTTATTAGCGAAATTACTGCTTAAACCATCGAACCTCATCGTGATGGATGAGCCAACCAATGACTTGGATATGGTGACGCTTGAGCTGCTTGAAGAGATGCTCAGTGATTACAAAGGAACTTTATTGTTGATCTCGCATGACCGTGCCTTTATGGACAATGTCGTGACCTCAACTTGGGTATTCGATGGCAAAGGCAATATCGATGAATATGTCGGTGGTTATCAAGACTACCTCATGCAACGTCCTGATCAAACTGTAGTCGATCAGAAATCTGCGGTGAAGAAAGCAGCTGCAAAAGCTGAAGCGGCGGCAACCCCTGCACCCGCAGTTAAAAAAGTAAAACTAAGCTATAAAGATCAACGTGCTTTAGAACAACTTCCTGCTGAAATGGAAGCTTTGGAAAAGGAACAAGCCGAGATTAATGCGCTTTTAGCTGATGGTTCTTTATTTGTGACAGATAGTGACAAAGCAACTCAACTTTCGATTCGCCTTACTGAAATTGATGAGTTACTTTTAGAGAAATTAGAGCGCTGGGAAGCGCTTGAAAGTCTTGCGAATGGTGGCTGATTACCCTGATGAATAAAAAACTCCGCGCTTGCGGAGTTTTTTATTTTGCCAAGTTTGATCACGCTAAACCAATTACTGCAACCAATGCTGCTAGTACACCTACAATCTTTTTACCTTGTGGAACAAATTTCACCATCAATGCCCCTAAACCCAGTCCAAGAGCATAAATCATTGCCATGGCAGTAATCATGCCTAAAATCTGAACGCCAACATTTCCATTCATCGCTAATTCAGCTCCGTGTGCTGAACCATGAAAAACTGATAGAAACACTGCTGCAACTGGAAAAATTCTGTTCGATTTGGTCCATAAACTTACAGCTAAGATGAACAATGAACCTACAATTCCAATTTCTGCAACGCCATTCGGAATAATTCCATGCGCACCTAGACTGAATCCAGCAACGAGCGCTGTAAGCAAGCCCCATGCCCCAATCATCTTCCAAATTTTAGACATGCTCCACATCAAAACGCCGAAACTGAGTGCCATCATCAAATGATCCAATCCTGTAAACGGATGAATGAAGCCCGTCCAAAAATTAGCGTCATGGTGATGATGGCCTGGATGTGCCATTACAAGGCTCGGAACACTTGCCAGAATGAATAGACCGAATTTATTGCATTGTTTCATCCTTTAAGCCCTCTTGTTTAAGCTTTGAATAAACCTTGTTTTTCAATAAAACTGATAATCTCGTTTAAACCATCTTCAGTTTTCATGTTTGAAAACAAGAACGGTTTATCTCCTCGCATACGCTTGGCATCTTGATCCATCACCTGCAAATTCGCTCCAACCATTGGCGCCAGATCTGTTTTATTGATAATCAGTAAGTCAGACTTGGTAATACCTGGACCGCCTTTACGTGGAATTTTTTCACCACCAGCAACATCAATCACATATAGCGTCAGATCAGACAGTTCAGGGCTAAACGTTGCTGCCAAATTATCACCACCACTTTCAATGATAATTAACTCTAGACCAGCAAACTTTTCACATAAGTCATCAATCGCTGCCAAATTGATTGAGGCATCTTCACGAATAGCCGTATGAGGGCAACCGCCAGTTTCCACCCCCACAATACGATCGGGTGACATGGCTTCATGACGAGTTAAGAAGTTGGAATCTTCTTTGGTGTAAATATCATTGGTCACCACCGCCATATTGTATTTATTACGTAATGCACGGCATAAATTTAAAGTCAGTGCTGTTTTACCAGAGCCGACTGGTCCACCAATTCCGACACGTAAAGGAGAACGTTCTGACATGATTGATTCCTTATGATAATTTTTAAGATCTAAATAAACGCGAATATTGTGTTTCATGAGACATGCTGAGCATGGCATATTGAGGTAAGGCACTGCTAAGTTGATGATCTTCTATACACATTGCATGCGTTATGGCATCTGGGACTAAGCCATGTAAATGCCACAAAATTCGTTGACCACTCATCTGACCGAGCGGCACAGTTTTGACTGCGCCAAGTACTTGGTTTTCTAAAACAGTAAATGTATACGCCGTTAAAACATCTTCGATATTCAGATCCAATCGCCCACATAACTGAGCATATACAGGTACAAATCCAAGTTGTTTTTTGACCGTAACGGGCATTTTCAATACATCTTTAATCCATGCGTTCAAGGAAAATGCCAACTGCTGCGATTCAGCCAATAACTCACGACTTTCACGACTGGCCCGATACAACTGCGCCCAATGATTAAACTGCTGTTCATCATCATGGGCCTGCATCAAACGCTTCAATACAGGTAGCTCAAAACGAACCAAAAGCATTTCCAGAACTTCTTCGAAGTACGCAATACTGGATTGCTCATCATGGATCAAACCTTGATCGATCGCACTTTCAACACCTTGCGAATAGCAATAAGCGCCTACAGGCAAAGCTGTAGACGACAAAGTTAACAGTTTGAGTAAGTGAGCTGCATTAGTGATGCGCATGAGCATGAATCGCTTTGATTGGGCTGAGACGATGATCATGTCCATGCTGAGCATAAGCACCACTTTCTGGCTCAAATGGATGATCCACTTCAGTCACCATTAAACCCAATCCTTCGACCATTTCTGCTAAGACATGATCAGGTTCAAAATATAATGCATGAGGAGTGAGCATAAGAGGGACATGACGATTCCCTAAATGATAGGCTGCTTTCAAAAGCTCAAAATCAGAAGAAGCTTGGGCACACATCAGGCGTTCGGGCAATGCGTCCACCCGCAGTAAGTCACCTGATTCAGTTGCAATAAATGATCCGCCGCGAAGAATACCTGTGCGCGGTAAATCTGCACCAATATCGCACCCTGAAACTAAAGTTGCACGAAAACGGCTCTTTTGTCGTGTATCAAAGTTGAGTTGCACAGTTTCGAAAGCTTGATCTTCTGTCACTGCTTCTATTCTTTGAGTATAGATTTTCATGCCTTTCCTATTGTCGCTTGAATACTTTGCTTTAATTTCAACTCGCGAAATGTCTTGTTCAACATCAATCCATTTACGCATCAAAATTAAGCATTATTCATGCCAACATGAAATCTATTGGTGCATCCCCTTCTTCTTATTAAAGAATATTCAATGATCTATAAAAATGTTTAAGCCCAGATCACCAAGATTGCCGCTATCACAACTAAGGCTAATCCCCAATGTTCGGCTTTCGCTAGCTTTTCTTTAAAGAAATAAGCGGAGATCAACAAACTAAATAAGATTTCAATTTGACCAAGTGTTTTCACCACTGGGACACTCATCATACTCATGGCAGTAAACCATCCGAGCGATGCCATAAAACTACATACACTGACTTTAAAGGTCAGTCCTAGACGTTGCCACATCGCCAGCAAAGTTTGACGACGGAATAAACTGAGATACAAAAGCATACTCAAACATTGTAAGCCAATCACCGACAGTAATACCCATGCAGCGCGATGAATTGTTGGCAACATTGTTAGTTCAAGACTGGCCTCTCTGACCAATAGTGAAGTGATAGCAAAACACAAACCACTTCCGATGCCAATCATCAGTGTTTTGGGTGAAAATCCAGTAAAACCATGTCCCCGACTCAACAGAAACACAGCAAAACCACCCAGTAACACCCCAAACCATGCCAACCATGACAAATGATCAGAGAGAAAAGCAACGCCAATGATTGCAGCTAAGATCGCTTCACTTTTAGCCAGTCCCACGCCAATGGCATAGTTTTTTTGCTTAAACAACTGCACCATTAACGCAGTCGCTAAAATTTGGCTAATGCCTGCGATAAAAATATAAACCCAATATTTTGTCGTAAATTGAACAGTCGCTGTTACAGGTGAGAAGTGATAAAGGCTACTCAAATAAATCAATGCAAAAGGCAAGGCGAAGATAAAGCGTGCAAGGGTGACGCCCCATACATCGACAGTGGTACTCAATTGTTTTTGAAAGGCATTGCGCCAAGCCTGCATAAAAGCAGCCATGAGGGTAAAGAGAATCCAACTGAACGCCATAAAAATATCACTTTAATGAGTAGGACTGACGGGTTTTATTCTATGCCTCATCCAGTGTAATGACTAATCAAAAAAGGATTGTATGTAGATAGCATAAAGTTTGATTTTATTCGTTAGATAAAAAGATGATATTTTTTGAGCTAACATTCCTCGTGTAACTGTCACCTAAATCAGTTGAAGTAACATGGTATCTAAATTGCATAACATTGAGATCACTGATAAATTTTTCACATGAATATTTTTATATGTTAAAAGTATGTAATTAGACCCTAAGTCTAATTGCAAGATGCTGCCCCTTAATGCAGTATTTACTTATAAAAAAAATGATTTATCAGTGACGATATTTCACCCTATACCCGATAGCCGGAAGCCATCTCAGGTAAGGACCTACAATGACCAGCTTACAATATTATCAAACTATTTTTGATAAAGCGGGCGATGCAATTTTTGTACATGATATTGGCAGTGTCCAATTTATGGATGCCAATGAAGCCGCTGTAGAACTTACTGGATATAGTAAATCTGAATTGACACAAATGAACGTTGAAAAGATCAGTGCTTTTCAACATGGTTTTGATTTGCATCATGCACTCCGAAAAGTTCAACAGGCCGCCACTACAAAAGACGAAGCAATCACATTTGAATGGTTAATAGAGTCTCAAGACCAACGTCATATCCCAGTTGAAGTATGTCTTAAAAAAGTTGAGATTGAAAATAAACCAAAGCTTCTCGCTCTAGTACGTAACATCAGCGAAATCAAAAAGTATCAATATGCTCTACAGTCTAAAGATCAATATTTCAAAATGCTGCTTGAGCATTCTGGAGATGGAATTGCTATTCTCGACTTACAAGGCAAACTACTTTATGCCAGCCCATCATTACAAGGTATTCTTGGTTATCGGGATCGCTTTGTACTCAATAAGAATGTGTTAACTGCAATTCATCCTGATGATCGTATTAAAGTCAGACAGCTTCTATTTAAGAAAACAGAACAACGTGCAGTTGGTGTGATTCATTACAAAATCTTGCACCACAATGGAAAATGGCGACACCACGAGGCAACCTATCGTAACTTATTAGATCACCCTGATATTCAGGGAGTATTGGTGAATTATCGTGATATCACTGAGCGTATTGAGGCTGAAGAAAAAGCACGTGCTCGTGAAAAGCAACTTGGTCATATGTCACGTTGCAAAACGATGGGCGAACTGGCTACAGCGCTCGCCCACGAATTAAATCAACCACTGGCTGCACTCAACAATTACGTTGGAGGTAGTATTATTCGCATTCAAAACGGTTTAGCCAACACACAAGAGACTCTTGATGCCCTCAATGCTGCTTTAAATCAAACACATCGCGTCAATGGCATTATTCACAGCATGAGAAGCTTTTTACGTAAAGGCGAAGCGAATTTCCAGATTCATTCTGTGAGTCATCTTATTCAAGAGTTACATCCTTTGATTAAGCTTAAAGCAGATCAAGGTGGATGTACCATCCATTATGAATTAAGTGTTTCGCCTATTTTTATATCAGCAGATGAAACGCTCTTTAGCCAAGTCATTATCAATCTCGTCTTCAATGCGGTCGATGCTCTACAAACTAACCCTGAGGGTGAAAGGGACATTTATATCCGCACTTGGCAACATAACCAACATGCTCGAATTGCAATTGCAGATAATGGGCCTGGACTCGAAGGGCAAAATCCAGAACAAATTTTTGAATCTTTCTATTCAAGTAAAAACAACAGCATGGGTATTGGCTTAACTCTGTCTCGAAGCATCATTGAAAACCATCATGGTTATTTATGGGTCTGTGAAGGTGAGTCCGGCGCTATTTTTAATATCTCTCTGGCAGCACAGGAGCGTACAAAATGTATTTAACCAATTCTCATGTTCCCGAGCCCATTGTGTATGTGATAGATGATGATCAAGACATTTGTAATTCACTCACATGGTTGCTCGATTCCGTGCAACTCGAAACAAAAACATTCAATAGTGCTACTGAATTCCTGAATTATCAGCGCCCGCAAACGCCTGCATGTTTGATTCTTGACATTCGTATGCGAGGAATGAGTGGCTTGCAATTACAACAACAATTGAACCAACAAAAAAACCGTATGCCGATCATTTTCATGACTGGTCACGGCGACATTCCAATGTCGGTCAATGCGATGAAAGCTGGGGCATTTGATTTTTTAGAAAAACCTTTTAATCCACAACATATGCTTAATCAAATCCAAGCCTGTCTGCAACTTGCTGAACAAGACTTTATTGAAGAAGAAAAACGTCAAGAACAGATGATTAAATTGAAATCTTTATCACCAAGAGAAAGTGAGATTATAAATTTATTGGTCGATGGACTTTCGAGTAAACATATCGCACAAATGTTGAATATCAGCCATAAAACAGTAGAAATTCACCGCACTCATATTCGTCAGAAATTAGGAACTGAATCTATCGCACAGATCGTCAATATGGTCTTGATGTGTCGTGATCGCTCAATACCGGCGATGGGTTAACCATCGCCTGAGCGGGAGAAAAATGATATCTTCGATTAAAAGAAACGATCAAAATGAATTTGTTGTTGTGGAATACCTGCTTGATGGGCCATTTGCTCAATAGATTTCACCATCGGTGGCGGACCTGCACAATAAATTTCATGCTCAAGCAACTGTTCGCCTAATACATCTTGAATCACTTCATGAATAAACCCCGAACGGATACCTTCAATGAGTTCAGAGGAGGTTGCAGGTACATAATTGAGGCGTTCCCCTAACTCTGTCCAGTCACGTAATTGATTTTCAGTAAACAAATCACGTTGCTCACGACCACCATGGAAAAACCAGACTTTTTGATGTTGCAAATGTGGGTTAACTGCAACGCCACGAGCAATCGCTAACATGGGAGCAAGTCCAGAACCACCAGCCACACAGACAATAGGGCGAGGCTTCTCTTGTAAATGCGCTAACCCATATGGACCATCAATTTGAATATCAGCCTTTTCACGTAACTGTTCATCAAATAACAAATTGGTCATTTTACCATCAGGAACACGTCGAATTTGGAAGATCCATAACCCCTCTTCATTCGGTAGGTTAGACATTGAGTACGCACGAAGTAACTGTTGATTCACCCAAATTAAAGCGTATTGTCCAGGAATAAATTGTGCTGGCTCATCTGATTGAAAATGTACTTCCAAAATATCATGTGTCACCAAATGAGCATGCTTCAATGTTACTCTTTTTTGTTTTGGAATAATTTTAGGAACACATTGTTCGTCTAAACGAAGCTTAATGACACAATCAGATTTGGGGCGACACTGACACGCCAGTAACCGACCTTTACGTTTATCACGATCGCTTAATCCAGGTGCATCTGCCCATAAATTTTCTACTTCACCTGACAGGACTTCGATTTTACACGTCCCGCAACCACCCGCATTACATTCGTAAGGAATGCCTAATCCTTCACGTAAGCCACCGCGTAGCAATACATCATTAGCTGAACAATAAAATTCGGCTTGACCGTCTATTTGGATTTTATACATCGGCATCACTCCACCAAATAAACATTATTGTCACGTACAATCGATTGATAGGTTTTCAGTGGAATCGTACAAGGTGCACCACATGGTTCACCGGTTTTGATATTAAATGCACCCGCATGAAATGGGCACTCCACTTCACAGCCATCAATCTCACCATCTGCCAATGATGCATCACCATGTGTACACGTATCATCGGTGACATAGAACTCGCCATCTTCTAAGTGAAACACTGCCAATGGAGGATAACCGTCAATAATGATTTGTAGTCCCTCACCCTGTTCCACATCAGAGGTTGAACACAAAAATTTCTCAGCAACATTGGTCATTTTAATGTTCATTGAGTTAACTCCTCTATCGGTGAATCTGTGGCTTCAGGACCTAGAATGTGATAACCACCATCGGCATGAATCACACTGCCTGTGAGTAATTTTGCTTTCGGGCTACACAACAAACTTAATGCTTGTGCGACTTCCTCTGCATCCGCAATACGCCCTAACACATGGAAACGTCCTGCCACGCGGTCCGTCTTGGTACGGTCTCCGCCAGAGATCATTTGCATTGGTACTGACCAAGTCCAACCTAATGAGAGTGCATGTACACGAATACCATCTTGCGCTAGATCAAGCGCCATGCTTTGTGTGAGTTGTTCTAAAGTTGCTTTAGACGCTGGATAGACCCAGCGTTCTTTTTGTGCAATGCGTGCACTGACACTGCTAATATTGATCACTGCACCATCAACGCTGGCCTGCAGCAAAGGTCGACATGCCTGGACCAGTGCTGCATGACCAAACACGGTCACATTAAAAGTATTTTGCCAATCTTGACGTGTTGAGGCAGATCCATGATCTTCATACAAACACGCCAAATTCACCAAAATATCTAACTGTGTTAATTTGGCACTTAATGTGCGAATACTGTCATCATTAGCGAGATCTAAAAATTCATATTGCGCTTGGGTTGCGTCTGCCACTTGCTGACCTTGCGTTTGATTAATGTCGGCAACAATGACTTGTGCACCTAAGCTTTTTAATTCTTGCACCACGGCTTGACCAATGTGCGTTGCACCACCTGTCACCAGGACCACTTTGCCATTTAAGTCTGTCATGAAACCTCCTTGTACTCAGGCCATTCATTAAATTGACCTTTGCAGAACAACAGTGGACGTTGGTTACTGTGACGACATTGCTCAATTTTTCCTAAGAAAATTTGATGATCGCCTGCTTCAATTTGTTGTTCACGTTTGCAAACAAACTGCACCACACAACCTTCTAAAATAGGTGCTTTGCAATCTTGAATAGTCCACGTGCCATGTTGGAACTTATCCGCAATCGGCTTAGCAAAGTTCAAACCTACATCTCGCTGATGTGCACCTAAAATATTGATCGCAAAGTATTCAGCATTTTCAAAAATGGATCGGCTCGGAGAATGATTGACTAAACTCCATAACACCAATGCAGGATCTAAAGACACTGAACTAAAGGAATTAATCGTCAACCCTACAGGTTGTTGATCTTGGTCTAGGCAAGTGACGATTGCCACTCCTGTCGCAAAGCCACCAAATGCCTGACGGAGCGATTTCGCTTCCGCCAGATCAACATCCTGCCAAAGTAATTCAGGCAGCTGCATGTTGAAACTCCTTTCGTGACAAGTACTCTTTTGCCCCAGCTTCACCATCTACCGCTGGCCAGAAACCACATGGATTGTTGAAATGCCCCATAAAATCATCTGCAATGGCTTGGTTTTGCGATGCTGCGCCTAACACTTGCAATAAGCTTTCACTTGGTGGGTTTAACAGCAAGTTGGTAAATTCTGTGGTATAACGACCTGAATTTTCCCAGAATTGCTCGAATACTTCTGTCATCCAATCTGCACTAAAGTCTTCATCACCTCGTGCTAAAATCGCAGCTAAATAATGCTCCACCATACGAGTTGCATTGTTTGCGCCTTGTCCTGCGATTGGATCATTTACAATGACAGTGTCTCCAATCCCCCAAATTTTTGCACCGTTATCTAAGGTTGCAACAGGATCTCGAACTTCAGGGCGGAATGCACCTTTGAGCCATGCATTTGGATCACTTAATTCCATATTATCGACCATACGGAAGCTTTGATCTGGTGTTACTTTGGCAACCGCTTCTTTCATGCGTTGGACCATTTCTTCGCCAGATGTCACATCATCGAAGATATCCATTGGACCATTCGGTACACATTCAAATAAGAAACTACGACATGGACCATGCGTGTGACTGTAGAATGGCATACTGAAGTATTCACCTGCACCTGCCACGAAGTTGAAATGTAAGGTCTGTGAGGGTTGACCTTGCCAACTATTTGGACCACACAAATCATCACCTACGACGAGTGCAGCAGCCAATTTACGTGGCGGTGTTTGATGCACTGAACGTGTTTCATTACGTTTGAATAGGCTCGTGATATTGCCCTTACCTGCCGCCAAAATCGTCAGATCATTTTCAGCAGTGATTACTTCCAAATCTTCTGGACTGACATTTTGAATGATGAGCTTGCCACCACGGCGTGGATATTCTTCTAACCAACGGTGATACTTGGTTCGCTGATCCATCGCGATACCTTTGTTCTGATGCAAGAATCCTGTAAGTGGCAATGCAATTGAACCATCTGGACCACGGAAATCTACATGAATGGCTTGACCATGATGGGCTTTACCATCCCAGAAATTCAAACCAAGTTTGCGTTCAAACTCTAATGTATTGGCGAAGAACATCGTGGTACTGACCATACGACCGTGTAACAATTCATCCGCAGGGCGATCTACATATAAAGTGACATCATATTTATTTTCGAGTAGCGAGAACGCCAGTAATAAGCCTGCTTGTCCACCACCGATAATTGCGATTTTTCTCATCTTGAATTCCCCTTAGGCCGTACTGATACAGTGCCTATATTGCTGTGTTCGGATAAGGTTGATTGAAGGTCAGATTCAGTTCGACACGATCAAATTTCCATTCACCCCATTGATTCCGACGTACTTCCGTTTTATAAAAACCACCTAAACAACAGGTTGTTGGTTGGTTTTGTTGTGTTGATGAATCTGCCAGATTACAGACTTCCCAAAGCATCCATGACGCGTTTGCATGATTTTGATCAATGACTTCAATATCTGGCATCGCCATGATATGTAAGCTCCAAAGCACTTGTGCTTCTGCAATCTCTGACAATGCATTCAAGATATTTTGGCGTCCTTGATATTCTCCAAAACCATTTGCACACCATATGGCATCCTCATGAAATACATGCTGTAAAATGGCTGAATTGTTGCGCTGATCAGCCGCTGTTGCATAACGACCGATCAGGCTACGAATCGCCTCGCAGGTCTCCAGATAGTGCAAACGCTGTTCTAGATTGTGCTGGCTCATCTTCGAGATCCTTTTAAACGTTAACTACATCACCAGTTTCATAAACGAAACGCTTTTCTTCAAAGGCGTATGGCACACCTACTGAACCTTTATAAAGTTCAATATGTGGAGCAACTTCGGCAAAACTCAGGCTTAACCAGTACAACTTGTGCAGCTCTTCAGGCAAGGTACCTAAAGCGTATTGGTCAAGTGCTGCAAGGAGCTTGCGCATTTCAGGCAAAATAGCATCGTAAAAAGCTTGCAATTCAGCTGTAGTCGAATTTAAGCGTGCTGCATGACGTTGTTTCGATGTCCCTAAAGCCCATTTCGCGACATAAGGTTCTAAGCTTGAAAAGTCAGCTGGCAATTGTGAAATGATGTTTGACATGTGCATTCTCCTTATGCGCGATTCAGGTATTGTTCAAGAACGTGGTAACCGTGACGAATCAGGATTTCTTCGTCTTGTAGATGCATCACTTTTTTCGCTCGAGACTCAAGTGCTTCTTGGGTATCTTCCATGGTGGCAGTATCTTCTAACCACGCATTACGTTGTAATACTTGTGCAAACTCTTGCGCCCAACGCTCTGAATAGGTTTTCGCTTTAGGCAGGTAATAGCGACCCTCCCAACGGGTTTGGTTATGACCGACCGGCCAGAACTGATGGGTGAACCATACACCTTCAGTCACATGCACCAAGATATTCGGGAAAATGACAGATAATTCAAACGAGAAGTCATCACGATCATTTGGATTGACTGATTTAGGTAGCTGAACACGTTCATAGTGATTCACCAATGATGCGCCAGTGATCTCACCTGACAATGCAGCCGCTGGTTTTGGATTGGCGTTTTTGGTTAAGCACACAGCGCAAGTACGATGATCACCAAACAATTGCACTTCTTGTAAACCTGATGCGAATACATTCGGGAAAGAGCCTGCATGAATGGTCGCCACGTGATACGCTTCAGCAAATGCGTCATGAGCGACTTTCCAGTTACAGTTCAGAACTGTGTTATAGGCAAAGCATTCTTCCATTTCATGGAATGGATAACCGCCTAAATGCTGTCCCATACCACCTAAGAATTCTTCTACCGATTGAGTGCCATCATTATCCAAATTGATGAAAATAAAACCTTCCCAAACTTGGGTACGAATAGGTGCAAGACCGTTATGACCTTTATCAAAACAAGAAGTGAATTTTTCTTCTTCAGGTACGCTGACCAAATCACCTTTAGCATCGTAAACCCAACCGTGGAAACGACACGTCACGACTGCGGCTTTGTTTGAACCAAAGGTTTCATTGCCGGTTTCCACCACAACTTTATTGCCACGGTGTGAACAAATATTATGAAATCCACGAATTTCACCATCTTTACCGTGCATTAAAATGACTGAGGTTTTAGCAAAATCTAAGCGTTTAACTTTGTAGTCGCCTTTCTTTGGTATTTCTTCTACACGCCCCACTTTCAGCCAAACTTTTGAGAAAACTTTTTCAATTTCCTCTTGATAGATCTCTGGCGAAATACATGGTTCGGTTGGAATCGGCTCAATACCAAGTTCTGGATATAAATCGCCCCAACGGAGTTTTGCATTACTGTTCATATGACATTCCTGTTCAAGTTCTCGTTTCTAAGTTTTAAGTTCAGTAAATTTCATGCTTATTTGCGAACAGCGTTTGAATCATCTGAATCAACCGCCGTTCACGTGATGAATTAAAGTTGGTAATGTTCGCGAACTAAGTTTGCGATCCCCAATTTTTCTAAAATTGGCATTGGGCATAAGAAGGTTGCACGTACCATTCCTGGTAAACGGCTGATTTCGATAGAGCCTGTGATGGTGCAACGGTTCATGACCTCATCCACACTTAAACCTGTGACTTTTGCCGCTCGATTTAAAGCATTGTCCGTTGCATCATTGAGGTTCTTACCTGTTCCCATAAATGTGATTGGACCACTTTCCTCAATCTCAGTTTGTCCCCAACGCGCACCTAATGCTTTCACTTTTTCACGCTCTTCCTTGGTAAATGGACGTGCCATTGGTGGTAAGTCATCTGGTGCTTGAAGTAAAATTGGGCCGTCAATTGTTAAACCTTTAATCACTTCCACTTGTAATTCTGTTTCGCCTGAAACGTCCGTGGCATGCCCTGCAATTTCACCATTGCCTTGTTGCGCATGCATATCTCCCATGTAGACACCTGCACCTGGTACTTTCACAGGACAAATCAAAATACAGCCTGGACGAATCGAATTGGTATCCATGTGACCGTCTGTTTTGGCTGCGATAAGTTCTTCTTCAGTCATTCCGAATTTATGCGGTGCATCAATCAAATACTGACCAAAGTCGTGGCAGTTGTGAGAGTCTGGTAAGTCACGTGAAGGTGTCGTACCAATATTTCCGAGGAATGGACGCATATGCGCAGCAACCCCAGGCATATCAGCACGTGCAAGCGACAAGATTGAATGTTGCGCTGCATGTTCAGGCAGTGCAGAAAGCTCATTGGCATTGCCTGCTAACTTGTTGGCAATCTCTTGATTGACCGTCAAGCTCACTTTGTTTTCTTCATCCAACACAATCACATAACCATGTGAAAAGCGAAAAGCACTGACTTCTGCCCCACAGTTTTTACAGTGAATCGCATCTTCACCAATTCCTTCTACATAACTTGCCGGTTGCTCTGTACCACATGCTTCACAGTATTTCGCAACAAACGGATCGCCTTTATAACGCCCTTCAACAAATTGCATCACACCCGATGAGGTTGCTGTAGAAGTGACATGCATATCCTTAATCTTTAAAGCGACAGCATCACCTACCTCTGCACCTTCAATAAAGACAGGGAGTGTCACTTCATGACCACCTTGGAATGCAGGTGTAATCATTGGACCCCAACAGCCAGGCGGTGTGCCTGTTTTTAACGTTCCACCATTTTTTAAAGGTCCCAGCATACGTTGGCTTGGTCCCACAATACCGCCTGAAAACTCATTCACCACTAAATAATCGACAGCTCCAGCACTGCCTGCTGCATATTCTTGATTCTCAATTTTCATGGCCTTACCTCTATATGCTTGCTCTAATGTTTAGGTAACAATGTTTTAAAATGGGATGGTGATATCAATTGCGAACTTCTGACCTTCTGGTCGGTTTTCAACATCAAATTCTTTTTGATATTTCGCTGCGATTGCATACCCTTTAGGGAATTGATAGCGAACTTGCGGACCTATGCTGGCTGCTTTAGCTTTAAAATCACCTAAAACAGCACCTTCACCTGAGTCACCTTCAAGCTGACGATGTACGTAACCACCAACACCAACCGCCAAAGGTCCCATGTGTTTCGCAACTAAGTAATCGACATGCAAAGCGTTGCCCGATTCATATTTGGTATCCTTATTCTCGAAATTGATGTCGTACATCCACTTTGTACTGACTTCGATACCTTGTTTATTTAAGTATGTGGTCGAGATAATCGGTTGAATGGTGTAATAATTACGCCCAATATTTGCGAGTCTATTTTTGTTGTAAGAGCCAATTGGAATATAAAAGTCGACACCTGTCGCCACATGCCAATCCCCTTTATGCCAACCCAATAAGAATGGATCGATAATGAGATCACCCATTGCCATGTGATCATCTTGACGACCACCTAATGTAAGATCAGCATGGGCATATACAAGGAATGCATGCATGCCCCATGTCGCGCCTAAAAATGTTTTGTCACTGACATAGACACCACGAGCAACTGTGGCAAAAGTATCAATTTTAAAATCATCAAATACTGGATGATCATTTTTAAATTTATCTGCGTTGTAGTATTGGTTATAACTGACGAGATACATCCCAGGTGGCGGCATTGCTCCACCAAAAAAACTCTCTGTCCCATCTGGATAAGCACTTCCGCCATTTTCAGCGGCAAGCGCTAAACTTGCGCTACTGAAAAGACATGTAGTCAATGCCACAGAAGTTAGATATTTCCTTACCATTACCGCATCCCCCTCGTTGCTAAATTCCTTGCTGGCGATGTTCTAAATCGTCTAGCGCATGTCTTAATCTAGTCTTGAAAGGAGGCAGGGAAATATAAGGATGAATCTAGGGTGTTTTAGGGATTAATCTGCTTAAGCTAACGGATTTTTCTAGGTGGAATAGTGATTTTGGCAATTTGTGATAAGTAATAAACTTAAAGCCAATAAGGGAAAACCCCTATTTATTGATCTAAAATAAGATCGAAATGACATATTTTGAAACATCTAAACTCATTATTTTTCTTTAATTCTGAGAAGAAGAGCATTCATTATTTGCTCAAAGTCACATTTTTAAACATGTCTATTTATGCGGGTAGAAGTTGTATTGGTATTCAGTTCGATATAGATGATGAGATCATGTTTTCTGTAGGATTTATTTTAGAAAATATGCTTTCTCAATTGCCCGACGATTGACCAACCCTTGTACCGTCTGACCGCCTGCTTTAATCCAGACATCAAACTGCTGACTTGCTCCCACGTAATCACCCTGATTGAGTAATTTGAGTAAGGTTGAATTTTTAAAAGCACCTGCACCAATGTTGTAGGTCAATGACACCAATGCATCAAACTGGTTTTGTGTCAGGGGTACGTTGACGGATGAACTTACGGCTTTTTCAAAGCGTGCTAGGTCATGATGCATATAGCGTTTAGCTTGTTCAACTGAACATCGGTCATGGATCTGCACAGGCTGTCCATGTGGATAAACCGTCGTGCCATAACCAATGGTGCAGACTCCTGCTTGGTCATAATAGGCTTCTAGCTTTAAGCCTTCAAAGTGACTAATGAGATCAATCCCTGCGGGGCTGAGTCGAGTGATTTTATCTGAGGCAAAACCGTAGTTTTGATGTGATGAATCATGATCAACTGCGACGCCAATGTTGGAGTTTGATTTTTTCTGTTTGGTCTTTTTAAACTCTTTGGAGAAGGAATTTAAAAAATTAGTCCAAAATGAGCTCATTTAGAGTTCCTGTAAGACTTTAGATAACGTACTTCTGATCATATCCGTACTTTGAACTAAAATTATATAGTTTTAGCCAATCGTTAATTTTTTAATTTCGTATATTCAAAATTTGTCTCAAGACAATCTGTCACTTCATGCTTCAAAAGTAAATATTTTTATTTCAATTATGAGTTTTCTTGGTGCATTTCTTTAAAGTCTAAACAGCTAATAAAAATCACAACCATAAGTAATATATCCGCATAGTATCCATTAAATTCAGATGGTTTCATCAAACCATGAGCTAGTTTATTTCTCAAATTAAATCCTGCTCGGTTATCTAAAATCATGCTCAATACTAATAACTCTGATCGAGTTAAGTATCTTTGGACTTTTTTACTTCTGAAAAAAGCACCTATTTCCCGAAAATCAAATCCACCATTTTTATTTTGCTTTATATCTGCTTCTCCAACATCTCTCAATAAAATTCTTAACTTAGCTTCAATCAAAGGTATAATAGAACTAATAAACAGGAAATAATTTTCATCCAAATATTGAGAAATACTTTCAAAAATCAAACTATCCATATGATTATCAAATATTTTTATATTATTTAATACATATGAAAAATCCTTTCTTTCCTTTAACAGAGGTAAATATATCTCATGTACAAATAAACAATATATTTCAATTATTTGTTTACAGTGTCGAATATTTAGTTCTTCTATACCTGTCCCAAGACTAGATATTTTTAAATATTCTGTATCAAATAACGCTAAATGAAAAATTTCACTCAATCCTTGACTGGCTAAACTATCTTGATACGTATAACAGTTGATGAATCTATGAGCTGTTTGAATAAAAATATCTAAAGTAGAATCAAATGAACTGTATTCATTTCTAATTTCATTTACATGAGCTGAAGATAAGCCATAAGGTATTCCCTGCCCCTTAAATTGTTCTTTAATACTTGAAGCGAGCTTTCTGATTTCTAAGAGAATTATATTCTTATTTTCATGTTTATCTAATGAGTAATTAATCCAAACCAGTAAATTTTCTAATACCTGATGATAGTTCCAAACATATTCTTTACCCTCTTTAGACATAACATCATTAAATGCCGCATCTATAATCTCTTTAATAAATAAATTATCTTGCTTCTTCTCAAAAAATTGAAAAACCGAATCAAATAAATCCGAATAGTCAAAATATATATGTATATTATTTAATATATAACTCTTAAGTTTTGAACGCTCAACCTGATTAAATTGATCTAAAAGACCTAGCCTTATAAGACTCAGAACTGATTTTATTTTAAATAAGTTATGCTCTATCATTCTACTAAGAAGGGCTTTATCTATTGAAACAAATACCTCCTGTAATCTTGATATCAATTTTCGCTCGCAATCAACTAAAAATCCTTGCTTATGAAAACAGTAGTTATTCATTATTAGGTAGTCAAAAATACCCTTAATATTTTGAATTTTTCTATAGTCAGATTTTAATTTCCAATATTCTGCCAATGTAACGAGACAATGGATTTTATAAATGATAGAGCTTGAACTATTATATCTATTCCAAACTAAAATTAATTCTGATTCATCTAAGTGAGCCACATTAGCTAAAATTTTAGCGTCTAAATCTTCAGGTATTTGTCTGTATGTATGTGCAGAACAGACTTTCCAATATTCACTCGTACCAAACTGTAAGTTATCCATGTTCTATCCGTATTATTTTTCTATAAAACTATAAAAAACAAAGCCCTTTCACAAGGGCTTATTCTTAAAACAAAAAATACCTTTGCGCCATCGGTAATACTTCCGCAGGCTCACAAGTCAGCAACTTCCCATCCGCTCGCACTTCATAAATTTCAGGATCAACCTCCATCACAGGACAGTAGTTATTCAGTTTCATATCTTTCTTCTGAATATCACGTGTGCCTTTACATGGACTGATCAACTTTTTCAGCCCGAGCTTTTCATGCACGCCTGCCTCCATCGCGACTTGGGATAAAAAGGTGATACAGGTGTTATGCACACCGCGCGCATTAGCACCAAACATCGGACGATAATGCACTGGCTGTGGTGTTGGAATCGAAGCGTTAATGTCTCCCATCGGCGCAGCCGCAATCATCCCGCCTTTAATAATCATCGACGGTTTTACCCCAAAAAATGCAGGCTTCCACAGTACCAAGTCAGCAAGTTTACCTACTTCCACCGAACCAATTTCATGGCTTAAACCATGCGTAATTGCAGGGTTAATTGTATATTTAGCGATATAACGTTTTACACGATTATTATCATGTGTCGCATTGTCACCCTCTAAAGGTCCACGCTGCACTTTCATTTTATGCGCGGTTTGCCACGTACGAATCACCACTTCACCGACACGCCCCATCGCTTGCGAGTCTGATGACATCATGGCAATGGCACCTAAGTCCTGCAAAATATCTTCTGCAGCAATGGTTTCACGGCGAATACGACTTTCTGCAAATGCCACATCTTCAGAAATTGCAGGGTCTAAATGGTGACAAACCATCAGCATATCCAAATGCTCATCAATGGTATTGATAGTATAAGGACGAGTTGGATTGGTGGAAGATGGCAACACATTCGGCTGACCAATGGCTTTTAAAATATCAGGGGCATGTCCACCGCCTGCGCCTTCGGTATGGTAGGTGTGAATGGTACGATTTTTAAATGCAGCCAAAGTTTCTTCCAAGAAACCGCTTTCATTTAACGTGTCAGTATGAATGGCCACCTGTACATCAAACTCATCGGCAACACTCAGGCAATTATCAATCGCTGCAGGGGTTGAACCCCAGTCTTCATGTAGCTTTAAACCCACCACACCTGCTCGAATTTGCTCACGAATCGGCTCAGGCTGACTCAAATTGCCTTTACCAAGTAAACCAATATTCATGGGTAAATCATCTATGGCTTGAAGCATCGTCCCGATATGCCAAGGCCCCGGTGTCACTGTAGTTGCCGATGTCCCTGCTGCAGGTCCTGTCCCACCACCAATCATGGTGGTCACACCAGACATCAGTGCCGTTTCAACTTGCTGCGGGCAAATCCAATGAATATGCGTATCGACACCGCCTGCGGTGAGAATTTGCCCTTCTCCTGCGATCACTTCCGTCGCTGCACCAAGTGGAATGGTGATATCGGGCTGAATATCGGGATTGCCTGCTTTCCCAATTTTCCAAATACGACCGTTCTTTAGCCCCACGTCAGCTTTAACTATGCCCCACCAATCGACAATCAGCGCATTGGTAATCACGGTATCGGCAACGTCTTCAGCCAACAGTTGTGACTGCCCCATGCCATCACGAATCACTTTACCACCGCCAAACTTCACTTCCTCACCATAGGTAGTGAGGTCTTGCTCAACTTCAATAAACAGCTCAGTATCCGCGAGACGAACTCGATCACCTACCGTTGGACCAAACATTTCCGCATAAGCACGGCGTGACATTTTCATTATTATTTTCCCTTAATCCAACTTACCCATAACACGACCCGCAAAGCCATACACCTCACGCTTACCTGCGAGTGCAACAAGTTCAATATCTCGACTCTGTCCTGGCTCAAAACGCACCGCTGTACCTGCAGCAATATTCAGTCGATATCCTCGTGCTAACTCACGATCAAACTTCAACGCATCATTCGCTTCAGCAAAGTGATAATGTGACCCAACCTGAATCGGTCGATCCCCTGCATTTGCTACCGTCATTTTGAGCGTTGCCCGTCCGACATTCATTTCAATGTCTGTATTGGACGTAATGATTTCACCTGGAATCATATTTAATTTTTCCTCTCAGACATCACACAATCGGTTGATGTACAGTGACCAGTTTTGAACCATCAGGAAATGTCGCTTCCACTTGGACCTCTGCGATCATTTCAGCCACGCCTTCCATTACTTCATCCCGTTTTAGCAATGTTGTTCCAAAATGCATGAGGTCACTCACACTCATTCCATCACGTGCACCTTCTAATAGTGCGGCAGAAATATAAGCCACTGCTTCTGGATAATTCAGCTTTAATCCACGGGCCTTGCGTCTTTCCGCTACAAGCCCCGCAGTAAAAATCAGCATTTTGTCTTTTTCTGTAGGTGTTAGTTCCATAATGCTTTCCTCACTATCTTTAAATATTGATGCAAGATGTGTGCTCAAATGTTTGTGTTAAAACAACTTAACTATGTTGCTATGACAAGAATAAATTTATGTGCGCCAAATTCTTGGGAACTCTTCATCAAGATCAAACCAATAACGACGAAGCTTTGCACGAATTGCAGCAAATGCATCATGACACTCACGTACATCATCTCCGAGATAACGTGCGGTTACGACGTAATCGAGTAACGTCAATGTGACGTTAATACTCATACGCATGATTAATTCACGAATTTGATCAATATATTGATCAAGATAGAAATTTGACCGGTATTGTTCTGGAGGCACTGCCCAAAAACTGGCCATCACTGCATGACCGTTCATCCCTAAACAGGACTTTAACCAACGATCATTGCCTTTAAAATTTAAACAGTCTGCAACCAATATTTTCTGATTTTGATAAAGCTGAAATTTATTTTGGTAAGCACCCTGCGAGAAGGTTTCATGTCGTGCTTGCCGTCCAATCACCAACATATCCCAACCGATAAAACTGGCAGCAGCGTCCAAATGTACGATCGTTTCTGAATTTGCATTCGCACCATTAAAGAGCATCGTCTCTTGAGGAAGCCATTCGAAAATCGCCTCATCTTGGACATGAATATGAATATGTTGAAATGCTTGTTTAAGATTGGTTTTGTACCACTTCCCTGCGCCAGGTGTGGTAACCAAAGCATGCGAATCCTGATCTATTTTCATTTCAAAGGTGAGATGATCTCCACCAGCAATTCCAGCAGGTGGATGAACAATAATGGCGTGACATACTCCTGTTTTTTCAGGCCACAGCATCTTTTGCACGCGAACAGGTCCAAAGTGCTTACGATGCGCCAAAATTGTGCGATTTGAATCTTTGGTAAAACCTAACTCTAATTTAGCAAACCAATACTGTGCATTTTTGACTGGCTCATTGAACAATACTTGATTCATTCACGGTCATCTTCGTATTCATATCATTTTCAGTAAATGTTCTGCAAAAATTGCACCAAGTTTGCTCAAGCTAATTTTGGTTAAAGGTTCTTAGGCACTTAATGTTGATATTGATGAGTAATTCATGTGAAAAATCTAAGAACGTTTTTCTAAAGAATCCGATTGTTGCCTTCGCCGAAAAAAAACAGTTCGTGCTAATATAGTGAATTACCTTAAATTGTTATCAAGTTTGAATATGAGTAAACAGAAAAACTACCAACCGGGAGAGTTCCAGTGGTCTTTCTTAATGCCAAAATATTGGGGCATTTGGATTGGTATTATATTTCTGATGCTCCTTGCGATATTACCTTGGGCAATTCAGCATCGTTTAGCGTATCTGATGGGAAATGTAGCTTTCAAATACTTGCGTTCACGTCGTGAAACAACTTTAAGAAATTTAGAAGTCTGCTTTCCTGAATGGATGCCCGAACTCCGTTATGAAAATGCTCGCCAAGTCTTTATTGATCAAATGGTCGGTGTTTTTGAAACACTGAATGCTTGGTACTGTCCCAAATGGTTTAAAGATCGTGTAACGATTGAAGGTTTAGAACATATTCAACAAGCACAAGCAGAAGGGCGTGGGGCTTTACTACTCGGTACACACTCTACCCTACTCGATGCAGGTGGATATGTCTGTGCCCAGTATTTTGATCCAGATGTCGTGTATCGTCCGCAAAATAATCCATTGCTAGATATGCTGATTTACCGTTGTCGTGCCACGATTTATACCCATCAAATCGACCATGATGATATGCGTGGATTAATACGTCATTTAAAAGAAGGACGACCTATTTGGTATAGTCCCGACCAAGATTTTGGTCTTAAACAAGGCGTTATGGCACCCTTTTTTGGTGTACCCGCAGCCACTGTAACTGCACATCGCCGTATATTAAAAATGACCAAAGCTGCCGCGATTCCACTTTACTTCTACCGTAAAGGTGATATTACAAATCCGAAATATCATATTTTGATTGAACCTGCGTTAGACAATATGCCAAGTGAAGATGAAATTGCAGACGCGACACGAACAAATTTGATTATTGAAAATCAACTTCGTTTAGCACCAACCCAATATATGTGGTTCCACCGTAGATTTAAAACACGTCCGGAAGGTTTTGAAAAAATTTATTAAAAAAAGCGGCTGAGCCGCTTTTTTATTGTGTTTCTAATACATCTGAATTTTTATCAGTATCAGGCTTTTTCGCCTCTACCATCTTATAGCGGTTGATACGACCTAACTCATCTTTTAAAGTCATATGCTGCATGTCCAAGACATTTAATATCAGCTTTTCTGAAGTTTTATTTTGATTCTGATCTGTCCAGTTTACATTGAACTCCGTACCTAAACGAGTCCATTGATTTGCATGAATTTCACCGACAGCAACAGGGGTTATAAATTTTGGTACTTTTCCGTTGAGATCAATTTGAATCTCTTTTAAATCCACCCTTGGACATTGCTCAGCAAAACATTGATAGGCTGTTGGTTCAGGCGTTACTTTTTGAGCAAAAGACTGTGCTTTAGCTTCTTTAGCTTCTTTAGCTTCTTTAGCTTCTTTAGCTTCTTTAGCTTCTTTAGCTTCTTTAGCTTCTTTAGCTTCTTTAGCTTCTTTAGCTTC
>NZ_JBWYIT010000005.1:0-169244 GCF_056779875.1 Acinetobacter sp. ANC_7634 | reverse complement strand
GATGGTAGTGTGGGGTTACCCATGTGAGAGTAAGTCATCGCCAGCTCATTATTCTAAACACCCCCTTCAATACAAGGGGGTGTTTTTTTATATATATAAATTGAAATAAAGATATAAATACAAATATAAAGGGAAATGTATTTTAGAACTCACTGATAAAGATTTTTATATAGTGAGGAACTAATAATAAAAGCCTTCATCAAATCTTCATTGATCTGTCAGAGGAATGACACCATCATGCCGTTTAATCATGAGTCCTTAATTAAGTGATACATATGGATTTATGAACAAGACACTTTTAAGCACAGTACTATTGTCATTTTTAGCCCTTAGCGGTTGTAATGATTCTGATGATAAGATCACCTCAGATCAACAAAATCAGATAAAGGAACCTACACTTGTTTCATTTGCAAAGCTTGATGTAGCTACCTATGCCGATGGACCAGATTCGGGACTTTATGTTAAAGGTGCAAATGGTATTTATCCACCATTTAAAGGTCAGCCAGTTCAAGGATTTTCTGGGGCATTAAAAAATGCTGATGGAACGTATCTTGTAATGTCTGATAATGGATTTGGGGCACAAGATAACTCAGCAGACTACCTATTACGTCTTTATAATATTTCAGTAGATTTTAGAACTGCTAAGACCAACTCAAATAACGTTAAAGTACTGTCTCATATACAGCTTCGTGATCCGAATAAGTTAGTACCGTTCAAAATTGTCAATGAGAGTACGCCAGAACGCCTTTTAACAGGTGCTGATTTTGATCCGGAATCTATACAGCGTGATAAAAATGGCGATATTTGGATAGGAGATGAATTCGGTCCATTTTTACTGCATTTTAGTGCTGATGGTGTTTTAAAGAGTGCTCCGATTGCATTGCCTCATCCTGAAAAAGAAGGAGAGGAGCTTCGATCTCCACAAAATCAACTTCATCAAAGTGCGGCTGAAATAGAAAATGCGCTCGTGCAAAGAAGTGGTGGATTTGAAGGCATGGCTATTTCTCCAGATGGTCAATATTTATATCCAATGCTGGAAAAACCATTAAGCAAGAATGTGCAAAGACATTTATTAATTTCAAAATTTGATATTGCTAAAAAAGCATATACAAATGACCATTACTATTTTGAGCTCGACCCTAAAGCAACAGCAATTGGTGATTTCCAGTTATTTAGTCAAAATGAAGGTGTTGTGATTGAGCGCGATGATTCTGAAAATAATATTGGTGGTTTCAAGAAATTAGTTCGCATACAACTGAATGAACCGAAGAGGTTGGTTAATAAGACTGACTTGGTCAATTTAATGGATATTGCGAATCCAAATCTATTATATGGTACGCCACGTGAGGGCGATATTATGACGGGTGAGCGTTTCGGTTTTCCATTCTTTACCATTGAAGATATTGTGATTGAAGGACCTGATTTAATCACAGTGTTGAATGACAATAATTTCCCTGGTTCGAGTGGACGTAATGCAAAACTTGCAGATGATAATGAAATTATTCAGATTAAATTAGACAAAAAGTTATATTAATTGTTCGAGACCTCATGGATTTTGATCTATGAGGTTTTTTATTAAATTAAGTGAAAAATATCATAATGAAATAAGTAATTTAATAAATTCGTATTTGAGCGAGATATCATCATTACTCACCAATAAAATGATGGAAACACTGATTTTCGTAAGTCAAACAAACTTTGGTCTAATGCGATATTTAGATAAAAAGCCTAATTTTGATTGGATTTTAGACTAACGTTCAATTTTTATTAACACAGAATTATGTGAAATTTACCTCACAGACTTTAAGCACACAATTTTGATGCGTGGCTCACAACAATTAAATTCAAAGTTGGTTGGATCGTGCTTAAAGATTATTGAAATACGATCTCTCACAGGAGGTGAGGAATGTCACAGCAAGCAATGAACGTCAATAAAATTATTGACCATGCTAAATTCACACCATTTCACTTCAATGTTGTCGCTTGGTGTTTACTCATTATCCTGTTTGATGGTTATGACTTAGCAATTAATGGCGTAGTTTTACCATTATTGATGGATGAATGGGGTTTAAGTGCTGTTCAAGCAGGCATGCTCGCAAGTACTGCACTTGCAGGGATGATGTTTGGCGCAATGATTTTTGGTTCTTTAGCAGATAAAATTGGCCGTAAAAAAGTCATTATGATCTGTATTATTTTATTCAGTGGATTAACCTTTGCGGGTGGTTTTGCATCCAATCCAACTGAGTTCGGTATTTTGCGTTTCTTGGCAGGTTTAGGGATTGGTGGTGTTATGCCAAACCTTGTGGCTTTGACCTCAGAATATGCACCTCAAAAAATGCGTAGCACCTTGGTAACTACTATGTTTAGTGGTTATGCGGTAGGTGGTGTGATGGCTGCATTATTAGGTTCATGGTTTACACCAAGTTTTGGTTGGGAAATCATGTTCTTTATCGCAGGTATTCCATTACTTTTACTTCCAATTATTTGGAAATTCTTACCTGAGTCTTTAACTTTCATCGTAAAAGAAAATCGTCAGGAAGAAGCTCGTCAAATTGTGGCGAAGATTGAACCTAAAGTAAAAGTTGAGAAAGATACAACTTTCGAGCTTGATCAAGTAGATGAGCCTGAATCGGCAACTGTTGTCAGCTTGTTCCGTCGCGGTCGCGCTGTAAATACATTGTTGTTCTGGGTTGCATTCTTTACATGCTTATTAACCATGTACGCACTCAGCAGCTGGTTACCGAAATTGATGATGGCTGCGGGCTACTCAATGGATAATAGCTTAATGTTCATGATGGTCATGAATGTTGGAGCGGTAGTGGGGATCGTTGGCGGTGGTATCTTGGCAGACCGTTACCATTTAAAACCTGTATTGATGTTCTTGGGTTTAATGGGTGCGATTGTGATGAGCTTAATGGGCTTCCAGTCGAATATGCTGTTACTTTACATCTTGGTGTTCTTGGCAGGTGCTGCATCGATTGGTTCACAGATGTTGTTATACAGCTACGTAGCTCAGTACTATCCATTGGCAGTTCGTTCAACAGGGATTGGCTGGTCATCTGCGATTGGTCGTATGGGAGCAATTGTTGGTCCAATCTTGATTGGTGGCTTATTAGGGATGAACTTACCAGCGCATTTTAACTTTATGGCAGTAGGTTTACCTGTGTTGATTACCGCAATTGCAGTGGCTCTGATTATGAATGAAAGTGAATCTGAAAAGATTGGTTCAAGTCAGCCAAGTATTGCCAAAGCTTAAATAATTGAATGATTTAAAAGCCTCCGTAAGGGGGCTTTTTTATTAAAGTAGCAGGAGCTAATATAATGATAATATTTAAAATTATTATCATTGATATGGAAAAAGATTGGATAGATTATGTTGTGGCTTTAAGTAATACATTAACACCTTTGCTAGTTTTAGCATTAACTGGCGTTGGATGGCATATAAAAAATAATGTCGAAAAAAATACAGATTTAGAATTAAAAAATTTAGAACGCATTAAAGAGTTAGAAGATAAATTACATGTAGATAGAATTGAAACATATAATTTATTATTAGAGCCGTTCATCATTATGTTCACAAGTGATGCTATCTTTAATTCAGATCCAAAATATAAGGGAAAGACTAAGGATCAATTAAGTATCGGAAGAATGCTGAGTGTAGACTATCGTAAAATTGCTTTTAAGCTTTCATTAGTTGCTGATGATTCGGTAATTCGTGCTTACAATGCCTTGATGCAGCATGCTTATTCTTATAACAAGATGAAAGATAATTCCCCTGAGCATGTGTTAGTCCAAACATCAGTCTGGATTTCTTTGTTATCTGAAATGTTATTGGCAATTAGAAAAAGCATGGGTAATGCTTCGACTGAATTAGATAATTGGGAAATGATAGAATGGTTTATGTCTGATTCAGCAGAAATGAAAGACTTATATTTATCTACTCAAACTAAATGAAAAAACGAATTTTTCATTATGGAACAAGACATGAAACTTAACTCATTCTCCCCAATCCCTGACGATGATAGCGAACTTCATCTTCCTGAACTCATCTATTGGGCTTCATTAGGCGAAATCACAGAAGTTGAAACAGCTTTAAACAACGGAGCTGATGTAAACCAAATTGATGATGAAGGTTATAGCGCACTTCAAGCAGCCGCAGAGAATGGGTACTTAGATGTAGTACAACTGCTAGTCGCAAAAGGTGCAAATGTTGCTTACAAAGGTCAATTTACTGCATTAGAACTCGCTGAAATGGCAGGCGAGCAAGAAATCGTAGATTACTTAAAAAGTCTGTAAAACATACAAAATAAAACCCCTAAAAAGGGGTTTTAATCTTTTAAGACTGCGTCAATTCTTTATAAATGGCTTCATTAAATGCAGGAATATCATCAGGACAACGTGAAGTAATGAGCGGCCAACCGCCAGTATTACAACGATGCACCTCTTCATCGACCCATTTACCGCCTGCATTTTCTAAATCAATTTTTACTGACTTATAAGACGTCAGATTTTTATCTTTGATACGTTGCGCATCAATTAATGTCCAAGGCGCATGACAAATAGCTGCGATTGGTTTTTGATGGTCAGCAAAAATTTGAATCAATTTTTGAACCTGTGGATGAATTCGCAAGTTATCCGCATTCACCGTTCCCCCAGGAATAATCAGGATGTCATAGTCATTTGCGATGACTTCATCGAAGCTTAAATCAGGTTGAACTTGATCAGAAGGCTCTTGATCCCCAACCACAGTCTGAACAGATTTCTTTTCTTCAGCAGCATGATAGGTTTCAATCCCTTTTGATTTTAAAAATGCTAAGGGTTTGATTAATTCATCTTTTTCAACACCAAAATTTGCAGTAATAAATAAAGCTTTTGCCATGTTCACATCCTCAATCTTTAAAATTTTGTATGCAAGCCGTTTGCACTAGGCTATTCCGTATTGTAGGAACAGCATAAGTTGCTTGCACTTTGGAAATTACAGTCAGAGTTGTTGCGTGACACACTTTAAAACTAACAAATGGAATGCATGAAAGTGTTGTGAAAGCGAAAAAGCATGATGAATAATTGTTTTACAAGCGTGACAACGTGTAGTGTGCTTAAAAAATTCTACGTCTAAGAAAAAGAAAAGCCCATCTTCCTGATGGGCTTTTCTTCGTATCGGCTGCTTTTAGGTATAACTCCTGTCGTACCTCACGTCCTGATGCTCAAACTTATTATTGTTGTTTTTTGTTTGGGAAACTTCCTGTTTCCTGATGGTTTAAGAATAGTGCAGTGACGTTGATATGCATAGCCGACAATAGAAGAGATGATTGTAGGAAAATGCTTACAAAACTGTCTAAGTGATTCATTTATCGCTCAATAGATCAATTTAGCGTTGTAAATTTTCACGAATGAATTGATCACTGTATTTTACCAGCTGATCTAATGCAGGTTGCTCAACAGGGTAGTGCCCGCCATTTTGTAAACTCATCACACGATAAGGTACTTTCAACTGTTTCAAAACAGGTTGACTCAATTTTAAAGGAGTCCATTGATCCTGTTCAGGTTGGGTCAGTAACACAGGTGCTTGATTAAACTGAGTCAAAGGATATGGTTTTTGGTAATGCATATAGCTGTTTAAAAACTCCACGCTCATGCTATTACCTGCAGATGTTTTGTCAGCCAGCATGATGCGTAGGGCTTCAGGGTCATTGGTGAGTTTTGACATCTTTGAGACCAAGGACATAGGTAAGGTGATTTGCTTAAAAGGGGTATGTGCAACTGCTTTCATACTTGGCAAAAGAACAGGGCTTAGAGCACTAAAACGCATGGTTCCTTTTTGAACGTCTTTAAATTCTTGATCGAGAAAGGTCATTCCGATGATGCCATCGACATGTTGATTCTGCATGGCCACATGTAGCGTGATCATTCCACCTGCTGAGAGTCCATAAAGGAAAATAGGACGATCATCTTTTTGCGCTTGTTCGTTCACAAAATCATTGACCAATTTCACCCAATGATCATAACGAATTTCTTTTTTTGAAGGGTATTGCGTCAGACCATAACCGGGTAAATCCAATGCGAAGGTTTCATACCCTTTTTGGGCAAGTGGACGCCCAAGAATTAAACTCATCTGACGACCATTTGTACCTACGCCATGTAATAAAATGACTTTGGCTGGCGCTTTAGTATTGGGATAAGCATCGACATGTACACGGTAATCATTCCAACTCCAGTAGTACTCATGTGGTTTGTTTTGGTCATTGATACGAAACTTCGAAGGGAGTCTTTGTTGTAATTGTTGCCAAGCTGCTTGTTGCTGGTAAGACTGTGGAATTTTAGTTTGAGTCCAAGCCAAATTGGAAATTAATAAAGCCATCATGGTGGCAACGGTTGTGAGTATTATTTTGAGCACGATTAAACGCCTTTCGTTTTTTTCAAACACTATAAAAATGAAAAGCAACTTTGTTTATTACCCAAATCATCAGTCGTAAAGGAATCGAGTCAATTGCTAAGCTCAAGTTACTGAAATTAAATGCATATTATTTTTTGTTTAGATTTGGTTGTATGTTAAGTGTACACAACTAGGTCTTAGGTCATCAGTGATGAATAGAAAATTTAAGCAGTTGTATTTGATTGTTTTTTAATCAAGCAAGTTGAGTTGAATTCATGGTAAAATGATCGGCTTTCATCTTTGATCTAATTTTTGATCTTCCATCTGCCAGCCGAGAATTGCTAGCCATGTCTACTGCTTATACCGCTCAGACTGCGCCAAAAGCGTTGTTTGATTACGACAAATATTGGGCGTCTTGTTTTGAACCCGCGCCTTTTTTGCCGATGTCACGCGAGGAAATGGACCAACTCGGTTGGGATAGTTGTGACTTTATTTTTGTTTGTGGTGATGCTTATATCGATCATCCATCATTTGTAACCGGTATCATTGGCCGTGTGCTTGAAGCGCAAGGTTTCCGTGTTGGTATTATTGCCCAACCAGACTGGACGAATGTTGAAGCATTCCGTGTACTTGGTAAACCAAATATTGCTTGGGGCGTATCGGCAGGTAACATGGACTCTATGATCAACCGTTATACGGCTGACCGTAAGATCCGTTCAGATGATGCTTATTCTCCAGATAACCAACCGAATAAACGTCCTGACCGTGCAGCAACAGTCTATTGTCAACGTTGTCGTGAAGCGTTCCCTGATGTTCCTGTTCTGCTAGGCGGTATCGAAGGCTCATTACGTCGTATTGCGCATTATGACTATTGGTCTGACAAAGTTCGTCGTTCTATTTTAATGGATTCAAAAGCAGATCTATTGATGTATGGTAATGGTGAACGCTCAATCATTGAAGTGATGCACCGTCTAGCCAAAGGCGAAAAAATTACAGACATTACTGATGTTCGTGGTACTGCATTTATTATTAATAAGCATAACCGTGCAGCGAAAGCTAAATTTGTTGAGATCGCATCAAATGATGTCGATACCATAGGCCGTGTTGATCCAATCATCAATCCATATGTGATGACCGAAGATATTGATGGCTGTGAAATTGAGAAAGACAAAGGCAACAGCTTAACGCAGTATCAGAATTTCCAAAAAGAAGTGGTCAGCAATCCGATTGTTCGTGAAGGCGACAATTTGGATGCAGATACGCAAATCGTGCAGTTACAGCCATCATCTAAGGCGATTAAACATAAATTGCCACCACGTGAATTGGCTGTGATTCGTCTGCCTTCTTTTGAAGAAGTTGCCAATGATCCAGTGCTTTATGCCCATGCAAACCGTATTTTGCATCTAGAAACCAATCCAGGGAATGCGCGCGCACTCGTGCAGAAGCATGGTGAGCGTGATGTCTGGATTAATCCACCGCCAATCCCACTAACCACAGAAGAAATGGATTATGTGTTCGACTTGCCTTATGCACGTCTACCACATCCATCTTATGGAGATGCGCGTTTCCCAGCGTTTGACATGATCAAATTCTCCGTGAACATCATGCGTGGTTGTTTTGGTGGTTGTACCTTCTGTTCGATTACGGAGCATGAAGGTCGAATTATTCAAAACCGTTCTGAAGAATCGATCTTACGTGAAGTTGAAAAGATTCGTGATACGGCGCCAGGCTTTACAGGTATTATTTCGGACTTAGGTGGTCCGACAGCCAATATGTATCGTTTGGCATGTAAAGATCCAGAAATTGAAAAGAACTGTCGTAAGCCATCGTGCGTGTTCCCAGGTGTTTGTCAAAACTTGCATACTGATCACGCTCCTCTTACGCAGTTATATCGTAAAGCTCGTGCTTTACCAGGTATTAAAAAGATTTTGATCGGTTCGGGTCTACGTTATGACCTTGCAGTATTGAACCCTGAATATGTCAAAGAATTAGTCACGCATCATGTCGGTGGCTACTTAAAGATTGCACCTGAACATACCGAAAAAGGCCCTCTCAATAAAATGATGAAGCCGGGTATTGGGACGTATGACCGCTTTAAGCAAATGTTTGATCGTTTTAGTAAAGAAGCAGGTAAGGAACAATATCTTATTCCTTACTTTATTGCGGCGCATCCGGGTACAACCGATTACGACATGATGAACCTTGCAATTTGGTTGAAAAAGAATGGTTTCCGTGCTGACCAAGTACAAACCTTCTATCCATCACCAATGGCAACTGCGACCACCATGTACTACACCGGTAAAAATCCGCTTGCGAAAGTGGCACGTTATACTGAAGATGTCGACATTGTAAAAGGTGAAAAACGCCGCCGTTTACATAAAGCTTTCTTACGTTACCATGATCCAAATAACTGGCCTTTACTGCGTGAAGCTTTGAAAGAAATGGGTCGTCAGGACTTAATTGGTAATTCTAAGCAACATTTGATTCCGACGTATCAGCCTCAGGGCACGGATGGTCAATATCAATCTGCACGTAAGAAAAATTCAACTGTTGCAGGTGATTCACAAAAACGTACGGGTCAAACCGCTAATCGTGGTCAATCACAAGGACAAAATAATCGTCCGAAGAAAGGCCAAATCTTGACACAGCACACTGGTTTGCCACCACGTGAGACTGGAGATCGCAAAAAACCTTTTGGCGAGGGGAAACCTAAGGGTAAATCCAAACCCAAGTCTCGTGCATAAATGATAATTTCTTTTAAAAGGACGCTGCGGCGTCCTTTTTTGAACATTTTCTATACAATATTTTCGATGATGCTCATTTTATCGAAATATTGGGCTTGATTTGGGTAAGTCTCTTTTTTATTTTAAAATAATCATTTAAATTAGTAGTTTAGTGAGGTTTTGAGCTTTTCATTTCAGGTGATATTGTATTATCTTCAAATGAAATTTTCATCATTGTCCAACAATTATGTAATAGTGTGATGTGGTTCATGTTTTAAACTATAGCCAATAAGTGCAGAACATGTTTAATATAAGCTTGGTCTGAAGCGCTTTTCACTTGGACTATGCGGTATAACATCAGCATAATGAAACAATAATAAAAGTTGTGTTTTTTGAAGTAGTTTAAAAAAGAAATTAACGATAAGAATTCAAATAAGGATACTAGTCATGGATATCATGATCATCGCGAGTGTGATCATACTCGCTGTGGTGTTGTTCATTGCTTATAAAGGATTAAAGCATCAACAACCCTCTGATAGCATGCTCCGTCAAAGAGCAGTGTTTAGCCCCTATCAGCAAGTAACTTTCAATCGTCTTAAAGAAATCATGCCAAATGCGCATATTTTGGCACATGTCTCTTTTGACGCCTTACTGACCACAAAGTTACCGCGTACACGCCGTAAATATGAGTCAATGTTTGCTGATTTTGTGGTGATGAATAAGGATTGTAAAGTTCTTGCCATTGTCAGTTTAGAAGATAAATTTTCATTCAAACGTGGACATACTTTACAGTTTCAAAATGCATTACTTGAAACCGCGGGATACAAAGTGATCTCTTACCATGCTGTCCCAGAATATGTGCAGTTAAGACGTGATTTTTTGGATGAATACACTGAGGATATGCCAATTGAATGGGGAGATGAATCCGTGATTGAGCATAAATTAGAAAAGTATAGTGCTGGGCGATTGGCAGATATTCGCGCATTTAGCTAATCATCTTTGAAATAAAAAAGCATGCTCAGGCATGCTTTTTTTTTTTATCAAGGTTTCGCGGCAATTACCGTTAGCTCAACAAGAACATCGGGATGATACAGTTTAGCCTCTACGCATGTACGCGGTAGAGCTTGAATATCAGAAACCCATGCATCCCAAACTTCATTGAATGCTGCATAATCTTTGTCAATATCTTTTAGATAAATTGTCACAGACATGATATGGCTTTTATCTGTACCTGCTTCAGCCAATAAACGGTCAATAATGTCAAAGGTTTGTTGTGACTGTCCACGAATGTCGAGAGACGTATCTTCTGCTAACTGACCTGCCAGATGAACGAAGTGACCAAAAATAGCAACCTCAGAAAAACGTTTTTGAACGTGTAAACGTTGAACAGACATAAAGCTCATCCCTTATAGATATAAATATAGATTATGAAATGCCGTATAGGATTTAGAAAGTATAGGGTAAGTGGAACTATAAATTCGGTTTAATTGCTGTATCTCTGAAAGTTTATTTTTATGGGAGGAGATCAGAAATATTTGGAGGAAAAAGACATTGTACCCATTCAGATTAGAGTGCCCTGTAATATTCGGATGGATTGTCACGCCAATCACAGGACAAATGTGTTAGATATAGGTCTTCTAACAACATCTCAGCAGACACATGGGTAAATGTATTGCGCGATTAGATTACTCTAAAAAGGAAAAAAAGGCGAAAAAAATTGACTTAATTTTGTTCTTTTGCATGAAAACTAGACGAAATTTACAATCCGAATAAATTGAGTTGCGTGTCTTGTTGTTTTTCTGAAAGTTGATACACCCCAACACCAATGAGTCTAAACTGATATTCATCAGGAATATTCATTTCCATTAACAATAATTTGAGTGCCAGTTGCAAATCCTCTATGTGATTGAAAGGTTGTTTAAAGCTTTTAGAGTGTTGTAAAACTTGAAAATTTTTAAGTTTGAGTTTGACGCTGATACCTCTAGCGATCATTTCCTTGTTTTGAAGATTTTGCCAAACACGAGAAAGCAGTGAAGTCCAAAATTGATCACATTGGTTTAAAAAAAGATCTTCATCAAACGTGGTTTCTTTAGAAATTTGCTGTCTTTGGCGTTCGCTTTGAACAGGTCGCTCATCGATCCCTTGAGCATAGAGAAATAATTGTTTGCCATATTTTCCGAAATGATGAGTGAGAAAGTTTTCTTCGACTTGCTGTAAATCCCCGAGTTTTTCGAGTTGCAAAGCTTTTAATTTTTCCTGTGTGACCTTTCCTACACCAGGGATTTTTTTGAGTGGAAGATCATAGATGAACTGTTGCACCTGATTGGGTTTGATCACACAAATGCCATTCGGTTTATTCCAATCAGATGCAATTTTGGCTAAAAACTTATTTGGTGCAACGCCTGCTGAGGCGGTCAATCCAGTAAGCTGAAATATTTCATCACGAATATGCATCGCAACTTCAGTAGCACTTGGGATCTGCTGTAAATTTTCAGTGACATCCAGATATGCTTCATCCAGCGATAAGGGTTCGATGATGCTGGTATATTTTTGAAATATCTCATGAATTTGGGATGACACATGTTGGTATTTAGAAAAATTTGGCTCAATGACGATCACTTGTGGGCAAAGTTTTTTGGCTTGTGTCATCGACATGGCCGAACGTAAGCCATACTCACGAGCTGGGTATGATGCTGCTGCAACGACGGCCCGTGGGTGATGAGATGCAATGACCACAGGTAAGTGTTGTAATTCTGGACGCTCTCTAAGCTCCACAGAAGCGTAAAAAGCATCCATATCGATATGAATTATCTTTCGCAAAATGTTCAATCAATCATGAGATGCCTTAATTTTAACCCATAATTAAGGCATCGTTGAGCTGATTATTGGGTATGCGTAAGGCTCCGTCAGTAAAGTCACCTTTCGACCTTGATGCTGTGCATGATCAATCACGAGTTGTAGGCTTTTCGGAGAATGATCTGCTATTCGTGGTAGAAACTCTAAAGGTTGTGAAAGTGGTTTAAAGAAATTGTCCCAATGAATTGGAATGACTTCTTTCGGTTGTAACTGATCAATGGTTTCAGCGAGATACTGCTGTTGAAACTCGGGTGATTGTTTTGAAAGCTGAGCAATTCCTAAAAACAAGACATCTACATTTAACTTTTGAAATTGATTAGGAAGCGCACCTGTGCTGGCTTTAACTAAAATTTTGTGATTATTGTGCTCAATCAAGTAGTCAAAGCTACCGCCTTCTTTAAACTCATAAAAACGTGCTGGCTGAGGCAGTGGATGCAGAATCTCTTCACCTAAATCATTGTTCACTGCTGTAGGTGGCGTATGTTGTGAGGGAATAGGCGTAATACGAAATGCACCCAATTGTAGTGCTTGAAAAGGCACAGCCAGTTTCAATTGATGCTCAGGCACTTTGCCGCCTCGTGCTATATTTAGTGTACTCAACGAACCAATGATGTGAGTTTTTGGGAGTGAACTTCCGAGCACTGAAATATCCAAAGCATGATCATAGTGACTGTGGGTCACCAATATGGCTTTGAGGCGTTTAAGCTCATGGTCCTGAATCATATTGTGAAGCAGTGCTTGATCACTGGAGAGGCGTTGTAAAGCAATGTTCATGAGAGATGGTCGACTAAAAAAACCATCAATTAGAATTTGTGAATTACCATCATCAAATAGCAATGTGGAAACGCCAAAAAAGCGAACATTTAATTTTTGTTCACTGACGGGTTGGTCTATTTTAGCCTTCCATTGATTAAATTCGGAGAGCTTTCCTGATGGTTGCCATAAATAAAAAAACGCAGCCATGAGCGTGACAGCCAAAAGACCAACCACTGTTAAAATCCATTTTTTAAGCGACATCATGTCATCCTTATAAAGCGTAACTCGCTTGCTTGAGCCCAGCTGCACTCTATTTTTTGTTAGATCTCTTTAGTTGTAACGTACTGACTCCTTAAGATTTATGGCTCAATTTGATTTAATTTTAGAAATTTTATCCAGTCGTTTTGATCGCCATTAAATACATTCAAATCCACTGGTGTAGAAATACCCTTAATTTTGCCTTTATTGGTGTATTGCCAAAAGATCCAATCTGGATTGTCTTTTAATTCAGGTTGAGTGGTGTATTCACGTACCCAGAGTGGGGTATCCGTAAAAGCACCCGCAAGTACGATGTTATAGAAGGCTTTAGAAACATAAAAGATAGGTTGTTTGCCATAATGTTGATGCAGCAAATCGTGCATAACATCGATTTCATATAACAGTTGTTCTTTGCTATAGGTATTGATGCAATTGCTGTCGTATTCCAAATCAATGACTGGAGGAAGGGCATCTTCTTTAAGTGGCACAGAATCAATGAAATTTAATGCCTGAACTTTACCATCACGGCAAAGTCGATAGAAATGATACGCTCCGACTTTAAAACCATGCTCGCGTGCTTTCAGCCAATGATCCTGAAATTTTCGATCTTTAAAGTCGCCACCTTCTGTCGCTTTGAGGTAGACAAATTGATATTCCTTTTTGGGAATTTGTGACCAGCGAATTTCTTTTTGATGATGTGAGACATCAAATCCTTTGATTGGATATTCTTGAGCTGTTGCTGGTTGAAACGGCAAAAAGAAAAAGCTCAATAATCCGACCATGAGTGCGATCAGGGCTGCACCTAAAAGGGAAGTCCACAAGATAATCTTCTGCGAATAGATATGCTGCTTATTTTTTGAATTCATGAGCACTTAAAGATTGGTGCGAAATATGATTAATATCATAACGCGAATAAACGTAAATGGTAGCGACAGTATCTAGAATCCATATTCATTAGTCATCATCCATTTCTTTCGGAATTTTCCAAAAAATAAACATGGTAATAATATTAATTGAGCCCATTAAAATTAATGTCCATTGGAAGGCTTGTTGCATTTGTGCAGTACCAAGATAAGCGGTGAATACATTGACCAGTGTACCTGCAAGCGCTACACCAATACTCATGGATACCATCATAATCATCGAGAGAAAACTGTTACCACTACTAGCATCTTGTTGAGGCAAATCCTTTAAGGTTAGCGTATTCATAGAAACAAATTGCAGTGAGTTCAACATACCAAAAATGAAGAAATGTAATGTTCTTAGCCATAAAGGTGTTTCGGCTGAGGTGAGGGCAAAACTTGCAATACATAAGCCAATAAGGCAGGTATTGACTAATAACACCCGACGATACCCAAATCGTTGAATAATTTGGCGAATGATCGGTTTTGATGCCAGTGAACCCAATACCGTTGGAATCATAAGTAAACCGGTAATAAATGGTTCAAAACCAAAAGCAACTTGTAGCATTAAGGGGATAAGAAAAGGCATCGCATTGCCGCCTAAGCGGGCAAAAAAGTTGCCTACAATACCAATCGCGAAAATTTGATTTTTGAATAGTTTCCCACGAAATAGAGCATTTTGGTGGGTATGGGCATGCACCATGTACCAAGCACTTGCAGATAAACCAAACACAATAAGAACAATACTCCACCATAGTGGAAGATAGGGGCTAGCAAAATTTTCAATCCCTAAACTTAAGCCAACCATCGCGATGACTAATAACAAGAAGCCAAAAAAATCAAATTTAGCAACATGGGTCTCGGTCACATTTGGCATGGCTTTAAATGTGAGAAAAACTCCAATGAGTCCAATAGGAATATTAATTAAGAAAATCCACTCCCAAGTCACGTACTCCACTAACCATCCGCCAAGAGTAGGACCGATTAAGGGGCCAATCAGACCTGCAAGACTCATCAGAGACATGGCTGCAAGGAATTGGGTTCTAGGAATGATTTTCAACATTGCAAGACGCCCAACTGGAAGCAGTAAAGCACCTCCAATCCCTTGAATCACTCGGAAAAATAAAAGCTCATTTAAATTAGAAGAAAATGCACATCCGAGCGATGCCAAAGTGAAAATGATAATTGCAGAAAAATAAACATTTCGGACACCAAATCGGTCAGCCAGCCAACCACTGAGTGGAATACAGGCTGCGACTGACAATACATAAGCCACCACGACACTATGCATGTGTAGAGGATCTTCATTGAGGTGATGAGCGATTGCAGGAATCGCAGTATTGATGATAGTTGTGTCTAGACCTTGCATAAAAAAGCCGATCGAAACCAAAAACACCAATAATCTAAACTCAGGCTGTAAGGGTTGGTGTGCTGTGCTGCTCATCTTGTAGGATCATATTAGTAAGTTAATATTTTAAAACAGTTTCTCAGTATCACTTGTGGTTTATTTACGAAGGATTTGCAACAAAATTGCAATCTAATGGTCACAGCATTGTCATCGCATGGTCATAGAGTTGTTGCCAACAACATCATAAGAAGATTAAAAAAATGAAGCTAAAGTCTAACGCACTTGTGATCGCAATGTGTGCATTGGGGCTAGGGGCATGTAATGATGACACTAACAATATCACATCAGTACCAAATATTACGCCTGAATCGATTGAACTCAACTATCTCAGTCGTACAGAAAGTCGTGGTTTTGCGGTCAGCGCAGCAGAGATACCTGCCTATGATGCACAAAGCCAAAGATTGTTTGTTGTAAACGCAAAAGAAGGCGTGGTTGATATTTTTGATTATCGCCAACCTCAGCAACCTAAATGGATTGGCTCTTTAGATGCTAAATCTTATTTAACAGACTCAGAAGTAAATAGTGTTGCTGTAAAAAATGGAATTGTTGCCTTGGCTGTACAAGCCAAAGATAAAACAGATCCAGGAATCGTGGCACTTTTTAATGCCAATGATTCGAGCTTTATTGCCCAAGTTCCAGTGGGTTCTCTACCCGATATGCTGACCTTTAGTACAGATGGTAAAACCTTATTGGTGGCGAATGAAGGAGAGCCATCTCATGATTATGCGATTGATCCCGAAGGTTCGATTTCAATCATTGATCTCTCAAATTTGAACAAACCAGTTGCAAAAACAGCTGACTTCAAAGCCTTTAATAGTCAAGCTCAACTATTACGTGATCAAGGTGTGCGAATTTATGGTCCAAATGCAACAGTAGCGCAAAATTTTGAACCTGAATACATCACACTCAGCACAGATGGCAAAATTGCATGGGTCGCATTACAGGAAAATAATGCCTTAGCTAAGGTGGATGTTTTAAATGCCAAAGTCATGGCTGTTTATCCGCTCGGTTTTAAAGATCATGGCTTACAAGGTCATGGTTTAGATGTCAGTGATGCCGATGGTGAAAATGGTCTTGCGAAGATCAATATTCAAACTTGGCAGCATGTTCGTGGCTTATATATGCCAGATGCGATCTCAAGTTACGAAGTCAATGGTAAAACGTATATTGTCACTGCCAATGAAGGGGATGCTCGTGCTTGGGGTGAAGATGATCCTGAATATTGGGGAGAAAAATTAAAGGATAATCCGAGTGCTCAAGGTAATATTAAAAAGGGTTTTGTTGAAGAATGGCGTGTGAAGCATCTAGTCCATAAAGATGGTTTCGATAGACGACAAGGGGAAGATCTGCCACCACAGTTACGAGCACTGGCGAAAGGTGCTGAATTGAATCCTCTGCATTTTGCATATTGTGGAGCGATCGATGGAGATGCTAAAGGATGCCGTGAAGACAAGATGCTTGGTCGTTTGAATATCACTTGGACTGAAGGTTATCAAAAGAATACTGATGGCACACCTAAACTCAATGCTCGAGGCAATTTGGTTTATGATCATTTATATAGCTTCGGGGCACGATCTGTCAGTATTTGGACAGAAAATGATGCTCAAACAGGATTAGAGCTGGTTTGGGATTCGGGTGATGATTTTGAACAATATATTGCTCAGCACCATCCTGAGATCTTTAATGCAAACCATGAAGAAGCAGGGTTCGATAATCGTAGTGACAATAAGGGACCAGAGCCAGAAGGCGTGGTGATAGGTCAAATCGGCCAGAAAACTTATGCATTTATTGGTTTAGAACGAGTTGGAGGCGTGATGGTATATGACATCTCCAATCCTGCCCAACCCCAATTTGTACAATATATTCATTCGCGAAAACTTGATGCAACCACTGCCGATATCGAGGAAGGTCAGGCAGGAGACTTAGGTCCTGAAGGATTAACCTTTGTTTCCGCAAAAGAATCTCCAACGGGTACGCCTTTACTGATTGTAGGGAATGAAGTCAGTGGTACTACAGCAACGTATCAAATCACGTTGAAATAGAGCCTGATCGTGTAGATGTATGATAAAAGAGCCATATGGCTCTTTTATTTTTTACTCGTCATGCGTAATGCTTTAAAGTCTTGTCGAATTTAGACCACGAATTGTTCAGGGCATTTCATGTTTGCGATGGCATTGATGATTTGATGTGAATGCTCGCATACGATGATTTTTGCCCGATGTTGAGCAGGTAGAAAACCTTCTTTTACTGCATGATCGAGTTGTGCAATCAAGGCATTATAGAATCCATTGACGTTATAAATAATCATTGGTTTTTGGTGTTGATTTAACTGTCCCCAAGTTGCGATTTCTAAGATTTCTTCAAATGTACCTAAACCTCCCGGGAGCGCAACAAAAGCACTAGCACGTTCAGCCATCATGGCTTTGCGTTCATGCATTGTTCTTACCACGTGAAGTTCTGTTAACTGATTATGGGCAACCTCGTAATCAAGCATAAATTCAGGAATAACACCAACAACTTCACCATTGTTTTCAATGACTGTATCTGCGACTTGTCCCATTAATCCGATACTTGCACCACCATATACGATGCCAAATCCTTGCCTTGCAATTTTTTCAGCCAAAGCAATGGCTTTTTGTTGGTAAATAGGATTATTGCCAAAACGAGAACCACAATAAAGTGCAATAAGGCATTGAGTTGCTTTTGATTTAACTGATGTATCGGTCTCTAAGGTGTTATTAAGAATGCTTGTATTCATATTTATTTACTCACCTTTTTTAAATTAACTTCATCATGTAGTTTAATCTAAGCAAGAAAGGTGACAACTGTATAGATAAATAAGATTTTTTTGAAATATTTTGTAGTTTCATTCCAAAATGATTGATAAAGCCAATCTTGATTCACCGAAAAAATAGTGAATTGCAATAAAATCTTTTCTATACTGAAAATCTGTTCGGCAACCAATACATCAATATGAGTAGTGATCGACATCGCTCAATAGAACAAAATATTATTTATTTTCTAAATTTAAATACTGCATTTATAACTTTGCCTCATCACTTTGGTTTAAATGAATCCCATCTTCCTGAAACGTGGGAGTGTAACTCATGATTTTTGAATGGATGTCTGATCCTTCCGCATGGGTGGGACTCTTAACTTTAATTATTTTAGAAATTGTTCTCGGGATTGATAATCTCGTCTTTATCGCGATTTTGGCGGAAAAACTGCCGCCTGAGCAACGCAATAAAGCCAGAATTTTAGGCTTAACGCTCGCGCTTGGCATGCGCCTAATCCTTTTGGCGTCAATCGCTTGGATTATCACATTAACGAATCCATTATTCCATATCTTTGATCATCCGTTTTCAGCCCGAGATCTTATTTTGATTTTTGGCGGTATTTTCTTGTTAATGAAGGGAACTTTAGAACTACATGAACGTCTAGAAAGTAAAGTTCATGTTAAAGAAGAAAATCCTGTTCATGCTGCATTTTGGATGGTCATTGTACAGATCGTGGTATTGGATGCAGTGTTCTCACTCGACAGTGTGATTACAGCAGTCGGTATGGTCAAAGATCTTTCGGTCATGATGATCGCCGTAATTATTGCGATAGGAATCATGCTATGGGCCTCTAAAGCCCTCATGGACTTTGTGAATAAGCATCCAACTGTGGTGATTCTGTGTCTATGTTTCTTGATGATGATCGGTTTCTCATTGGTTGTCGAAGGCCTAGGCTTCCACATTCCGAAGGGTTATCTATACGCTGCAATTGGTTTCTCTGTCCTGATTGAGTTTTTAAATCAATTGATGCGCCGTAACCAAGAAAAAACGGTAACAACGACTGATTTACGTTTCAAAACAGCATCTGCCGTCATTCGTATGCTGGGTGGTAAGTCAAAAACGGCAGATGCTCAATCGGCAAATACGGATGATGTTTTGGCTACCCAAGCGTTGGTAGAGGAAATGTTCTCGGATGAGAATGCTGTATACCAAAGCGTGATGTTGCAAGGAGTATTAGGTTTATCTGAGCGACCAGTCAAATCATTAATGACCCCACGTCCAGAACTCGAATGGATCGATTTAGATGACGATCCTGAAAGTATTAAACATCAAGTGCTTTCTATGAAACATTCACGTTTGATCGTTGCACATGGCGAGCTAGACAATATTGCTGGGGTGGTGCTCACGCATAACGTTTTGAATGACTATATTGAATCAGGCGATTTTAATTTCGAAAAACACATTCGAGAGCCTGTCATTGTCCATGAAAGCGCTCAAGTCTTAATGGTGATGGATCAATTGCGTCAGGCACCCTTACAAATGGCGATTGTGCTCAATGAATATGGTTCCATTGAGGGTATTGCAACGCCGATTGATATTTTAGAAGCGATTGCCGGTGAGTTCCCGAACGAAAATGAAATAGAAACTGCAGTTGAAAGCTTAGAGGATGGTTCACTCATGCTCGAGGGTTCAACTGATATTCGTCATATTTCATTATTGCTTGATCGTGATTTAGTTGATGAGTCAGAACAGTATTCTACGCTGTCTGGTTATATCTTATTCCATTTAGGACATTTACCTGAAAATGGAGAAACCTTTGAAGCAGAAGGATATCTATTTGAGGTGGTTACAATGGATGGTCATAAAATCGAAAAAGTACATATTGTACCCATCGTAAAACAAGACCCATCAGAATGATTTAAACTCAGTTAAAATAGCATCTGATTAGGTGCTATTTTTTTTGGAATATTGATGTCCGAACTCAATTGTCCTTGCGGGCGTGGAATTTATACACACTGTTGTGAACCTTTACATCGTGGTCAGCGTGATGCAGAAAGTGCTGAACAGCTCATGCGTTCTCGCTATAGTGCATTCGCTAAACATGAAATCGACTATATTGTGAGTACCACAGCATCAGGTCAGCAAAGTCATTTAGACATTGCTGCCATTCGGGATTGGGCGATGAGCAATCAGTGGTTAAAATTAGAGGTTATTCAGCATTTACCTCGTCTGGATAAAACCCATGCTCAAGTTGAATTCAAAGCACATTACCAACATGTCGATCAGGTACATGTCCATCATGAAACCTCAAATTTCGTATTCATCAATAGACAGTGGTATTTTTTAGACCCAACGACAGATCAAACTGTGACGATGAAGCAGCCTTGTATTTGTGGATCAGGAAAAAAATTTAAGCAATGTTGTGCGCGATTTCTCTAGAATTAATTTTTAATTAACTTAGAATATTGCGCATTAAAAACCCTCATTTGGAAGTAGGGCAATGTTACTCACCGTTATTTATATTATTGCGATTACTGCGGAAGCGATGACAGGCGCCTTGTCTGCAGGTCGACGAAGTATGGATTGGTTTGGTGTCATTATTATTGCCTGTGTGACTGCTTTGGGCGGAGGATCAGTTCGTGATGTTTTGCTAGGGCACTATCCTTTAACTTGGGTGAAACATCCTGAATATCTAGTACTTACATGTTGTGCAGCATTATTTACGATTTTTATCGCAAAATGGATGCGACATCTACGTTCGGTATTCTTACTTCTAGATGCCTTAGGTCTGATAGGTTTTACCATTATTGGTTGTCAAATTGCGATTCAAATGGAACAGGGTTTCGTGGTTTGTGCAGTGGCAGGTGTATTGACAGGCGTTTCAGGGGGTATTTTACGAGATATCTTATGTAACGATGTGCCTTTAGTCTTCCGTCGCGAACTTTATGCCAGTATTTCTTTTGTTGCGGTCATTTTCTATTGGGGCTGTATCGAAGTCGGTTTTTCACAAGATATCACCATTATTTCTACTCTTGTTTTTGGTTTCACATTGCGTTGTATCGCAATTTACTTTGGCCTTGAAATGCCAAAATTTATTTATAAAGATGATGATGAACAGTCGGCGTCATCAAAAGATGTAAATTAAACTTTTTACACTCATCTTTCAAAATGGCCGATAATGTGATCGGTCATTTTTATATGGTTCTTTAGAAAATAAAAAAAAGCAGTGTTGAGAAAACAGCGATTGTCATTGGTTGTATTTAAATCACTCCTCACAGAGAGCATGCTATGGATTTAATCTCACGAATACAGCGTTTACCTATTGGTAAATTTCACTACACCTTGTTGTGGGTGATTGGATTAGGCTGGATGTTTGATGCAATGGATACTGGACTAATTTCCTTTATCTTGGCGAAGATGGCTGAAGACTGGCAAATGACGCCTGCTGAAAAAGGTTGGGTTGTATCCATCGGCTTTGTGGGAATGGCGATAGGTGCAGTATTCTCTGGTGGACTGGCGGATCGAATCGGACGTAAAGCAGTATTTGCTACGACATTGGTCATCTATAGTATAGCAACAGCTCTTTGTGCTTTCGCACCAAATTTAACATGGTTATTAATCTTTAGATTTATTGTAGGTTTAGGCTTAGGCGGACAGTTACCAGTTGCCGTGACTTTAGTGAGTGAATACATTCCAGCCCATGTTCGTGGTCGCTTTATTGTGTTACTTGAAAGCTTCTGGGGGCTAGGCTGGTTATGTGCTGCACTGGTTTCTTATTTTGTCATCCCTAAATTTGACTGGCATGTTGCATTTTTATTGGGTGGTTTGCCTGCACTTTATGTCTTCGTCATTCTAAAAAAAGTTCCGGAATCTGTTCCTTACTTGATCAATCGAGGTCGTATTAATGAAGCGCACGCGATTGTGCAAAAAATCGAGCGACAGTGTGGTGTCGAAGTCATCGAAAAAATTGAAGTGAAACCAGTTTCAACACATTCAAATGTCAGTTTTGGTCAGTTATGGTCAAGCGGTTTCGCTAAGCGCAGTTTAATGCTGTGGTTAATTTGGTTTGGGATTGTTTATTCGTATTACGGTATTTTCACGTGGTTACCAAGTCTTTTAGTCAAAGAGGGATATACCGTTGTGCAGTCTTTTGAATATGTTCTCGGGATGATTTTAGCACAATTGCCAGGTTATATTGTCGCGGCATGGCTCGTCGAAAAGTTAGGGCGTAAAGCGACGCTTTCAGGCTTTATTGCAATGTGTGCAATATCAGCATATTTCTTTGGGCAAGCTGATACCGTAGCGATGATCATGTTCTGGGGATGCTTGATGTCATTCTTTAATCTTGGTGCATGGGGCGTTTTATATACCTACACGCCTGAACAATATCCTGCAAATATTCGTGCTTTCGGATCAGGATGGGCAGCAGCAATTGGGCGTATTGGTGGGATTGTTGCACCTTTAGTGGTTACCCATATGATGGTGGCTTCAAATGGATTTAGCCAAGTATTTATGATGTTTACCGCTGTATTATTGGCAGTTGCAGCCGTGATCTTGGTGCTCGGTGAGGAAACCAAAGGTAAGACACTTGAGTCTATGGGGATGTAAATCTGTGAAAAAAGAGGAGCTAAGCTCCTCTTTTTTAGACCCATTTTTGACGTGCTTTAGTTAAGTCAAAATGTAATGTGTTCGACACTTGCTGAAGATTGAACTTTTCTTTATCTTCAGGGAGTTGAATTAAAATAGGCAAAGCTGATACCCCATTGTCGCCATTGACAAAAGCATAGTGACGCTCAGTCTGATTAATTGAAATCAAACTTTCAAACTCAAGGTACACCGTCGTTTCATCATGTTTTTTGGGCACTTTCACGAGATCTAAATATGCAATTCGTCGATTATTAATTCCAGCCAATTTAAGCGCTTCAAGATCCGATTTTAACTTTTCAGTTTTATCAAACATTTTTTGAAAGAATCCTTTGTTTGATTGGCTTTCGAGTTCTCTTTTTTTCTGATTGAAAGCAATTTGATTGACTTTATGTTGGTCTAGAGCATCGGCAATAATTGTTTTAACTTGCTCAATCGCTGCTTGAGATTTGCTGTGACTTGCCGCATAAGACTCTGCATCTAAACTCACAAAAATAGTATGTCGTCTTTTTTCCATCAATTTTAAATAGGATAAAATTTTATATTCGAAAATTTGAGCTTGAGTATTGAAGGCGATAATGGGTTCACTTGAAAAGTCTTTATAAAAACTCGCAATATCAGAGAACAGACGATGCATACTGATAAAACAATAATCAAACTCATCAGGGTGACGAATTGAATGACGCAGTGCATATTGAAAAGGTTGCAAGATCTCAAGAGTTAAAGCTTTTTCGAAATCTAAAAGGCGCTCGTTAATGACTTGTTCGACTGAAAATCCAGAGGCATCGAGCGGTTTTTTGAGTAACGGTAATAACAGATCAAAATTGACGTTATGAAATTTTTCCATCAGATCCAAAATAGGAGTCGTGATCTGTCGTTGAATCGTAATAATTCGACTGACTTGCCATTTAAATTGTTCTAAATAACTTGGATCATTTAAACGTTTCTTATCCAACACCACGCCATTTAGGTAAACTCGATCTTCAAGACCTAGCTTTTCTTCCATTAAAAAGCGGCGGATAGAATATGGGTTCTGTCTAAAGTCATGAATGGTCGCGACCAGATATAAATACTGACTGCTTTCAATGACATCAAAATCACGAATTTTTTGTTCTTGAATAATAAAGTCTTGGAATAATGGATGGCTAATTTGCTTCAGTTGTCTCGGGAGGATGGTTTTAAACCAATAGCCTAAAATTTGATGTTTAATATGAACTTCAAGAATAAAAGTACGAATTTCTTCAGCTGTTAAATGTCGGCAATTATCAGGAACATTTAAGTCGAGTGTTTTGATGATATTTGCAGCATCATATAAAAAAGTTTTTCGTAGGAGTTGTTTGTCTCTAAGAAAACTTTGATCTTCTTCTGTTTCAATACGATCAATTTGATTTTGTACAGTTTCTAAGTAATCGGCGATTTTAATTACGTCTTGATATGATTTAAGCGTTTCTAAAGTGGCTGCGATCTTTTCAGCCAAAGTTCGCATTTTCGGTGAGATTAAATGACTGCTTAAATCCTGAAGACCAACAATGCCCTTAAAAGTGAATGATTGTCGATGTTGATCCCAGTAAATATTCTTCGCAGTAAGGAATTGTTCCTGGATCAGACCTTGTATTGGTGCGGGAACACTATTAAAAATATTTTTTAAACGCGTTTGCCAATGAACATCTAGATTAGGGTCAATTTGAAATAATTTTGAGCGAAGATCATAAGGAATGTAATTATGCATGTTTGTTCCGTTCATACGATGAGCGTATGTAAAAGCATTTGTTATAAAGTTGTGTTTTGATTATTGTATATTCAATAAAATTAATTGGATACAAGAAAAAAGTCCAATTTAAAATGAAATAAAACCAACTGGCCTTTTTTTTGTTATTTTATCTTTACAAAGTGTCCAACCTTGCTTGTTCTTCGCAGTTTGGGAGACTAGCATACACCCTTAAACTATTCATTCATTAGGATTTCACGATTCAATGACAAGCCTTGCGCACCAAGCGACAGAGAATCGTTCTGTAGCAGAATTTACAGAACAAGCTTACCTAAACTACGCGATGTACGTGATTATGGATCGTGCATTGCCTCATATTAGTGACGGATTAAAACCTGTACAACGCCGTATCGTATATGCGATGAGCGAGCTTGGTCTAAAGCATAGTGGTAAACCCAAAAAATCAGCACGTACAGTTGGTGATGTTTTAGGTAAATATCATCCGCATGGTGATTCTGCTTGTTATGAAGCAATGGTCTTAATGGCACAGCCATTTAGTTATCGTTATCCATTTATTGAAGGGCAGGGCAACTGGGGATCACCAGATGATCCAAAGTCGTTTGCTGCAATGCGATATACCGAGGCCAAACTATCACAATATAGTGAAGTCCTGCTCTCTGAGTTAGGTCAAGGAACTGTCGACTGGCAAGATAACTTTGATGGTTCATTAAAAGAGCCTGTAAATTTACCAGCACGCGTACCGAATATTCTTTTAAATGGTACGACGGGAATTGCGGTGGGAATGGCAACAGATATTCCTCCACACAATTTACGGGAAGTTGTTAAGGGTACAATTGCACTGATTCGTAACCCGAATTTGTCTGATGAAAAAGTTGCTGAATATATTCCTGGTCCAGACTTACCGACTCAAGCAGAAATTATTACACCTGCTGATGAATTACTGAAATTACAAAGCACTGGGCGCGGCAGTTATCGCATGCGTGCGGTATATTCGGTTGAAAAAAATGAAATTGTCATCAGTGAATTACCATATCAGGTTTCTGGCTCTAAAATTATCAGCCAAATTGCTGATCAAATGCAGGCAAAAAAATTACCGTTGGTAAGTGATGTACGAGATGAATCAGATCATCAATGTCCAACACGTTTGGTAATTGTCTTGCGTTCAAATCGTATCGATGCAGATGCGGTCATGAGCCATTTATTTGCTACGACCGATCTCGAGTCGAGCTACCGCGTCAATATGAATATGATTGGTGCTGATGGTCGTCCACAAGTAAAATCTATCCGTCGTATTTTGTTGGAATGGATTGAAATTCGTAAAACGACTGTGACGAGACGCTTGCAATACCATTTGAATAAAATTGAAAAACGTCTACATATTCTGGCGGGACTTTTAATTGCGTATTTAGATATTGATACGGTAATTCGCATTATTCGTGAGGAAGATCATCCGAAAGAAGTCTTAATGTCACATTTCGGTATTGATGAAATTCAAGCCGAAGCCATTCTAGAGCTTAAATTACGTCATTTGGCGCGTCTCGAAGAAATGGAAATTCGCCGTGAACAAGAAGAGCTTGAAGCTCGAGCAGCCGTGATTCGAGAGCAATTGGCGAATCCTGAATCTTTAAAAAATCTGATCATTTCAGAATTAAAAGAAGATGCGAAAAAGTTTGGTGATGATCGCCGATCTCCAATTGTTCAGCGTGAAGAAGCGACCGCGATTAGTGAACAAGATTTGATGCCAGCTGATCCTGTCACTGTCATTTTATCGGAAGCGGGTTGGATTCGTTGTGCGAAAGGACATGAGATCGATCTAGATAAAGTCAATTTCCGTGCAGGAGATCAATATTTAAGTCATGCACAAGGTAAATCTAATCAAAAAGTGTATGTATTAGATCAATCTGGTCGAAGTTACGCATTACCAATTACAGGATTACCTTCAGCGCGCGGCTTAGGTGAACCATTAAGCTCGAAATTATCGCCAGCAAATGGAGTAAATTTCCAACAAATTCTGATTGCTGAAGATGAGGTGGAAATATTAGCGATCAGCTCCAAAGGATATGGTTTTAAAACACAAGCGAAACAATTGGACACCAATGCTAAAGCGGGTAAAGCGTTTTTAACGCTTGCAGATGATGCAAGCGCAATGCCATTGCAACAAATTGATGGTACACATATCGCTGTACTCAGCAGTTCTGGACGATTATTACTGACAGAGCTGACAGAGTTACCAATGCTCAATAAAGGAAAAGGTAATAAATTGATGCAGTTGGATGCAAAGGAACGCATTGTGTCTATGACAACACTTAACTTGGATGATGTGCTTCAGGTCGTTGCTGGACAACAACAATTGAAATTAAAAGGTGATGATCTGCTGAAATACATCGGTAAACGTGCTTCAAAAGGGCAGGTATTACCACGAGGTTATCAAAAAGCAAATAAACTCTTCATTCAAAGATAAAGCTAGCATCTAGTCGACAAAATACGTTATATATGAAATGTATTTATGGCTATGGATGCTTTATTGAGCAATAAATTAAATAAGATGCTCAATACATTATCGAAAAGAAGAGTTTAAAACCAAGTATTACTAATTGGAGAATATGGCATTATGGAAAAGATTTGGTTCGCTGAATACCAAAAAACTGGAATTCCACAAACAGTAGAGTTACCACCAGAAAATACCTCTCTTGTTGATATTTTTGAGAGAAACTTCCAGAAATTTGGTTCGCGTGATGCTTTTATCTTTATGGATAAAACATTAACGTTCAATGAACTTGATACGGCGAGCCGTCAATTTGCAGCCTATCTTCAAAGCCTTGGTTTAGCAAAAGGTTCTCGCGTAGCGGTCATGATGCCAAACGTACTGCAATATCCAGTAGTGGCACTTGGTGTATTCCGTGCGGGCTTAGTTCTTGTCAACGTGAACCCACTTTACACAGCTCGTGAACTTGAGCATCAACTGAATGACTCAGGCACTGAAGCGCTTGTGATTATTGAAAACTTCGCTTCTGTTTATCAATCAATTCTTGGTAAAACGCCAGTTAAGCATGTGATCGTGGCGACAGTAGGTGATATGTTAGGTACCTTAAAAGGTACACTCGTGAATTTTGTTTTACGTAAAGTGCGTAAGCAAATTCCAGCTTGGAGTATCCCAGGACATGTGAAATTCACGACTGCGATGTCTAAAGGCAGTACTGCACATTATAAGCGTCCAGCAACAACGTTGAGCGACACTGCTGTATTGCAATATACAGGTGGTACAACAGGCGTATCAAAAGGTGCGGAATTAACACATCGCAACCTTGTTGCAAACTTAATGCAAGCAGATGGTATTTTCCAATCTAAATTTGGTGCTCAAGATGGTGCGAGCGACGATCGCATTTTCTGTGCATTACCGCTATATCATATCTTTGCATTCATGGTTTGTGCACTTTATGGTATGTACAAGGGTCAAGCAAACGTACTGATTCCTAACCCTCGTGATCTCCCTGCAGTCATTAAAGAGCTACGCAAATATCAGCCTGGTTTCTTCCCAGCAGTGAATACTTTATTCAACGCACTCGTTCATAATGAAGAATTCAAACAACTTGACCATAGCAAATTAAAAATGGCGATGGGTGGTGGTATGGCTGTATTGCCGTCAACTGCTGCAGCTTGGAAAAAAATCACAGGTACAAATATTATTGAAGGCTATGGTCTTTCTGAAACTTCACCTATTGCAACGGCAAACCCACCGGCATCTGAAGAGTTTAGCGGTACGATTGGTATCCCATTACCTTTAACGGATGTCGCTGTCTTGGATGACGATGGCAATGAAGTTCCACAAGGTGAGCAAGGTGAAATTTCAATCCGTGGTCCTCAAGTCATGAAAGGCTATTGGAACCGTCCAGATGAAACAGCTAAGGTGATGACCGCAGATGGTTTCTTCCGTACTGGTGATATCGGTATCATGGATGCTCGTGGTTACTTCAAGATTGTTGATCGTAAGAAAGATATGATCTTGGTATCAGGCTTTAACGTATACCCATCTGAAATCGAGGAAGTGATTGCAACACATCCTAAAGTACTCGAGGTTGCAGCGATTGGTGTAGCTGATGAAAAATCAGGTGAAGTGCCTAAGCTGTTTGTTGTGAAGAAAGATCCATCATTAACAACAGAAGAAGTATTAGCTTTTGCGAAAGAAAACTTAACAGGATATAAGCGTCCTCGTTATGTTGAATTCATGGATGAATTGCCAAAATCGAATGTCGGTAAAATCCTTCGTAAAGATTTACGCAAATAATTCAAATTCAGAAAAGCGCCGTAAGGCGCTTTTTTTAATTTATTCTTTCATTAGCCAACGGTCGATATAAGGTCGCGCTGTTGCAATAATAAATGTGAATGTCAGCATTGTACCTAAATGACGTCCTACAGCAGAACTCGGTAACTGTCCTGAATAACTGAAGTAAATATCAACTAAGCTATATACTGAAATAATGCTCAGCCAGATCCATTTATTCGCTCGTTTAATCCCCACCGCGATAAAGGCGATGATGAGAACCAGCAATGTGCCGAGAGTCGATTGCCAATTCATATTGGCACAAATTACGCTGATCAAGAAAGCCATAATCGGAAGAACGATATAAAGCACACGATCGACACGTTTTTGATGTTGCTTTTGTAACTCGAGAACATCAAATAACTTTTTTTGGTCAGAATTGGTCATGCCATTACTCAGAATTTTAATAAACAAAATAATTTAACTAAAATTATCGCACAAACATCATGCTAAGATAAAACCAGCTTAAATCATTGGACTGAAATCCATGCACGGTATTGAAGGTGTTATTTACCTTATTTTAATTGCTTGTTTACTCCCTTATTTATTTACAGTCATTGCTAAAATTGCAGGTGGTTTTAAAGGGCAGGATAATCAAAATCCGCGTGAATTCATGTCTAAAACCACAGGCTTAGCGGCTCGAGCAAATGCAGCTCAGCAAAATAGCTTTGAAAGTTTGCCATTATTTATTGCGGCAGTTTTGATGGCTGAGTATATGGTTGTTCAACAACAATTGGTGATTCTATTAGGTTCGGCGTATATCGTCTTACGAATCATCTATGGGATTTGTTATTTATGTAATTGGGCGACCCTTAGATCAATTGTTTGGTTCTTATCAATGCTTTGTCCGATCTTATTGCTTTTATTAATTATTCGATTGCTCTAAGAAAAACAGACTAACACCATACCTAAAATACATCTTCAGCTTGTATAATCGAATGATGATTGCTGAATAAAGCGTTATAATCAACCCCATTTTAATGAACACTGACAGTAAAGAGTTTGCTATGAGCTACAGTAATATCCCTGCAGGTAAAGATGCACCAAACGATATCTATGTAATTATCGAAATCCCTGCAAATGCAGCACCAATTAAATATGAAATTGATAAAGATTCAGATGCACTTTTCGTAGATCGTTTCATGGGTACTGCAATGTTCTACCCAGCAAACTACGGTTATGTACCAAATACATTATCTCTTGATGGCGATCCATTAGACGTATTAGTTGTTACACCACATCCTGTAGAACCAGGTTCGGTTATCCGTTGTCGTCCAGTGGGTAAATTAAATATGGAAGATGATGGTGGTGTTGATGCGAAACTTGTCGCTGTACCACACGATAAATTAACGCCAATCTATAAAGATGTTCAGGAATATACTGACCTTCCTCCTTTATTGATTAGCCAAATTGAACATTTCTTCCAACACTACAAAGACTTAGAGCCAGGTAAGTGGGTCAAGTTAAGTGGTTGGGAAGGTGCAGATGTTGCTAAACAAGAAGTGTTAAGCTCAATTGCTGCTTATGCAGAAGCAAACAAATAATTTGCCTGATGTATAAATAAAGCTACAAACTTTGATCTTGTAGCTTTTATAAAAAACCTGCACAAAGTGCAGGTTTTTTTATTGATCTTTTTAGTTGAAAATTAGAATAATTTCACGGGAATGTCTAACCAAATACGCCATTCGTTGGTGTCGCCGATATAAGCGCTTTGATATTCATCACTTGCACGGTAGTAAGAGTGACGAACACGTAAGCTTGCATCTTTAGCAAAACCAGATTGGACTGTATATTTCACTTGATTAAAGAATTCACGTTCCTGTGCATCATTGGTTAGCAATACTGAGCGGTCAGTACCCCCTGCAGATACATCAATATCCCATCCATAAACAAATGCCGAAGTCCATGACAGGCCAGGAACATTTAATGCACCAAAATCATAGGTATATTGTAGCTGTAGGGATTTTTCATCATTACCAATAAAATCAGATAAATACGAGTTAGGCATATAAATCGTTTGATGGCCATCACCAACACCTTTGCCCAAACCATAGTCATAACCTGTATTACCTGTATTTTGTTGGTAAGCAAGCATTACATTGTGTGGACCAGTATTGTAAGTTGTTGAAATTGCCCAAATATTATTGCTTAAGTTATTGAAATCATTTGAAGTATGAGAATAAGTATATGCCGTATTATTTGGTGCAGCATCCCATTCAGTACGATATGCACTGAAATCGTGAGTCAACTTACCTTTAGCCACGGCATAACTATAGTTGGCATTCACATAGTGACGTTCTAAACGATCTTTAATGTCTGTACCATAATAAGACGCATTGAGAGCATCACCAAAGTTATATTTAGCGCCCCAAACAACCGCGCGATCTAATTCATTTCCATCGGTATTGATTTGACTAGAACGTTGGTTTTCAGTAAATTTACCAGCAACCAAAGTCAAATTATCGATTTCATTACTTTGGATTAACAAGCCAGTGTAATATTCAGGTACCAAACGAGCTGTATTACTTGCAAGAACAGGTAAATCTAAAATCTGAGTCCCATAAGTAGCTGTGGTGTTCGACATACGAGCTTTGATGAAAGCACCACCTCTTGCCCAATGATCATAAGCATGACCATTATTATCGACTGGAATCATGTCATTACCGGTATGGGCATTATCACCTAATTTGAAAGACCCATCACCAATAACACCAACACTGAAACCAACGATACCTTTCGTGAAACCAGACTCAATTTTAACCATGGCTGTTTGAGCTGCTGAGCTGGTATCTTCGACACCGTTCTTTTTATCACGATGCAAGAAACCTGTACGGAATAATACTGATCCTTCAGCATCTTCTACGAATCCCTTTGACTCACTTTGCTCACTCGCAAATGCAGTAGAAATTAAAGCAGTTTGAATAAGAACTGCTAAGCTTAGTTTTTGGAATTTTTGCATTGGGAGAGAGCCTCATACAAAATGATTATGGTTAATGTTTAGTATTTGTATACGTAATGTATAACAAAATTGGCTCTATTATTCACAATTTCGCACCTAAAGTCATAAGCAAAAAGTATATAAATTAAACTAAGTTGTGAATTATTAAAGATTAAAATTATTATAAAATTAAATTTAACTATTAATAACATATATTTATTTTTAACCTGATATTCTTTTTTTTTTTTAATTTAGTCAATATGGCACGTTTTTTTTTGTAACATCAGAAGTAAATAAGGATGAATAAAGGATTTTAAATAAGAATGATATTTATTCAGTTCATTTTCATTTAATTTTAATGTGGTTCAGACATCATTGGCTTTTCATGCCGCACTAAATTGATACTCCAATTTTAAATTTGTTTAAAAAATAGCCTTAAAATGATGCATCTTGTAAATGAATGTGTAATCTAAAAAGATATGCCTTTAACTCAAGTGGATCGTCAAAAAAAATTTCTTTGAATATTTTTGAAAATAAGAAATTTAAATAAATATATTAATAAAATCATTACTTTAAATTATTTTATCTCGTTGTTTTAATTCCTTTGTATCTAGACACCTTTAACTTTGGCATAGCTATTGCTAATTCACATATGAGTTCAACAAATAAACCGAAAAAGCATCTAATCATGATGTGGGGGGAACATAAATATGAAATTAGCAATTCAAGCATTGGGTCTAGCAGTTGTAGCATCTGCATCAACATTTTCTTTTGCTGAGGCACCAACTTCACCGCATTCTGTATCGGGTAATATCAGTGTTTTATCAAGTTATATATTGCGTGGTAATACGGCAGCTCCTGAAAATACTGAAGCTACATTACAAGGTGGATTAGACTATAGCCATAGTTCTGGATTGTACGCAGGGTGGTGGACATCTACGTTAGGTACAGATGCTTACGGTACTACCAATCCAATGGAAAATAATTTTTATGTGGGTTACAACGGTTCAATCAATGAAAACACTGGTTTTACTGTAGGTACAACTTATTACTATTATTATGACGTTGAAACGTCAGTTTATGATGGCTTTGAATTATTACTTGGTCTGAATTACAAAGATGTTGGAGTAACTGCTCAAACTTTGTTGGAAGATACAGGTTGGGGGAACGCTGGAGACACATATTTAAAAGCTACATATAGTTATCCTCTACCAAACGATTTTAGCTTGGACACAGCTTTGGGTTTATATGTTTATGAAAAAGACGGTAAGTATGTTGCAGAAACACCAGAGTCAGAAAGTTTTAATTTCCGTCACTTTGATATTGGTCTAAGTAAAGCTTTAGGGGAAACAGGTGCCACAGCAAGCATGAATTATATTATTGGTGGTGATGATCGTTATGGAAACAATTTAAAGAATAAAATGGTATTAGCATTGGGTTATAGCTTCTAAACTCAACTCAAATAAAAAAAGCGACTCAACTGAGTCGCTTTTTTTATTCCTGTTTACGATAAGAGAGTGCTTCGGTTAAGTGAGCTGTTTGTATATGTTCAGAACTCGCTAAGTCAGCAATTGTACGAGCGACACGTAAGATTCGGTGGTAAGAACGTGCTGATAAATTCAAACGTTGCTGAGCCATAGCGATAATCTTTTTTGCAGAATCATCTAGTTGAGCCACTTGATCAAGCTGTTGAGAACTTAGATTTTGATTTGTCACACCTTGTCGTTGAATTTGCAACTCATAGGCCTGAATCACCCGTTTTCTGACTGTTTCAGAATTCTCCATCGGTGTAGTGCTTTGCATGTCTTGGGGAGGTAAAGGTGGCACATCAATATGTAAGTCAATCCGATCTAGTAAAGGGCCAGAAATTCGATTTTGATAGCGCTTAATTGATTCAGGTGAACATTGACAACGACTGTCTTGATTGAAGGCATATCCACATGGACATGGATTCATTGCAGCGACAAATTGAAAATTAGCCGGGAAAGTAATTTGTCTTGATGCTCTGGAAATGACGATTTCTTTCGACTCAAGAGGCTGCCTCAATACTTCTAAGACTTTTCGGTCAAACTCAGGTAATTCATCGAGAAAAAGTACACCTAAATGGGCTAAGGTGATCTCACCTGGTCGAGGGTGTGATCCACCACCAACCAAGGCCACAGCGGATGCCGTATGATGTGGCGCTCTAAAGGGGCGATGACCAAATTGATAAGGTGTATTTGCAATGGAGTAAATACTTGCGACCTCTAAGTGTTCTTGATTGGTTAATGGGGGCAAGATGCCAGACAATCTTGAGGCAAGCAGTGTTTTACCAGTGCCTGGCGGGCCTTTAAATAAAATAGAATGTCCACCAGCTGCTGCAATTTCTAAGGCGCGTCTTGGACGTAATTGACCTTTGACATCAGCGAGATCAAATCGATTTATTTGAGGTTGGATCGTTTTATTCGCTAATATGGGTTGAATTGGACTCGATTGATCAAAGTGTTGGCAAACATCTTTTAATGACTTGGCTGTATACACCTCAAAATTGGGAAGAAGGGCTGCATCATCCAAATTACTCACAGGAATCATTAACTCATGACCTGCGGTTTGACATGCCATTGCGATAGTCAAAGTTCCAGTTACAGGTCTTAACAGACCATCGAGTGCCAATTCTCCTATAAATTCAAAACGGTCAATATTTTGATCATGTAGTTGCCCTGAAGCGATTAAAATCCCCAAAGCAATAGGTAAATCAAGCCTTGAACTATCTTTGGGTAAATCAGCTGGGGCTAGATTGATCGTCAGCCGTTTGGTTGGAAATTGAAAACCGCTATTAATGATTGCAGAACGGACACGATCTTTGCTTTCTCGAACAGCAGCTTCTGGAAGACCTACAATGGTGAGTGAAGGTAATCCTTGGCTGACATGAACCTCGACTTCAATCAGTGGTGCATGTAAACCAAGAAGACCTCGGGTATAAATTTTGGCAAATGACATAAAACTGAACCATTATTATATTATTTTTAGAATTGCTTTATTTTTAATCACTAACTTTGTGTTTAAGCACTGTATTGGTGCAATGTTGCTTATTTTTGATCGGAAATTAAGCTTTCTAATGATTTTAATTGCGTTTGAAGTTCTGTTAAACGCAAATTGGCATTGTTTAGTGCAGTTTTCTGACGCTCGATTTCTTCTTTAGAAACCAAATCCATTTTACTAATCGCTTCGTTTAACAACGCTCTCACATTTTTTTCTAAATCTTTTTTGGGTTGGTCAACCTGTTCTAAGATTGCCTGCAATAAAGTTTCAATCATAGTTCGTCCGAATAATAAGTCGTCAACATTGAAGTTTAACATTCGTTTTGGTTTGACCCTAGTGTTAACTACATTTCATAGGTTAAACCAATAACAACATAAAAAAAATCCATCAAAATACCCAATATTTTTAGAACATAAGACCATGTAGGCGTATAAAATAGGTTATAAATAAGTTCATGCTAGCTGATTAATATCCCCAACCATTATGAAGTTTGGCATGAAATTTGAACATAAAACCTTACTGGTGAAAAAAGCCGAAGGAAAACAACATGAAACTCGTAACAGCAATTGTAAAACCATTCAAATTAGATGACGTGCGTGAAGCACTCTCTGAAATTGGCGTTCAAGGGATCACCGTAACTGAAGTAAAAGGTTTTGGTCGTCAAAAAGGTCATACTGAACTTTATCGTGGTGCTGAATATGTGGTTGATTTTTTACCTAAAGTAAAAATTGAAATCGCAATCAGTGACGAAATGGTTGATTCAGTGATTGAATCAATTACACGTGTAGCTAGTACTGGCAAAATTGGTGACGGAAAAATTTTCGTGACGAATCTAGAACAAGTTATCCGTATCCGTACTGGTGAGACTGGTGCTGACGCAGTTTAATTTGGCATGAAGTTTGCTGAGTAGCGAATAACTCACAAAAACTAGGTTGGGGGATACGAATGAAAAAAATGCTAATGGCGCTGAGCTTGTCTGGCGCACTCTTAGGTGGTTCTGTCGCATGGGCTGAAGAAGCAGTGTCAGAACCGACCTCTCCTGAAGTTGCAGTTGTTGAAACTGAAGCTTCATCTACAGATTCTAATTTGGTTGAAACATTACCAGCAGCTCCAGAAGAAGCTCCTGCTGAAGAAGCGGCAGTTCTTGATACGGGTGACACTGCCTGGATTTTAGTTTCAACTGCACTCGTTTTACTCATGACCATTCCTGGTTTAGCGCTGTTCTACGGCGGTATGGTACGTAAAAAAAATGTCTTAAGTACCATGGCACACAGCTTTGTCGCTGCTGCGGTAGTCAGTATCGCTTGGGTGGTGGTTGGTTACACACTTGCTTTTGGTGAAGGTAATGCCTTTATTGGAAGTCTAGATAAATTTATGTTGTCTGGTATCACTACAGAAGCATTGAGTGGAACAATTCCAGAAATTTTATTTGTCATCTTCCAGATGACATTTGCAATCATTACCGTTGCCATTATTAGTGGTTCTATTGCTGAGCGTATGAAATTCAGTGCTTTTGTTGCGTTTATCGCAATTTGGGTGGTGGTTGTCTATGCTCCTATTACACATTGGGTATGGGGTGGTGGTTGGTTAGGTAACGATGGTGCACTTGATTTTGCAGGTGGTACTGTTGTTCATATTAACTCAGGTGTTGCTGGTTTAGTTGCGGCGTATATGCTTGGTAAGCGTATGGGGCTAGGCAAAGAATCAATGGCACCACATAACCTTACATTGACTGTCATTGGTGCGAGTTTAATTTGGGTCGGCTGGTTTGGCTTCAATGGTGGTTCTGCATTAGGTGCAAATGGTTCAGCAGGTTATGCATTGGTGGTAACTCAAGTTGCTGCTGCCGCTGCTGCCATTTCATGGTTAATCACTGAAAAAGTGGTTCGTGGCAAAGCTTCTGTGTTGGGTGCCGCATCAGGTGCGGTAGCTGGCCTGGTTGTGATTACGCCAGCTGCTGGATTCGTGACAGTAGGTGGTGCTTTAGCGATGGGCTTAATTGGTGGTGTCGTATGCTTCTGGGGTATTACAGCATTAAAACGTGCATTGAAAGCGGATGACTCATTAGATGCCTTTGGACTTCACGGTGTTGGTGGTATCGTTGGCGCAATTCTAACCGCATTCTTTGCAAGTGAGTTCATCATGGGCGATGCAGCACCTACAAACGTATTAAGCCAATTATGGGTACAAGTTGAAGGTGTTCTTGCAACAATCGCTTATTCAGCAATCCTGACATTCATTATCTTAAAAGTCATTGATTTAATCATCGGTATTCGTGTTGAGTCAGACGATGAGCGTATGGGTCTGGATTTAAGTCAACATGGTGAGCGCGTTGAATAACGATTAAACACAACAATCAATATATAGTGTGAAACAGCCCTTTGGGGCTGTTTTTTTTCTATATATTGATGAAAGCTCAACATGAGCAGAATTTTTTGATACACTTGGTGCAAATAGAATTTGTTCAATTAAACCGCTATGCATTGTCCATTTTGCAACGCCGCTGATAGTAAGGTGATTGATTCACGTTTAGCTGCTGAAGGCTGCCAAATTCGCCGTCGTCGTGAATGTATTAGTTGTAATGAGCGTTTTACAACTTTTGAAAGTTTTGAAGTGGTGATGCCTCGTGTCACCAAGTCTGATGGTAAAAATGAACCTTATGATGAAGCGAAACTTCGTCGTTCACTCATGCATGCTTTACAAAAACGTCCTGTGACACAAGAACAAATTGAAGCGGTGGTCAGTGATATTCAACTTCAAATTCGTCGACTAGGTGAACGTGATGTGCGTTCGCGTACTATAGGCGAAATTGTAATGAAGGCTTTATTTGCACTCGATCATGTCGCATACGTACGTTTTGCATCTGTATATCAAGATTTCCAAGATGTAGAAGCGTTCCGCCGTCAAATCGAACAAATGCAACACCGAGATCAAGAACATTAATCTCGCCCCAAATTCAACTTCAAGGTTATGAATGTCTGAGTTCTCGCAACAAAAGATCGATCAAGATCAAATGTGGATGCGTCGTGCAATAGCATTGGCGAAGAAAGGTCAATATTCGACAAAACCAAATCCTAATGTAGGTTGTGTCATTGTCAAAGACGGACAGATTATTGGTGAAGGCTTTCACCCCCAAGCTGGGCAACCACATGCCGAAGTGTTTGCACTTCGTCAAGCAGGGGAGCAAGCACAGGGTGCAACCGCGTATGTCACATTAGAACCTTGTGCGCATTATGGTCGTACTCCTCCTTGTGCTAAAGGTTTGGTCGAAGCGGGCATTGAAAAAGTGATAGTGGCTTGTTCAGACCCTAATCCATTGGTTGCTGGTAAAGGTGTGGCTATCCTACAACAAGCAGGTATAGACGTTGAAGTCGGGATCTGTGAGTTGGAAGCGCGTCCTTTGAACTTAGGCTTCTTTAAAGCTATGTCTAAGGGATTACCTTATGTACGTTTAAAGGTCGCGTCGAGTCTCGATGGTCGTACAGCAATGGCTTCAGGGGAGTCGAAGTGGATTACAGGTGAACTGGCACGTCAGGATGTTCAACATTGGCGTGCAATTTCTGGTGCAGTGATCACGGGTATTGAAACAGTGTTGGCTGATGATTGTCAGTTGAATGTTAGAGCTCTACCGAATATTCAATTAGAACGAGTTGTGCAGCCAAAACGTGTGATTTTAGATCGTCAAGGTCGCTTACCTTTAGATGCTAAAGTGTTAGAGAATCCTGATACTGTCATGGTCATGGGACCATTTCGAGCAGAGCTTGCACAACTTGGCGTGATTCAATTCGAAGTTCAGCCCTTAGTTGAGTTGCTAAAAGTCTTAAAAGATTTTCAAATCTATGATGTGATGGTGGAAGCTGGTGCAACCCTATCTACTGCATTTTTGCAGGAAAATTTGGTAGACGAATTGATTAGTTATATTGCGCCTACACTATTAGGTCAATCAGCTCGTCCAATGTTTAATGCTGAATTTAAACAAATGACAGAACAACTCCGTTTTAAACTTCAAGATGTAACTCAGTTAGGTGATGACATCCGTTTAAAATTAATCCCTGATCAAGAGTCGCTATGAGTACAGAGTCAACGGTTTATCATAAACGTCGCCATGCAGCACGTACGACAGATGAGTATTTGTTTAATCAACTTGTGCCTTATTTAGGCAACAAGCGTCGTTTATTACATTTGATTCTTGAGGCATTAGAAAGCACTGGAACTTTGAATACGAGTTCAGGTCGAGCGCCTATCTTTGCGGACTTTTTTGCTGGGAGTGGTGTGGTTTCTCGTTTGGCTCGTCAAAATGGCTACCGAGTAATAGCGAATGATTGGGAGCCTTACAGCCACGCACTCAATCATGCCATATTGTCATGTACTGAAGCTCCTGTTTTTAAAGAATTAGGCGGATATCAGAAAGCAATTGATTATCTTAATCGCTTGCCTGAGGTCAAAGGATGGGTAACACACAATCTCTGTCCTCGTAATGATGAGATCTATGATCCTTCACGAGACCGTTTATTCTTCAAACGTCGAAATGGCATGCGCATTGATGCAATTCGTCAACAAATTGCAACCTGGCAAGCTCAAGGTGCAATTGATGATGTGGAAATGAGCGCTTTACTTGCACCTTTATTGTATTCAGCAAGTTTTGTGAGTAATACGTCAGGCGTATTTAAGAGTTTCCATCACGGCTGGGGCGGTAAAACTCAGACGGCTTTAGAGCGAATTGAATCATTACTATGGCTGACCCCAAGTCGTTTTTGTGAAAATTCAAATCTGACAGGCCCAGCAGCTGAAATGTGGTGTGTGGATGCTCAACACTTAGCAAACCAAATGAGTGGTTTCGAAGTCGATGTGGCATATTTGGATCCACCCTATAATCAGCATGCGTATAGTAGCAACTATCATGTATTGAATGCTTTGACTTTATGGGATCAGGTAGATTTACCAAGTCCAGATACTAAGGGTTTCAAGAGTGGAATCGACCGTGCTTGGCGTAAAGAACGACCAAGCCCATACAATTCTTCTAAACATGCCAAAGAAGCGTATGAAAAGCTTTTGCAAACCATTAATGCACGCTATATTTTGACCAGCTATTCAACGGATGGAAATATTGAGGCTGGCGATTTACTTAAAGCGAATTTAGAGCGTGGACGAGTCACAATTTTGACTCAAGATGTTCCAAGATATCGTGTGAGTAAGCAGCGTCAGTCTGAGCGTGCGCGCGTTCTTGAGTTTATCGTGATTACAGACACGCACGCAAAATCAGGACCGCCAATTCGACAGTTACTTGGTCAGTTACACCACTATGCTGAATTGGGTGGAGTTGACACTACAGGCGTCGCTGAACAATTGGATTTATGGTAAAAATAGAACAAATTTAAGAGTACCCATTATGTTTACAGGCATTGTTGAAAGTTTAGGAAAAGTCGAAAGTTTACAAAATGTAGGTGGTGATATCCGCTTGCGTATACAGACTGATCTTGATATGTCTGATGTTCACTTGGGTGATTCTATTGCGACTAATGGCATCTGCTTAACTGTTATTGCATGGGGCAATCAATGGTACGAAGCAGATGTGTCACTTGAAAGTATTCATCGTACAACTTTATCGAGTTGGAAGGTTGGGCAAACCGTCAATGTAGAAAAAGCGATGTTACCAACAACTCGTTTTGGTGGTCATATTGTTAGTGGACATGTAGATGTTGTTGGTGAAATTACGGTGCAACGTCAAGATGCACGTTCACTCTATTTTGAGGTAACGGCCCCGCCTGAAATTGCAAAATATTTAGCGGAGAAAGGTTCCATCACAGTTGATGGAATTAGTCTTACAATCAATCATCTACGTGGCAATGTGTTGAGTTTAAATCTTATTCCTCATACTGCAGAGCGGACCAATATTAGTACGTGGAAAGTCGGGACTAAAGTAAACTTAGAAGTCGATGTACTTGCACGATATATTGAACGTTTATTGCTTGGGGATAAGGCTGCTGAACATAAACCTGAGTCTAAATTAAGCATGGAATTTTTAGCACAGAATGGCTTTTTACGTTAAAAAATGATTAAAATAGAAAACAGCCTAAATTTTTAGGCTGTTTTTTTGTTTAAATAAATTAGGTATACAATCTATCTAAAGGAGAAAGCAACATGCTCAGAGAACTTCAGAATGATTGATTTTTTACTGCATTTAGAGCAGCTTTTACCTAGTTTATTAGAGCAATATGGCGTATGGATTTACGCAATTTTATTTTTAGTGATATTTGCGGAAAATGGTTCCGTTTTCATGTTTTTTTTACCTGGGGACAGTTTGCTCATCGCCATCGGTGCTTTATGTTCGACCACTGAGTTGATTCATTTGCACTATATGGGATTGTTATTATTTATCGCCTCAGTCCTTGGTTATATTCTCAATTTCTATACAGGGCGATGGCTTGGTATTAAATATTTTAGCGACCACTCACGTTGGTTAAAACCTGACTATATTGCCAAAACGAATGCTTATTTCGAAAAACATGGTGGTAAGACCATTTTAATTGCGCGCTTTATCCCTTTTGTACGTTCTTTTGCTCCATTCGCTGCTGGCTCTGGATATATGAGCTATAGCAGTTTCATGTTTTACAATATTATTGGTGCTTGGATTTGGATCGCACTTTTACTAGGTATGGGGTATGGCATGGGAAATATATTCTCAGCCGTTTTAGATTTTTTTGCTTAAATTGATACTTCAAACCTGATAAAAAAAGCCCTCAGTGGGCTCTTTTAAATTTTATTAATGGTGAGTGATGTGCGATCAAACCAATTCTCTACCAAATCTTCATCTTGAATTAAAAAGTCGCCTCTTTTCGACTCATGTTTTAAATACACTAAAACCGATTGAAAATCTGCTCGACTAATCAATAGTTCTTGAGCACTGATCGTGACATGTTCGCCAGATTTCAAATGAGTGATTCGTTCAGAGATGTTGTTTAAAAGATCCATGGTGATACTTTCCTCCTGTCCGTCAAATCGCAGAGAGCATTTAAATCACATTCATGGTGTGACAAATATGTTTCATTTTGATGACACTAAGCATCCACCGTTCGAGCCTCTAAGAAGGTAGAGATGTATTTTTTAAAATAAGTTCGATCTCTTCTTTTGCTGCTGCTTGAAGTTTTGATTTAAAGATTTGTACGGCATCTTCAATCATGGTTTCAGCTTCAAGCTCGAGACGTAAACGAATCGTATCTAAATCTTGATGAATTGATAAATGCGCAGGAGAGTTTCCTGAAAAGTCCCGATGGGGTGTAGTCACTTTTTGGTATTTTTCAGTATATTCATCGATTTCTGCATCAATCACTTGTCGTAACTGTACGAGCGAATCGGTTTGTTGTTGAAATTTTAGATATTCGTCTTGTAGAAGCTTTTGATTATAAGCCTCTTGCAGTGCACGTTTTTCTGCTAATGATTTTTCTAAAGCCAATTGCTTACGAATACGTGCTTCTTCAATTAATCGTGCTTTTTCATCCGCATAAGACTGTTCAACCTTTAACTGAGCCACTTGTTGGGCACGATTATCATGGTCTAACCATTGATCTGGTTGAGTTTGAGGTTCGAGTAAATCACTGATGCGATTAAGGTCGTCAATAAAAGCTTGGCGAACCGCTTCAGGTGCTTTCAACCAACGTTTTTTAAAATCTTGACCGACATTAATGGCCACCGCGATTCTCCTTTTTCCAATGACAACGCGCTAAAGTTTATGTGTTTGAGGTGAGATACCTAATTTTCGATAGGTTTTATATTTCTCTCGTCCAATTTCTTTGGCAGCCTCGTTGTTTTCAATAATTTCGATAATGTGACTGAAACGTGAAGGATCTTCAAGTGCATGAATGTGAAAATTAAACACGATCCATTCCTGAGTTTCAGGGAGCTTAGACGAAATACAAATAGCTGCTGATTGATCATCAATGCCATGTGTCAAAAAACTCTGCGGATCGAAACTCCAAAGTAAATCATCGAGTTCGTTTTGAATGCTCAATTCTGGACAATGAATCCATATTTTTGCAGGGTGACGCAGAATTTTTCGACATAAACGACAGGCACTTTGGACCTGTCGTTCTGGACTCTTTTCAAATAAGTAGAAGCTGATTTTAGACATTAATTTACGCGATTTGCGAGAAATTGAACCAATAATGGAACTGGGCGACCAGTTGCACCTTTTGCTGCGCCAGATGTCCAAGCTGTACCAGCAACATCTAAATGTGCCCAACGATATTCACGTGTGAAGCGTTGCAAGAAACAAGCAGCTGTAACAGCACCAGCTTTTGGACCACCAATATTGGCAATATCAGCAAATGGAGAGTCAAGCTGTTCTTGGTAGTCATCATAGACAGGCATACGCCATACACGGTCAAAGGATTGTTCACCAGCTTGAGAAAGTTCATGTGCCAGTTCATCATCTGGTGTGAACATACCTGTTAAAACAGAGCCTAAAGCAACAACACAAGCGCCTGTTAATGTTGCGATATCAATTACAAGTTCTGGGTTAAAGCGTTTGACATAGGTCAGCGTGTCACAGAGGACTAAGCGACCTTCGGCATCTGTATTTAGAATTTCAACAGTTTGACCACTCATCGTGGTGACGATATCACCTGGTCGAGTTGCATGACCTGATGGCATGTTCTCAGCCGCCGCAATTGCACCTACAACATGAATCGGAAGGCGAGCTTCACAGAGTGAGCGCATGGTTCCTAAAACTGAAGCTGCACCACCCATATCGTATTTCATTTCATCCATGCCTAAACCTGGTTTTAATGAAATACCACCCGTATCGAAAGTGATTCCTTTACCCACGAGGACGATAGGAGCTTGTTCAAGTTGACCTTGATATTCAAGAGTAATGATACGTCCAGGGCGATCTGAACCTTTGCTGACTGCAAGAAATGCATTCATGCCAAGATCAGCAATTTGCTGTTCATCTAGCACGGTTACTTTCAATAAATCTGGGAATTCTGCTGCCAATGCAATTGCATGATCCGCTAAATATTCAGGAAAACAAATATTTCCTGGACGATTTGCTAAATCACGTGCAACGTTTTGACCGCTTTCAATTGCTTGAATTAAGTTAAGTTGATTTGACGTTAGCGTAGAGTTTGATGCAATTAGATGAACTTGTTCGAGTATAAAGTCATTTTTTTTCGACTTAAACTCGTCAAAAGCATAAGCAGATTGAGTGAGTTTAAGTGCAAATAAGTAGTGTAATTCATTCGGCAAAGCTGAAATATCAACACTGATTTGTTTGAATTTTTTTTGTGAAGCTTTGATAATAGTTTGTGCAATTTTTGCTAATTTTGCAGCTTTAACTTCTTGTGCATTACCTAAGCCAAGTAGAATGCTATTCGGTTGATTATCAATTTGACCCAATAACGATAAAGACTCATTGAAACCTGCTTTGAATTGAGCTGCTTCAGTTAGGCTGTCTAAATTGTTGATTTGATAGTTGCTTTTAACTGCAAGGGTGTTTTCAGAGTCGACTAAAATAACCAAATGTTGGCTTTCTGAAATTTGTGCCAATGATGTATTAATTGAAAGTTTCATATGCTTGTTGTGTGCCTATTGAGACCGTTTAAATCATTAAACCATTGAAACACTACCAATGATAGAATTTCAATGAGGTTTTATATTTTTAACATTCGGGTAAACTAGCGCTAGCCGATTTAACCTAATTTTGGAAGATTACTTTGATTATAAGACGTTACCTCGTCAAACAAGTGGTATCTACCTCTGTGGTTGTGATTTCATTGCTTACACTCATCATGTTGGGTGGGCGTTTGATCAAGTATTTTGGCGTGGCAGCTCAGGGTCGAATGGATGCAAGTATTTTATTTAGCATCATTGGCTACCGTCTTCCAGAATTTTTGACATTGATCTTACCTTTAGGTTTTTTCATTGGTCTCATGTTGGTGTTTGGCCGACTGTATGTAGATCATGAAATGGCGGTTCTCAATGGCAGTGGTGTTAGTCGTAATCAATTGGCTCGTTTATTGTTACCTCTCACAGCCATTTATTTGGCCATTCAAACGGTATTAATGGTATGGATGTCTCCATGGGGTATACGTGAATTTGAAAAGCTTACGACGACCCAAGCGGTTCGATCAGGCTTTGATTTGGTACGTCCAAAAGAGTTTATTTCCTCAGGTCCTTATACCATTTATGCTGGTGCACTTTCAGAAGATCGTAAAAACTTAAAAGAAATTTTCTTCTATCAGCGAGCAGATAAGCCTGAAAAACCTGACATCATGATTTTAGCGAAAGAAGCGACACGTGTTGAAATGGTCGGTGAAACAGCGAGTGTTGTTGATTTAACCCAAGGTCGCCGTTACGAAATTTATCAAGATAGTCCGAAATATAGTCATACTGAATTTGCTTCATATCGTTTGCGTCTTGAAAGTGATAAAGAGGCGAAATTTGAAAGTGGTGATGTAGAAGCGTTACCAATTTCGAAGTTAATTGAAACTCGTGAAGATCCTGTAGTAGCCAGTGAATTGGGCTGGAGAATATTTGTGCCATTTACATTGATTGTGGCATTGATGTTAGCAACGGCATTGTCTGAGGTTACTCCACGCCAAGGACGATATTTAAAATTATTTCCTGCACTCTTAATTTTTGCCAGTTTGATTGTGGCATTAATGGCGATTAAAACCAGAATTAGTAAAGATGAGATTGGTATTTGGGCTTATCCCGCTATCTTGATTGTTTATGCAGTGGGTGCAGCGATTTTCTCGCGTAAACAAAAACTAGCACCTAAGTTAAAAAAACGAATTGAGCAGGTGAAATCATAATGTTGGCACGTCGAATTGTCGCAAAACATGTGACGAAAACCACAGCGCTGGCGATGTTGGGTGCTACAGCGATTTTATCAGCCCTTCAAATTCTTTTTACCTATATGGGTGAATTAGGCAGCCTGAAAGAAGGATATGGAGCTTGGCAAGCACTTATTCATGTTCTATGGGCTTCACCGCAATATTTATATGAAATTTTACCTATTTCAGCATTGATTGGTGCAGTGCTCGGTTTGGGTTCAATGGCTTCAAATAGTGAGCTGATTGTCATGCGCGCTTCAGGGATTAGCCTGTGGCGTATTGTGGGTTGGGTCATGCGCTCAGCAATGCTCTTGGTATTGCTTTCATTTTTACTCAGTGAATATGTTATTCCTTACACCAATGAGCGGGCGGAAAGTATTAAAGACCGTCGTTCTGTTGCTGAGCTTGGCGAAGTCAAAGGGTATTGGACTAGAGAAGGTCAACGATTTATTTATATTGACTATGCAAATGCGCAAGGGCAGTTACGTCAAGTTGAGATGATGGACTTTGATCAAGATTATCGTCTGAAGTCAGTCTTGACTGCGAATCAAGGTCAATTTGTACAAAATGGACAATGGTCTTTAATTGAAGCCAGTCAGATGGATATTTTTCCTGAAGGCTATTCGAGACTGATTCAAACTCCTCAGCAGGATGTTGCTTTAGCGCTTCAACCTAAATATGTTCATATGGTGACGATTGATCCTGAAGATTTAGCTCCAAGTCAATTGATCAGTTTTATGCGCTATATGGATGAATATAGTCAAGTTCCTAAAACGTATTTACTTGCATTCTGGCAAAAAGTGGCTTCGCCATTTGCATTGTTGGCACTTGTACTGATTGCTTGCTCATTTATTTTTGGCCCTTTACGTCAACAATCCATGGGATTTCGTTTAGTAATTGCGTTATTTGTAGGGCTTGGTTTTTACTACCTACAAGACTTCTTAGGGTATGCGAGTTTGGTGTATTCACCATCTCCCGCTTGGTTTGTTTTTCTGCCAATTGTGCTTATCTTTGCGGTAGGTAGCTATTTGCTATATCGAGCGCGCTAGAGAATTTTTAAATTGAAAAATAGATGGTCTAGATCAATCAAAGCCATCGTGTTCAGATAGAGTCTTAATGAAAAATTCGTTAAGATACGTTGATTAATTTGTAAACAGAAAAGAGTGTATATCATGACGGATGCAACTGCTGGCAAAATCCCTCACGTTTTAGTCATTATGGATGGTGTGGGTCATCGTGAAGCGGTCGAAGATAATGCTTTTCTTGCAGCGAAAACACCTAATTTAACTGCAATGAAACAGAATCATCCACATGGTCTGATTTCAGGTTCAGGTGAAGATGTTGGTCTTCCAGATGGCCAAATGGGGAATTCAGAAGTTGGTCATATGAATCTTGGTGCTGGACGCGTGTTGTATCAAGATTTCACTCGTATTACCAAAGATATCCGTACTGGTGATTTCTATAAACATGAAGTATTGGTTGATGCTGTAGAAAAAGCAAAAGAAAATCAAAAAGCAGTACATATTTTTGGATTGTTGTCTGAAGGTGGTGTTCACTCTCATGAAGACCATATTGTTGCTATGGCAGAGTTGGCACTAAAAAGAGGTGCTCAAGTCTATTTACATGCTTTCTTAGATGGTCGTGATACTCCCCCTAAAAGTGCACAACCATCTTTAGAGAAATTAGATGCATTATTTGCCCAATATCCAGGTCAGGGTCGAATCGCAACGATGATCGGTCGTTATTTCGCAATGGATCGTGACAATCGTTGGGATCGTGTCGAACAAGCATATCGTTTATTAACAGAAGGTGAGGCTGTTCGCGTAGTTGAGTCTGCTGTGGAAGGTCTCGAACAAGCGTATGCTGCTGAAGAGTCAGATGAGTTTGTGAAAGCAACACGTATTGGGGATGTAGCCGCAGTACAAGATGGTGATGCTGTTGTTTTTATGAATTTCCGTGCAGATCGTGCTCGCGAATTGACAAAAGCATTTGTTGAACAAGGCTTCGATGGTTTCGAGCGTAAAGTTGTGCCTCAGCTTGCGAAATTTGTCATGTTAACGCGCTATCAAGCGACAATTAATGCGCCGGTGGCATATATGCCAGAACCGTTGGTCAATTCAATTGGTGAATACCTGTCTAATTTAGGTAAAACTCAATTACGTATCGCGGAAACTGAGAAATATGCCCATGTGACTTTCTTCTTCAGTGGTGGTCGTGAAGATGAGTATCCAGGTGAAAAACGTATTTTGATTCCATCACCAAATGTTGCAACCTATGATTTAAAACCAGAAATGAGTGCTTATGAAGTCACTGATGAGTTAGTGAATGCAATTAATTCAGGTGAATTTGACTTACTCGTTGTGAACTATGCAAATGGCGATATGGTTGGACATACAGGGGTATTCGATGCTGCCGTTAAAGCAGTAGAAGCAGTGGATGTCAGCTTAGGTCGCGTCTATGATGCAGTGATGGCGAAGAAAGGCCATATGTTGATCACTGCGGATCACGGTAATGTTGAACAAATGCAGGACTATGAAAGTGGTCAAGTCCATACTCAACATACAACTGAGCATGTGCCATTTATTTATGTAGGTCCAACTCAAGCGAAAATTGCAGAGGGTGGTGTGCTTGCAGATGTTGCACCGACATTATTGAATTTAATGCAGTTGCCTGTTCCTGCTGAAATGAAAGGTCGCAATTTAGTGACTTTAGTTTAAAAATAAGAAGGAATTCAGTATGAATCCATTGTTATTCAAACTCATGTTAGGTCTAGCTTTAAGTTTGAATGGGGTTCATGCTTTCGCTGCTGGATCTAAGGGTCCAGCAGTTGATCCTTTAGAAGAAGACTGGTCATCTAACAGTTCAGAAGTTCCGATTGAATCTATACAGCAGTTTGTTCAGATTTACGGTACAGTAAAAGAAAACTATGTCACTGAAGTCACTGACGATCAGTTATTTTTACAAGCGATCCAAGGTTTGGTGAGTGGGCTAGATCGTTACTCTCGCTATTTATCTCCAGAAGATTATCGCCAACTCCTCAAATATACCGAGGAGGATTTAGCGAGTATCGATTTTGATCTTAGCTTTGATACCTCACGAGGTTTATGGCAGATCGAAAATTTAGATCCCGATAGTGACTCGGCAAAATTAGGATTGGCCAACGGCGTTACACTTTACAAAATTGATGGACAAGAGCTTAGATTGTTAAACCAAGATCAAGTCAAAGACTTGCTCAGCGGCTCGATTGGATCAACCATCAGTTTACAAAGATCACCGAACTCATCTCCAATTATTTTAGTGAGAAATCAAAAACTAGATGTTGCCGATATACAAGCACATATGCTGAGTAATCAAGTTTTACTATTAAAGGTGAAAGTTTTTCAGCAAGATACTGCGAATGAAATAAAACGTTATATCGATGAGCATCATAGCCAACAACTCAAAGCTGTTTTAATAGATCTAAGAAATAATCCGGGTGGATTATTATCTTCTGCTGTGGAAACGGCAGATTTATTTTTAAATCAGGGTTTGATTGTATCTACACGTAGCCGTTCAGAAGGTGATCAACAATTCCAAGCTTTACCTGGACATGAATTTACAGGGCTTAAAGTCGGAGTATTGATTAATCAACGTTCGGCTTCTGCAGCAGAAGTATTTACGGCAGCAATGAAAGATCATCAACGCGCCGTAATCATTGGTGAAAAGAGTTATGGTAAAGGTGTTGTGCAAAAACTCTTTCCACTTGAAAATGGTGCGGCACTACAAATGACAGTATCTCATTACTTAACACCGAATGGTGTCGAGATTGATGGGCAAGGCATAGCCCCTAATATCGAATATCCTTGGCCGCAGGATATGAAGGAGGAGGTTTACCTCCAACATGCAGCTGATTTGTTGTTAAGAAGCCGTTAAATATCATCAATATCGTGGTGATGCTAAGTTATTCATCTTCAGTATCTAAACCAAATTTTTTTAAACGATATCGTAATGAGCGGAATGTCATTCCTAATTTTTTGGCGGCTAGGGTTCTGTTCCAATGCGTTGAGTTTAACGCATTAATTAAAACTTCTTTTTCTACTTTCTCAAGGTATTGTTCTAATCCCTCTTCGGGCAAACCTTTGGGTGTCTGAGAAGGTAAATCAGTAATAGCTTCAATTTGACTATTTGGTTGTTGTGCTAAAGGTGGGGATGTTAAGCCTAATGAAGGGCTTTTAACATGCTCGACGGCTATGAGCTTATCATCGCAAAGTGTAAGTGCACGCTCGATGATATTTTTAAGTTCGCGTACATTACCTGTAAATGGTTGTTGTTTAAGGAATTGTATCGCCTCTTGAGATAGTTGAGGGGCTTCAATACGCCATTCACTACTGATTTTATCAATAAAATGTTGAGCTAGAACGGGAATATCTTTGGGTCTATCGCGGAGTGGGGTAAGACGTAAATCCATCACATGAATTCTAAAAAATAGATCTTGTCTAAATTTGCCTTGTTGAACCAATTGCTCAAGATTTTGATGGCTTGCACTGACAATCCTAAAATCAACATCAAGCTCTTTATCACTGCCAATCGGACGGATTTTCTTTTCTTGAACTGCTCTCAGCAATTTAGCTTGCATGGCGAGTGAAAGCTCAGCAATTTCGTCTAAAAATAATGTCCCACCGTCAGCTGTTTGAATTAACCCTTGTTTGTCTTGGTCAGCACCCACAAAACTGCCTTTGATATGACCAAATAATTCACTTTCCATCAGGTCTTCATTCATCGCACCACAATTGATCGCGACAAAGGCATGATCATGACGATTACTGAGTTGATGAATAAGATTCGCAACGATTTCTTTACCAGTCCCTGATTCACCTGTAATAAAGACAGGTGCTTGTGATCGAGCTATTTTTTTGATTGCTGTACGAAGCTGTTGAGTTTGTTCTGAGACACCGATCAGCAGTTGTTCCTCAAGTGGAAGCTGATTGAGATCATTATCCACTGCAGGGGTATGTAATGCTTTCTTAAGCAATTGATGCAAATGCTGTTGATTAATGGGCTTACTGACGAAATCGAAAGCGCCTGCTTTTAAAGCAGAGATTGCCAGCTCCATATTGGCATAGGCGGTCAGTACCGCGATGGGCGTCTTCGGATAGTGCTGGGTGACGTATTTAACTAAATCGATGCCATTGCCATCCGGTAAATTGAAATCGGTGATACACGCATCGTATTTATATTCGCTTAGAAAATGTAGCGCTTGTTTCAAATGATGTGCCATATGCGTTTTAATGCCCATCCGAGAAAGGGTCATTTGCATCAACATACATAAATCAGGTTCATCATCGACTAAAAGTACTAAAGGTTGTTGCTTTACCATAACCTGATCTTATCCATCTAAACGTCTGTCTTATGGCATGTAATACGAAAACATGCACCTTGCTGTTCTTGCTCGATATAACTCAATTTTGCTTGGTTAGCTTCACAAATACTTTGTGATAAATATAATCCTAAACCAGTTCCATTGGTTTCAGTACTAAAAAATGGTTGAAATAATTGAGATAAATCATGTTGTTGGATGCCTTTGCCAAAATCGATAACATCAATAAAAATTTGATTTTCTGAACAACTGCTTCTGACAAAAATGTACTCTGCGGTCGGATCATTATGACGAATAGCATTACGAATTAAATTAATCAGAACTTGTCGCAGTTGGATTTCATCAAAATAAACTTCAAGATTTGCTTCAAGCTGTAATTGAATATGAGAACTGATATCTGCTAAATCTTGGTGAATAAGATCATGCATAAACTGTTCAAAATGAATTAGTACACCAGCAGTTTTTTTATTCTTTGCCATATCCAATGTGTCTTTGACGATTTTATCAATACGCTTTGCTTGCTTGGCAATCATTTGATTGAGCATACGTTTTTGTTCTTCATCTGAATCATCATTAAGTTCATTAGCTTGTACGATTGCCGCTAAAGGATTACGTATTTCATGTGCAATGCTGGCTGATAATTGACCAAGAGAAGCTAATTTCATTTGTTGAACTTTCTGATTAAGTTTTTGCGCATCTTCCAAAATTAATAGCGTGAGTGCTTGTTGAGGCGTAACCAGTTTTTGAACACGAATATCAACTGTATAGGATGATTGATGAGATTCAAACTGAAAGCGCTCTCCATGAGCAACCAATGTGTTTTTGAGAATTTCATAGAGATCTGGTTGGAAGTTGGCAAGATTATATTGTTCATGAGCATAGAGTGGCGAAATACCGAGTAGGGAACATGCAGCAGGATTGCAGACGATAATTTTACAGTGATCATCTAAGACCAGATAACCAACTTCGATTTGCTCAAGAATATAACGATTAATATTTTGTAATTTAAAGAGTTCGTTAGCTTGATGTGTATTGACCGATTCGAGTACTTGAAACCGTTGTATTGATACTTGACCAATGCCATGAACCACAAAAAATAAAAAGGCAAGAAAGGCACTGTCACCAATATTATTTAGACTTTCAATGGAGAACAAACTACCAAAAAACTGTTGATATACGACCCCAATCACCGCGACCAATGTGATGAATAAGGCTTGGTTTTTACTGAGTAAAAAATTTGCTGCAAAGACGGAAATGACAAACAATAACCCAATTGCGATATTGGGGCCACCGAGTGCAAAAGTAAGAGTATTTAGAAAGAGCAGGTCAACTGCAAATAAGGTGATAATTTGTTTAGAAATAGCTTGTGGTAAGTATTTTAAAACGATCGTTTGTATGATGCTGCTTGCAACATAAAGGAGTAAAGCGTAAAAATAGATTGATTCGTATTGATAAAAATAACGTTCAGAATCAATCGTCAGTAGGAATATGAGCGTTAAGCTTAGGGCAATAATGACACGATAACTTGAATATAACGTTCCAAGACGGTAGATCGTTTGGTAAATAGAAATTGAAGCAGCAGACGTCATTGGAATACTCAGATCAAATTAAGGCTTAATCAAACCATAACGAATTGCCAAATGCGTCAGTTTGACATCACTATCGATTCCTAATTTTTCAAATATACGATAGCGGTAGGTATTCACTGTTTTTACGCTAACAAAGAGTTTGTCTGAAATTTCTTGGGCACTAATACAATTCACAACCATCATCGCGACTTGCATTTCACGTTCAGAAAGTGCATCGAAAGGAGAAGTTTGTGTATCAGATAAATAAGAACTCGCAAGCTGTTCAGCAATATCTGCACTGAAGTATTTACCGCCTTGCATGACTTTATTAATTGCACGAACCATTTCTGTGATCGGAGCTCCCTTCGTGATGTAACCACGAGCCCCCGCTTTTAACAGTAGTGATGGATAGGGTTCTTCCGCTAGGCCACTGACGGCAAGAACTTTGGTATCAGGTGCTGTTTGTAATAAACGGCGAGTGGTTTCTACGCCACCGATACCAGGCATATTCACATCAAGCAAGACGACATTAGGGTGGTGTTGACGAACAAGACTAATGGCTTCTTCACCGGACTCTGCTTGACCAATGACTTGAATATCTGCTTGATCTTCAAGCATACGACAAATACCTGTACGAACTAACTCATGGTCATCTACCACTAATACCGTGATCACAAACACCTCCTCTGAAATCTATTCTTACTTTTTTGTTACATGATGCAAAAATTGCTTGCATTGGACTAACAAAAATAGCAATGCTATTCCTAATCTTTACTAAAATACTGTGCATAATCACGTGGTTTAATATTAATCACGTTTGTACCTAAATGTAAGTCATATTTGAGGTGATTAGCAATGATGCAAAATGCCTCCGTAAGATGAGTAAGTTATCGTGAAAAAACAGAAATTAACGCTAATGCATGTGCTGACTACATCAGTACTACTCTCTATGAGCTCATTGAGCTTTGCAGAATTAATTAATCATGCTAATTCTGCACCGGGGCAGGCGAATATCAGTTGGTCATCTGAAGATGCGAGCCAATTCTTAAATAATGATAGTGTCAAAGCTTCTACTTCCTCATCAGAAGAGTATACACCTCAAGCAACGACCACAATTACAACAACAATTCGTAAATCTACAGGCCCTGCAACCTCAACATCACCAACTACGCAGATTCTTGATAACAGTCGCTATAGTAATCAACCTTCAGTGAACGCGCGTGCAGCATTGGTCATGGATGCAAATACGGGTGAGGTCTTATTTAGTAAGAACACGAATACTGCTCTACCGATTGCGTCTGTTACAAAATTAATGACAGCTGTTGTGATCGCAGATGCACAATTAAATATGTCTGAAAATATTACGCTGCAAAGCATTGATTTTGCAGGTGCGGGTGGTAAAAACTCAAGCTCGACATTGCGTGTAGGTGACACAATGAATCGTGCTGAAGCCTTATTATTCGCTTTAATGAAATCTGAAAATCCTGCAGCTGCGGCTTTGGCTCGAACATATCCAGGAGGTCGTGCGGCTTTCGTCTCTGCTATGAATAATAAAGCACGTGCCTTAGGGATGCATTCATCTAAATTTACTGAGTCAACAGGTCTAGATCCTCGCAATGTTGCATCTGCGCGGGACTTGGGCATCTTGGTGAGTACCGCATCACAGTACGGTCTTATTCGTCAATTTTCTACGACGCCAACCTATGATTTTAACCTCGGTTATCGTGTGTTGAAATCGAACAACACGAACTCTCTCGTTCGTAACGGTGGCTGGAATATTAACATTTCAAAGACGGGATTTATTAATGAGGCTGGGCGTTGTGTGGTGATGCATACGACTTTGAATAATCGTCCAGCTGTAGTTGTGCTTTTAGGAGCAAGCAATACTCAAGCTCGTAATGATGATGCTGTTCGCTTAATGCGTTGGACCAGTCAGTTACCACGTGCGATCTAGACCATAAATAAAAAACCCTGCAGATGCAGGGTTTTTTATGATGCAATCTTACATATTAGACAAAATTGAATCGCGTACTTGATCCATCGTTGCATCAATTGAAAGCATGACTGCATCAGAACACTGTTTGATAGCAGTATCAGGATCTTTAAGACCATTACCTGTTACAGTACAAACAATGACTGAACCTTCAGCAATTTTGCCCGCTTTAATATCGCGGATTGCACCACCAATCGAAGCTGCAGAAGCTGGCTCAACAAATACACCTTCATACATAGAAAGCAAACGTTGAGCTTCTAAGATTTCAGCATCTGTTAACTCATCAAACCAACCTTGAGAGTCACGTACTACCGCTTTCGCATGGTTCCAGCTTTGTGGGTTACCAATACGGATTGCTGTTGCAACAGTTTCAGGGTTTTGAACAGGTGCACCACGTAAGAATGGTGCTGCGCCAGAAGCTTGATAGCCAACCATCGTCGGTAAACCTTCAGGTTTAGGACCAGTGAATTGATCAGTTTCAGCATCGTAAATTACTTGCTCAAATTGATCCGCAGGTTGGTTTGCAACAGCTTCTGTATAACCCATCCAGTGTGCAGTGATGTTACCTGCGTTGCCTACTGGTAAGCAGTGATAGTCAGGTGCACGACCTAATTCATCAACGATTTCGTATGCAATCGTTTTTTGGCCTTGCAAACGGTAAGGGTTGATTGAGTTTACGATAGTTACAGGGGCTTGGTCAGCAACTTCTTTAACAAGGCGCATACCGTCATCGAAGTTACCACGAATTTGCATTGTGATCGCACCATACATCATTGCTTGAGCCATTTTACCCATTGCAATTTTGCCTTCTGGAATTAAAACGAATGCTTTAATACCAGCGCGAGCAGCATAAGCGGCAGCGGCAGCAGAGGTATTACCTGTAGATGCACAGATAATCGCTTTAGAGCCTTCTTCAACCGCTTTAGTGACTGCCATGGTCATACCACGGTCTTTAAATGAACCAGTCGGGTTTAAGCCTTCGTACTTCACATAAATTTCAACATTTTTGCCAATTAAACGTGGAATATTCGCAAGCTTAATCAGTGGTGTATTACCTTCGCCTAGGGAGATTGCACGAGTAGTTGCAGACACTGGTAAACGGTCGCGATAACGGTCAACTAAACCAGTGTAACGATTGGCATTAGACATGATGATGTTCCAATTGTGTGTAGAGCTGGAGAGGGCAGCAGTACCCTCTACCCGAGATGATTAATTATCAAGCGATTCTAAACGAATTCGTACAATTTCGCCATGGATGACGGGTAATGCTTGAATTTGTGAAAGCGCTTCATCCATTTTTGATTCAACAATAGGATCTGTCAGAATCACGATAGGAATAAGGTCTTTTAAGCGAGGTTGCTGCATAATGGCATCAATACTGATTCCTGCACGACTCAAGATCGTAGTAACTTCAGCAAGTACGCCTGTTTGATCTTCAGCATTAATACGGATGTAGTAACCCGTTGTCATTTCTTCACGACTTAGAATTGGTAAGTCTGTGAGTGCTTCAAATGCTAATTGTGGAATAGTTCCAGCACCGTCTTCAGTATAAGAAATGTCACGAACGATATCGATAACGTCAGCGACTACGGCAGAAGCAGTTGGACCAGCACCAGCACCAGCACCATAATATAAAGTTGGGCCGACTGCGTTCGCTTGTACGAGAACAGCATTTTTAACGCCGTTTACATTTGCGATCAACTGGTCATCTGGAATGAGCGTTGGGTGAACACGTAGTTCAATGCCTTTTTCTGCACGACGTGCAATACCTAAATGCTTAATACGGAAGCCAAGATCTTCGGCGTACTTAACATCTTGAGCAGTAACTTTGCCTATTCCTTCAGTAAAAACTTTATCAAATTGAAGTGGAATACCAAATGCACAAGATGCAAGAATGGTTAACTTGTGAGCAGCATCAATCCCTTCTACATCAAAGGTTGGATCTGCTTCAGCGTAGCCAAGTTCTTGCGCTTCTTTCAGAACGTCCGCAAAAGCACGTCCTTTTTCACGCATTTCACTTAGGATAAAGTTGCCTGTACCATTAATGATGCCTGCAAGCCAATCGATTTTGTTGGCAGCTAAGCCTTCACGAATTACTTTGATAATTGGAATACCGCCAGCAACAGCTGCTTCATAGGCGATCTGCACAGCATTGTCTTCAGCAAGTTTAAATAATTCGTTACCATGTTCAGCTAAAAGCGCCTTATTTGCAGTGACAACTTGTTTGCCATGAACAATTGCTTCTTTGATGACTTCATAAGCAGGGTGAATACCGCCCATGACTTCAACAACAACATCAACATCAGGTTGACGAACGATATCAAGAAGGTCGGCACTTTGTTTAACTGAGTCAGGAAGATTTAAATCTGGGCGAGGGCGACGAGTACCCACATAAGTAATTTGAATTTCACGACCGGTGCGACGTCTAATTTCAGCAGCGTTTTCTTGTAATAGTTTAAGGGCACCACCACCTACGGTTCCAAGACCGAGTATTGCCAGACGAACTGGTTTCACGTCACACTCCAAAAAATATGTAAAATTTTATTGAACCTAGATCATAGCTAAAAAAAGAGGCAGACTCTAGGGTCAATCGAGTTAAATATTGATGTATAAAAAGCAGTAATTTATCTCATAAATATTAGTTATTTAAGCTACGTAGTATTTCATCTGCTGTCATGTATCCACCAAGATAAACACCTTCTGAGCTGTAAATTGCAGGCGTTCCATTTACACCCATTTTTAAACCCATTTGGTACTGATCTTTAACAGGATTTTCACAGTTGGTATTGTCCAATTGTTGACCTGAAATAGCTTGATCAAATGCAGTTTTACGATCTTTACTACACCAGACACTTTCCATTGCTGGGAAATACTGTTCTCCACGTGGCCACGCGATATAACGAACTTCAATTCCTTTAGAATTGATTTCATCCATATGTTCATGCAATTTATGGCAGTAAGGGCAGCTGATATCTGTAAAAACGTAAACGATATGTTTGGTTTTAGATTTAGCTGGATAAATAATGAGATCTTCAGCTTTTAACTGGCTTAGTAATCCTTTACTCAATGCCGACTGGAAGGATTGTCCAATATCTTCAACTTTTTTATTACCTAAACGTAGTAAATCACCTTGGAAAATATATTGGCCATCTGCAGTAGTGTATACCGCAGTCATACCCTCTAAATTGACCCAGTAAAGATTTGGTACTTCGGTTGGTTTAATGTCTATAATTTTGGCATTGATATTTGCGGTTTTAAAATTTTTCTCTAACTTTTGAATCAAGCGTTGTTGCGCATTTCGCTCAGTTAAATTTGATGCTTGGCCCGTTGCTGGTGCAGTTGCCGTTAAAGTCCCATCAGATTTTTGCGTGTCTTCAGATTTGGAGCATGCACTGATAAAAAGCGTCGTTGCAAGGGTAGAAGCGAATAAAATTTTCGAACGGGTAAATAACATAAACAACCCTTTTAAAGTTTTCAGCATTATTTTTACTGTGCTAAGCATAACAAAAAATATTCTCAAATCGTAAATTATAGCTTAGTGCTACAAAATTCAGATCGATGACTTAGCCACGGGGATGATGCTGAGCATGAAGTTGTTGCATGCGAATTTGTGCAACATGCGTATAAATTTGTGTTGTCGATAAATCACTATGCCCTAAGAGCATTTGTACCACTCGGAGATCTGCACCATGATTGAGCAGGTGAGTTGCAAAAGCATGTCTTAATGTATGGGGGGATAGCTCTGTCGCTATACCTGCTTGGAGGGCATAACGTTTGATGGCATACCAAAAGTTTTGACGGCTCATAATCCCGCCATGTTGGGTCAGGAATAAGTAATCTGTAGCACTTTTATGGAGTTGGGGGCGAGCTTCTGCTAAGTATTTTTCAATCCATTCCACAGCAATTTGCCCCAAAGGAACTAAACGCTCTTTATTTCCTTTGCCCAAAATTCGCAAAAAACCCTGATTGAGATTGATGTGATCTATTCTTAAATTAATCAGTTCGCTCACGCGTAAACCACAAGCATAAAGGACTTCAAACATCGTGCGATCACGCAAGCCTAACGCTGTGTTTGTATCTGGTGCTTGAATGAGTGATTCAACATCTTGCTCAGATAAATCTTTAGGTAACGCTCGTCCTAACTTGGGTGTTTTGTGTGCGGCTATAGGATTATCTGTTCTTAAATTTTGCTCTCTTAAAAATTTATAGAAAGACCGAAGTGCCGATAAAGTGCGAGCAATTGATCGAGGACTTTTTCCTTGTTTGGTGAGCTCAATCAGTACATCTGAAATATCATCATGTGACCATAAGTTCATGGGGCTGGTTAACAGAGTACTGCATTGGACTAAATCTGTGAGATAGGCATTTCGGGTGTGCGGACTAACAGACTGAGCGATTAAATAATCTCGAAATCCGTGTAAGAACGAAAGTTGTTCTGGAATTTGGATGGGGGCTGGAATTCGAGGTTTCTTATTAATCATAGGGATATTCGATTGAGAAATTCGATTGATTTAATTGAGATTATCTAATGTAGTGTAATTTTCTATGCATGTCGATGTGTTATAAGAAGATGCGAATCATTCTTGATGAGAGTGCAGTAATAATTCTCATTTGTATGTATACTGTTCAAAATTTTTTAGGGTTAGGTACGGTGCGTTTATCTGATTTGAAAGTCAAACAATCTGCCATCATTACGCAAGTGCATCGCACTGTAGATGGTACTTCTACAGATATGGTGGCAAGTCGTTTAGAAACGCTAGGATTTGTTTCCGGAACTAAAGTACAAGTCATTACGAAAGGACTGTTTGGCGGTGATCCAATTCTCATTCAAGTGGGTTTTACTCGCTTTGCCTTAAGAAAAAATGAAGCACAAAAAATTGAAATAGAAGGAGTGTCGGCATGAGCGATGCGTTGCGTGTTGCCCTTGTTGGTAATCCTAACTGTGGTAAAACTTCATTATTCAATCATTTGACTGGAACACGCCAAAAAGTAGGTAACTATGCAGGTGTAACCGTTGAGCGAAAAATTGGTCACTTCACGCTAAACTCAGGTAAAGCGGTTCGTGTTTTAGACTTGCCAGGAACGTATAGTTTAGACGCAACTAGTCCAGATGAAGAAATCACCCGTGATGTTGTGTATGGGAAAATTGCGGAAGAAGGTCATCAAGATGCATTTTTATGCGTTGTTGATGCAACCAATCTGAAGTTGCACCTTGGTTTAGTTTTGGAGTTGATCCAATTGGGTCGTCCAATGCTACTCGTACTTAACATGATGGATGAAGCTCGTCGTCGTGGAATGCAAATAAATACCCAAAAGCTTTCTGAGCGCTTAGGCATTCCAGTTGTAGAAACGGTTGCTGTGCGTCGCTCAGGTATTGAAAACCTGATGAATGCGCTAGATCATGGCAAATATGCTGTTCCTCAAACTGAGCTGACAGGTTTGAAAGGATCTGATCACGACAAAGTTGAAGCGATTGTCAAAGATGCCGTTCAATTTGTTGAATTTGATGATAAACGTTCAGTTTTTCTCGATAAAATCTTTCTGCACCCAGTACTTGGTCTATTCAGTTTAGCGGTGATGATGTTCATCATTTTCCAAGCAGTTTTTGCTTGGGCGGCACCCTTCATGGATGGTATTGAGACGTTCTTTGGCTGGTTGGGTGAAGTTGTTGGCGAGAATATTGCCCATCCATTACTCAATAGTTTAGTGGTTGATGGAATTATCGCGGGTGCTGGTGGTGTAGTTGTCTTTTTGCCTCAGATTCTCATCTTATTCTTTTTTATCTTGGTGCTTGAAGAATCAGGTTATTTACCCCGAGCGGCATTCTTACTTGATAAGTTGATGTATAAAGCAGGTCTTTCGGGACGTGCATTTATTCCATTACTGTCAAGTTTTGCCTGTGCAATTCCTGGAATCATGGCATCACGGACTATTAGTGATCCAAGAGACCGTTTGACCACGATCTTTGTTGCACCATTGATGACTTGTTCAGCTCGTTTACCCGTCTATGCGTTGTTGATTGCAGCTTTTGTTCCTTCTCAAACGGTTTGGGGACTATTTAACCTTCAAGGTTTAGTGCTGTTCGGTCTATATATGGCAGGGATTGTGAGTGCACTGATCGTATCGTTTGTGTTGAAGTTTTTCCAAAAAGATAAATCTCAACATATGCTATTGATGGAACTTCCAAGCTATCGTTTTCCAGATTTAAAAAATGTGTGGATTGGTTTGCTTGATCGAGCAAAAATCTTTTTAAAGCGAGTCGGTGGAATCATCTTTGCGCTTTCTATTTTATTATGGTTCTTATGCACATTCCCACAACCACCTGAGGGTGCAACATTACCTGCGATTGATTATTCATTTGCGGGGATGTTAGGTCATTTGATGCAACCAATCTTTGCGCCATTAGGCTTTAATTGGCAGATTTGTATTGCCTTAATTCCAGCCATGGCTGCGCGTGAAGTTGTCGTTGCTGCTTTAGGCACGGTGTATGCTTTGTCTGCTGTTGATGAGGATGCGATGTCGGAAGGCTTGGCATCACTGATTAGTAGTGGTGGGGATTTGGGCTGGTCTTTAGCAACAGGATTATCACTTTTGGTCTGGTTCATTTATGCACCACATTGTTTGGCGACATTAGCGACAGTGAGACGCGAAACAGGTTCTTGGAAGACAGTTGGCTTTATGACCGTCTATTTATTTGGTTTAGCGTACTTTATGTCGTTCTTGACCTATCAAGTCGCGACCAGCGTGTTAGCTTAAATCTGAAGAGTTGAGGAGACTGAGATGATTGAAATTCTAATTATTACGGCATTGGTCCTTTGGAGTGCATTGGTCGTATTCAAAAAGGTTTTTCCACAGACGTCAAATTCAGTCTTTATGAAACTGTCAGATGCTACGGAAAGAAAAGGGTGGAAGGCACTATCAAAGTGGCTTAAACCCAAAATGACTGCTGGATGTGGCGGAAATTGCGCTTGTCCTGTTTCAGACAAGGAAACACCCAAGTTAAACCCTCAAGCTGTGAAATGGAAGTAGTTTACTTCAATAAAAAAACCGCCTAAATTGGCGGTTTTTTTACGCATGGACACAAAATAATGTCAAGATTATGAAATCAAAAAAAGCATTCAAAGCAGCAAAGTGCTAACATTTCGGCAGTTTCTAATTAGACTAAAATATGGGGCAGAAATGTTAATACAGCGTGGTGGATTAAAAGTTGTCGCAGGACTCGGAATTTCGGGTGTTGCTGCGGTAAATTTTCTACATGAAAAAGGCTATCACGTTGCAGTAACAGATTCGAGGACCTCTCCACCTGGACATGATCAAATTCCACCTGAAGTCCAAACTAGCTTTGGGAAATTTGACGAAGAAATGTTGTTGTCTGCTGAGGAAATTATTATCAGTCCAGGGCTTGATCCTAAACTGCCAGTGATTCAAACAGCACTTGCACAAGGCATTCCTGTTGTCAGTGAAATTCAAATTTTACGACGTGCGACTGAAAAGCCTATTGTTGCAATAACAGGTTCTAATGCAAAAAGTACAGTGACCACCTTGATCGGCTTAATGGCGAAATATGCAGGCAAAAAAGTCGCTGTAGGGGGGAATTTAGGACGTCCAGCCTTAGATTTAACCAAAGATGATCCAGAGCTATATATCTTAGAACTATCCAGTTTCCAATTAGAAACTACATCGAACTTAAATGCTGAAGTTGCTGTCGTCTTAAATATGAGCGAAGACCATCTCGATCGTCATGGCGATATGATGGGATATCACACTGCCAAACATCGTATTTTTCAAGGTGTCAAGAAAGTGGTCTTCAATCGGGATGACTCTTTGACACGTCCTTTAGTACCTGATGCAACGCCAATGCAGAGTTTTGGGCTCAATGCACCAGATATGAATCAGTATGGTGTACTCAGAGATACTGATGGTACGATGTGGTTAGCAAGGGGGCGTGAACGTTTATTGAAAAGTTCTGAGATGTATATTCAAGGGACACACAATGTCGCAAATGCACTTGCGTGTTTAGCTTTAGGTGAAGCGATAGGTCTACCATTAGAGGTCATGCTGGAAACTTTGAAAACCTTCAAGGGGTTGGAACATCGCTGCGAATTTGTCAAAGAAGTGCAAGGTGTTCGTTATTATAACGACTCAAAAGGTACAAATATTGGGGCAACCTTAGCAGCATTAGACGGCTTAGGTGCGGCGATCGCAGTACAGAAAGCTAAAGTTGCCATCATTTTAGGTGGTCAAGGTAAAGGGCAAGATTTTACTGCTTTAAGAAAATCATTAACGGAATTTGCAAAACTCGCGGTACTCATTGGTGAAGATGCGCCAGTGATTGAACAAGCAATTCAAGGCACAACCACAATTCTTCACGCTACATCATTAGAAGAAGCAGTAAAATTATGTCAAGCAAATACACAGCAACATGATGTGGTATTGCTTTCGCCGGCATGTGCAAGTTTTGATATGTTTACTGGCTATCCACAACGCGGACATCAATTTGTTGCTTGTGTGAATGCGCTGCACGAAGAACAATAAGGACGAAGATATGGCTGAGTCAGCTCAGACAACGATTGATAAAGTGAATAAAATTTACCAACGTTGGTTACCACGTATTCCAAGTGAAATTACATCAAGGAATGTTCTAATTTTTTGTGTGATTGCACTGCTCTGTATTGGAACGGTGATGGTTGGTTCAGCTTCTATGCCTTACGCAGAAAGATTGCATGAAAATCCATTCCACTATGTCATCCGCCATGCCATATCCATCGTGGTTGCGTTTGTCGCAGCAATTTTGGTTTATCGTGTTTCGTTAAATACCTGGTTTAATAACACATTTCCGTTATGGATGATGACTATGGCATTGCTTGTCGCGGTGTTATTAGTCGGTTCGGAAGTGAACGGTTCGACGCGTTGGATTCGAATCGCAGGATTTACCTTCCAGCCTACTGAAGCTGCGAAAGTGATGATGGCTATTTTTACTGCAGATTATGTTGTCCGTCGGGCAGAAGAAGTGCGGAATAATGTGAAAGGGCTAGCACGATTAGCAACAGTAATGCTATGTACAGTTGGTTTGATTATTGCTGAACCTGACTTAGGTGCAACGGTAGTGGTTGCCTTAACGATGTTAGGGGTGTTCTTTCTTGCAGGTGCGCCACTAATCCAGTTTGGTATTGCATTGGGTGCCATTATCATGGCATTTGTAGTGCTGGTTGTGTTCGAGCCTTATCGTTTCGAGCGTTTAATGTCTTTTACCAATCCATGGGCAGATCCTTTAGGTTCTGGTTATCAGCTTTCAAATGCGCTTATGGCCTTTGGACGTGGTGAATGGTTAGGGGTAGGCTTAGGCCATAGTATTCAAAAAATGTCTTATCTCCCTGAGGCGCATACGGACTTTATGTTGGCTATTTTGGCAGAAGAGTTCGGTTTCATGGGCATTACCGTTGTTCTCGCACTGTCATTTCTTATGGTGGGTGCGTGTATTCGAATTGGGCATCGTGCCATTCAACATCAATTCTTGAGAGCGGGTTATTTGGCTTACGGGATTAGCATTATTTTTGTTCTGCAAATTATGGTAAATGCTGGCATGAATATGGGGCTGCTCCCAACAAAAGGTTTAACTTTACCATTTATTAGTTATGGTGGTTCATCTCTGATTATGTGTGCTGTCATGGTCAGTTTAATGCTGAAAATTGAAGCAACAACCCAAGAAAAGAATCAGGCTAAGGAAGTATCTAGCTTTTAAAATACACGATTGTATCTTAAGCATTCAAATCTGATGATGGTGGAGTACTATTTTGCTGCAACACCATTGTTGGCATATGTGTGCCACAGTTTAAACAGGTGACTTGACCAGATTTGGGTTTTGATAGTGGAATCAATGGAATAAAAAATAAAGAAAAATAATTGCGTTGTTGTTTAATTTCATAATTGCTATGTGTACGACAGACTGGGCATAGAAATTGCCCCTTTTCCGTTTTGATGGTTTTAGGTCCTACCCCAAAAATAAAAAACATAATGAACTCCTGATTAATCTATCTAAATGGAATTCAAAAACATTTTCAGCTGAATAACAAGCATGATTCTGTATGGACACTATTCAAAAACACCTTGTATTGTGGTGCCAACTGGAATTTTCTTACGATCCCATTGTTGAATTGCCTGTAGAAGCATGCGATTTGGTTGATCTAGATCAACTGGATCTTGTCCTAATGCGTGAATAGCTTTGTTCAAGAGTTGGGGGGCTTGGGTGAGATCAAGTGCTACAGCTAAATTTTGCTTAGAAAGCTTTGTACCATCTTTATTCATTGCTAGGGGTAAATGCATATACTGAAGTTCAGGGTAGCCCAATAATCGCCCTAACCAAATTTGTCGTTCAGTGTTATCTAGCAAATCAGCACCACGCACAACATGAGTCATTCCTTGTAGATAATCATCCACAACCACGGCGAGCTGATAATTAATAATACCGTCGCGACGTTTAAGAACAAAATCTCCTAATTCATTGGTCAAATTAGAGCAATGCTGACCTTGTAAAAGATCCTCAAAACAAATCAACTCGTCTGATGTTTTAACCCGAATGGCTTGTTGATCGTATGGTAGTTTTAAATCGCGGCAAGTACCGCTATAGATATGATTAGAGCCTAAGATTTTGCGTGTACATTGGCAGGCATAGGTGAGGTCACGTTGCTGAAGATCATTTAAGACAGATTCATAGATGTTTAAACGGTCTTTTTGAAAGATAATTTCGTCATCAAACTCGAAACCGAAAGCTTCAATACATGACAAGATATGTTCTTCACTACCAGGATATATGCGAGGGATGTCTGTATCTTCAATTCGTACAACCCATTTGCCTGCATGAGATCTTGCTTCACAATAGCTTGCAACAGCTGTAATGAGTGATCCAAAATGAAGAGGGCCGGTTGGCGATGGCGCAAACCGACCCACATAAGCCATCCTGTTGTCCCCCTCCTTTATCAAAGGAGGGGTTAGGGAAGGATTATTAAATAACATGATTAACCGTTATTTTGTTTCTCTTTAATTTCAGCTAAAGTTTTGCAATCAATGCAAAGCGTCGCTGTTGGACGAGCCTCTAAACGACGTAAGCCAATTTCGATCCCACAGGTTTCACAGAAACCATAGTCATCATTTTTGATTGCTTCGATAGATTGTTCAATTTTGCGAATTAACTTGCGTTCACGGTCACGAGTACGAAGCTCAATCGCAAACTCTTCTTCTTGCGTTGCACGGTCATTTACATCAGGCAATGCAGTATTTTCATCTTGCATTGTATTTAATGTTCGATCCACTTCTGACATTAACTCGTCTTTCCATGCCAATAAAATTTGACGGAAATGCTCAAGTTGACCTTCAGACATGTATTCTTCATTTTTTTTCGGCTGATAAGGCTCGATGCCAAATAGACTCGCTGTAGTACCGCCTTCGGAAGTCTTTGGCTTGGTCTTACGCACGCGTTTTACTTTTTCAGCAACTACGTTGTTTTCTTCCAAGACTTGATTTTGGTTGTCATTCGCCATAAAGGGCATTCCTCATCATATGCGTGTTTGCGTACGCAAAAAATATGGTGATATGCAAGTGTTTTTATCGCTTCCGATAGATTGTTGCTATCGGGGGCGTCATCATATAGATTTTTTATCAAAGATGAAAGCTATGAATATCTGTTTTGGACTGTTCAGATTCCATTCGGACAGATAACTTAATCCAAAACACTTTAAAAGAAAAGCTAATAACCTGAAATTTCTTTATTAATATTTTGCGCGAAATTTTGTAGGCGATGAACACGTGTTTCAAAGCTACCGTCAGTTTTCAGTAGTAGGCTGCGATAGCCTGGTGCAAGGTCATCAAAGGCAAAATCTTCAGTCTTTGGTTTAAACTGAACGGAGGTGGAGGGCGTTGATAAAAATTGAATATTTTTCCAAACATTTAACGAATCTTGGTGCACATGTCCAAAGATCACTGCTTGAATGTGTTGATACTCTGCCATGATCTGGGTCAATTGATCTGAATTTTTTAAGATGTGTCGATCAATCCACTTGGACTTCATTTCAAGTGGGTGATGATGACACGCCAAAATGACAGGGTGCTGCTGTGTTTCCTGAAGAATCATTGATAAATGATTCAATTGTTCTGCTTTAATCCAACCATCTACTTTGTGGGGCACAGCACTATTTAATAGGACGATTTTCCACGTTTCGAAAGTTAACACGGCCGGTATAGGATCAGGCGCTGCAAAAGGAAAATATTCGGCATCATCATGATTCCCTGGAATTTGATAAAACGGAATATTCAAATTTTTCATGAAACTCAAATATCGCTGATAAGTTGCCTCATGTGGTACCTGTGCCAAGTCACCTGTATGAATAATCGCATCAATGTCTTGATAGCGATTTAAAATATCATTGATCACTGCATGAAAACTTTGTTCAGGATTTATCTGAACAAACGGCGTGTCAGGATGATCCATGAGATGAGTATCGGTAATTTGGATAATGAGCTGATCATTTTTATTCTGTTTGATTAAAGGCGTCATAAATTACCTCAGCGCTATAGAGGTAGTGGCAATGTGCTGTTTGAGCCATTGCAGAGCCATGATGACAGGTGCATTACACAATCGTTTGGATGCCAATAATGGTTCAAGATCTGAATAAGCTAAGATATGCAGTTGGATATTCTCACCTTCATCTGGCATACCATGAATACCGCCTTGCTCAGGAAGATCTGCTTCTGCAACATACAAATGAAAAACTTCATCGCACGCACCAGCAGAAGGGTAGAAGGTAAATAAATGTTCCAGATTACGAATTTCACAACCAGATTCTTCTAAACTCTCACGCTGAATGCATGTTTCAGGTGATTCATCGCCATCTAATACGCCTGCAATGATTTCTAGTTGCCATGGGGAGATAGGATCATCGATTGCACCAATTCGGAATTGTTCAATCAGTGCAAAGCGCTTGAGTGCATCATTGTAGATGAGTACACCAGCAGCTTCTTTTCGATGCACTAATTCACGATGAATTGTTGGGGTATAAGTATTCTCACCAAATAAACGATGTGTGATGCTCACTTTCTCTATACGAATGAATCCTTGATAAAGGGATTCGCGAGAATGGACCTTAAAATCTTTATTATTGTAAGTAGCTTTTTCAAGAATTTTCATTCGTATACGTTAGGACAAAAATTTATTTCATCCTAACTGAGATTGCATTAAAGAAAAACAGGTTTTTTAATTTTTACAGCTTCTGATACAACTTTTGTCCTTGCTTATGATACTCATTTTTCATGGCGTTGAGACCTGATTCAATCTCTTGATTTAACTTGAGATCTAGGTTGTCAGACTGCTGATTTTGAGCGTATTCACGCACATTTTGGGTAATCTTCATTGAGCAAAATTTAGGTCCACACATCGAACAGAAATGCGCTGATTTATGTGCCTCTTTCGGCATGGTTTCATCATGCATACTACGTGCCGTATCAGGATCTAAACTTAAATTAAATTGATCTTCCCAACGAAACTCAAAACGTGCTTTTGAAAGCGCATTATCACGGACTTGAGCACCTGGGTGTCCTTTGGCGAGGTCTGCAGCATGTGCTGCAATTTTATAGGTGATAATGCCATCTTTGACGTCCTTTTTATTGGGTAGACCTAAATGCTCTTTAGGTGTTACGTAACAAAGCATCGCTGTTCCATACCAACCGATCATGGCTGCACCAATTGCTGAAGTAATATGATCATAACCAGGTGCAATATCTGTTGTTAATGGTCCTAATGTATAAAAAGGTGCTTCTTTGCAAACCTCAAGTTGTAAATCCATATTTTCTTTAATCATATGCATAGGAACATGACCAGGACCTTCAATCATGACTTGCACATCGTGTTCCCAAGCTCGATGGGTTAATTCTCCTAATGTACGCAGTTCGGAAAATTGGGCTTCGTCATTGGCATCTTGAATGCACCCAGGGCGTAAACCATCACCTAAGCTGAATGAGACATCATAGGCTTTCATGATCTCGCAGATTTCATCAAAATGGGTGTATAAGAAATTTTCTTTATGATGTGCAAGACACCACTGTGCCATGATTGAACCGCCGCGTGAAACGATGCCCGTTAAGCGATTGGCTGTGAGAGGAACATAGCGTAATAAAACACCAGCATGAATCGTGAAGTAATCAACCCCTTGCTCAGCTTGTTCGATTAAAGTGTCTTTAAAAATTTCCCATGTAAGGTCTTCTGCGATCCCATCCACCTTTTCTAATGCTTGATAAATCGGAACAGTTCCAATAGGTACAGGAGAATTTCGAATAATCCACTCGCGTGTTTCGTGAATATTTTTACCAGTAGATAAATCCATGATGGTGTCAGCACCCCAACGTGTTGCCCATGTCATTTTTGCCACTTCTTCATCAATGGATGAACCCAGTGCTGAGTTGCCAATATTGGCATTGATTTTCACTAGGAAATTTCGTCCGATAATCATCGGTTCGAGTTCAGGATGATTGATATTGGCAGGAATAATGGCACGACCTGCAGCGACTTCTTGGCGTACAAATTCGGGTGTAATTTCTAATAAATTTTTTGCACCAAAGTTTTGACCAACATGTTGGCGAGTATCCACACCTTCGCGCTGTTTTTGGTTTTCTCGAATCGCAATGTATTCCATTTCAGGCGTGATAATACCCTGCTTAGCATAATGCATTTGCGTAACGTTATGTCCTGGTTTAGCTCGACGAGGTTTCTGGATATGTGCGAAACGAATGCCAGCTGTACGAATATCTTGAAGACGTTCTCGCCCAAATTTTGAGCTTAATGTCGCGAGTTGTTCTGTATCTGCGCGCTCTTCAAGCCATGTATCTCTGAGGTTTGGTAGGCCTCGATTTAAATCAATTTGAATCTCAGGGTCGGTATAAACACCTGAAGTGTCATACACCAAAATGGCAGGATTATACTCACCGCCTAAGCCCGTTGGTGTATCGGAGAGGGCAATTTCACGCATGGGTACGCGAATATCTGGACGAGAACCTTGAACATAGACTTTTTTTGACGCTGGTAAAATGCGAGTGAGATCTTGAGCATCTTGCTCATGTTGAGCAGAGAGATCTGTATTTGAAAGATTCGTTAATTGGTTCATTGCAATGATCCTTATGAATGACATCAACGAATCAAGCACGACCAAAAACGGTGGCGGAATTATCCTGAATGAATAACCTAGAACAAAGTTTTTAGATGGCTTGATTCCTACGCAGGTATTAACCTGATCAGGTTCAACGGTACTCACCATCAAAACAATGTTTTAGGTGATCTCAGCGAGTTATTACTCGCGCTCCGTCAAGCGATGCCAAAATATTAACATATAAAGTCAGATTAAAGTCATCAGACTATGATGCATAACAAATTGCGTCTTTAAAGCAATTACGACGATTTTCAAGATCAACAGTTTTTAAGTTTAAATAGTGACTTAGCTGTATAAGAACTTGCGGATTTTCATCAGTCTGATCTGAAGTTAATTTACTTTTTTGTTGTGAATCCAGTTCGATAAATTTTAAGAAAAGTCGCGCTTGATCTGCTAAGCGACTATTTTTCATATTTGCGAGTTGTTCGATTTCAGCTAAAGCATCGGGTGCAATTTCAACACGTCCTTCAAAATCATGAGAAACAGGATCATGGTTGAGACCTTTAAATAATAAATTTGAATAAAAATGATAAAGGTACTCTGCATCTAAACGGAAACTGCTTTGAGGATATTTTTTTAGATAATTTTCCCAATACTGGGCACGTCTAGAAATCTCTTTTGCTTCAAGATGAAAATGAGGATCTTCAAATTGTGCTTGCTGATTTTGTTCAGCAAGTTCTTGCATAAATGCTTGTTCTGCCTCAGGGAAATAGGGGGCAAATACTCGTGCTAAATAATATGGGTTTCTTTGATAGGTTGCTTGGTGGTTAATATCGACGAGATCAATATACGCTTGACCTTTATGCCGAAGTAAATATTGATCTCGTGGATGTAATTTTTCAATTTGTGATTGTTGAATCGTCGGAAATTGCGACTGGCCATGAGCATATAAATCAAAAGCTTTTTGCTGATCAGCTGATCGATCTATACTTAAGAAATTTCTATACATGATGTCTGCCAAACCGATCAATTCTTTCTGTTCCTGAAAGGGCATTAAGGGAAGACAAAGTCGAATATCTTGATTGATTTGCTCAATGGCGAATGTAGTCCGTTGAGCAGTTATCCCGAGCATTTCTTTTTTGAGTTTTTGACAAATGAGGTTGAGATCAGGTGTGGTGTTCTGGTTTTGGGTTGGGTTTGGAGATTCAGTAGGTATTTCTTCGGAAATCGGTTTTTGACATGCAGTTAAGCCAAGACTTACGACCATAAGAGTCAATAATTGACGAATAGGCTTAAACGTGTGCAAAAATGACTTCATTGAGATATCAAAATACAGTTAAAGTGTGAAATGAGGCGCAAATAGATTTTCACTTATTTTAAAACCGTACACTGAAATTTATTGTAGTTGCTTCGCAATCAAGCGTTAAAATAATGTATGAAAAACATACATCAATGCGCATAATTCAAAATAATTCTCCGGATTAAATGAAAAAATAATAAAATTGATACGTAAAAAGCTCGATTAAAGATTATATTTGCAACATCCTATTCTAATTACTTGTTATTCAAATGCTTAAGGTACTGTGAAGTCATTATCATGAAAAAAACTCTACTTGCAGTCAGTTTAATTGCGCTTAGCCCGATGAGCTTTGCATTGAACCTCGTTGAAGCCTATGAGCGAGCAAAGCAAACCGATCCAAATTGGCAAGCCAACGTTTTGCAGTATGAGGCTGATCAGTTAAATATAGGTTTAGCAAAAGGTAATTTGCTGCCGACAGTAACTGTTTCAGGAAATGTGACGCGTAAAAACCAAGATGTAAATCGTTCAAGTACAGAATCGAATCCTTTTTTTAATAGTTCTGACCTGTTGGCATCGACATCGACCACTCGTCAAATTGCGATTACTGCACGACAACCCATTTTCAGAATGGATGCTTGGCAGGGATATAAACAGGTAAAAACCTCAGTTCAACTGAGTGAAGTCACTTTAAAACAGCAACAGCAACAACATATATTAAATGTCTCTGAAGCTTATTTTAATGTACTACGTCAACAGGCTTTAACGCTCACTAACGCTCAAGAAGAAAAAGCATTATTCGAGCAGCTCAATATGATGAATGCCAAACTCAAAGAAGGTTTAGTTGCTGAAAGCGATGTGAGCGAAGCGAATGCACAATATCAAAATGCGCGAGCAAATCGAATTGCGACAGGTGTTCAATTAATCTTGGCACAAGAGCAACTTGCTCAGTTGATTGGACCTTACCAAGAAAAGCTCGCTGTTTTAAGTGATGATTTCGAGTATCAAAAGCCTGTACCGAATATCATGAGTGAATGGACTAAATTAGCTCAAGAACAGAATCTTGAAATTCTACAAGCGCGTTTGCAACGTCAATATGCCAATGATCAGCGACGTGTAGAGCAAGCGGCGCTTTATCCTCAAGTCGAAGCAGTAGCCACTTATGGTTATAGTGAACAGTCACCACAAACAGCTATATCAAGTGATGGGAAATTTGATCAGGTGGGTGTAGAAATGAACTGGAATGCCTATACCGGTGGACGAACTAAAATTAATATTGATAAAGCGACAAAAAATGTTGAAAAGTCGGAACGCCAATTAGAAGCTGCGATACGTAAAGCAACCACAGATGCTAAAAAATCTTACCTACAAATTGATATGGATAGTGCTACATTGCAAGCGCGCAAAGCTGCCATGGATTCTTCCGCATTAGTCGCGAAAGCATCCCAAGCTCAGTATGATGAAGGGCTTAAAAGTATGGTTGATGTGTTGCTTGCACAAAGAAATGCTTTTGCAACGCGATTAGATTTTGTGAATGCTCAATATGATTATGTGTTGAATGTGTTGAGGTTGAAGGCTTCTGTGGGACAATTGAATGAAAATGAGCTTCGTCAAATGAATGCATGGTTAGTTGAAAAATAGAATAAATTGATTGTTTTGTCATCAAATATTCACAATTGATATGCTTTAATATGGCAAAAATTTCAATCCATTCACGCTGTGTGGAGTAATAAGACTTTGAGCTCTAATAATCCTGTACTTAGCCACCATATTTCTTCTCAATTTAACGAAGATTTGCAAGATGTCCATACCAAATTTATGGCGATGGGTGGTTTGGTTGAGCAACAAGTTGCTAATGCCATTCATGCTCTTTTAGACACCAATGTGAATTTGGCTGTAGATGTCCAATTTCAAGATAATACGGTAAACCGCTACGAGCGTGAAATTGATGAAGGCTTGACTTTGATTTTAGTACGCCGTCATCCTGCTGCAAGTGATCTCCGTATGGTGATTGCAATGAGCAAGGCCAATACCGATTTAGAACGTATAGGTGATGAAGCAGCTAAAATTGCACGTATAGCCCAAAATCTATGTGAAGAAGGTGAGTCACCTCGTGGTTATATGGAAACACGTCATATCGGTAACCAAGTTCGAGTAATGATTCATGATGCATTGGATGCATTTGCACGCGTTGATGCAGAGCAAGCACTAAAAGTATTGTTGGCTGATGCAGATATCGATCGTGAATACCAATCTGCTACACGTACATTAATGACTTACATGATTGAGGATCCTCGTCATATTTCTCGTGTTCTGAATGTCATGTGGGTGCTGCGATCTCTAGAGCGTATTGGTGACCATGCGCGTAATATTTCTGAACAAGTGATTTATATGGCTAAAGGCTACGATGTTCGTCACACCAGTGTGGAAGAGATTGAGGAAAAAGTTCAAGGTAATCATTAAAATAGAATTCGTCTCAAACACAAAAAACCTCGAATATCGAGGTTTTTTATGTGGACACTAAACTTGAGTTCTGTAAAACATATAGACAAAAAAATTCCTAGATTTTGGGGGAAATCTAGGAAGGAAAACTGATGAAACAGTACGCTGTTATTATTATTTGTTCACTCATAATCTTGCTATGAAATAATAATATTTAAATTATGTGTAAAGTTCAGCTGTAAAAGTGTGATTTTGTGTAATTTAATATTAATAAAATGTAAAACAGTTCACATTTAAGTATCTTATTCAATCCTGCCTATTTTATTGGTTTATGTCAACTATTATGATGATCTAAAAGTATTTTAGAATCTTTGAAATAAAAAAAGCCCTGATATTCAGGGCTTTTTTAAGTCATACTTATGCAGATTTTGCTTCAGCAGGTGCAGATAACATATGACCTGTTTCTTCGAAATTAGAATGCCAAGAGAGCGCTTCTGTAAGTAGGTGAGGAGTTTGTCCACCTTTAGCACATGCACGATCGAAATAGTCGTTTAATGCATCTTTATACAATGGGTGAACACAGTTATCGATGATTGCACGTGCACGTTCACGCGGTGCAAGACCACGTAAATCAGCAAGACCTTGTTCAGTCACAAGAACGTCTACGTCATGACCTGTGTGATCTACGTGAGATGCCATCGGCACTACAGATGAAATGTCACCGCCTTTAGCGATTGATTTAGTCACGAAGATTGCGATATGCGCATTACGTGCGAAGTCACCTGAACCACCAATACCATTCATCATTTTTGAACCACATACGTGCGTAGAGTTCACATTGCCGTAGATGTCAAATTCAAGCGCAGTATTGATCCCGATAATCCCTAAACGGCGTACCAATTCTGGGTGGTTTGAAATTTCTTGAGGGCGTAATACAAGTTTGTCTTTGTATTGCTCAAGATTATTGAATACTTTTTCACCATAACGTGCAGAAAGTGTAATTGATGAGCCAGAAGCGAATTTCATTTTACCAGCATCAATTAATTCAAAAGTACAGTCTTGAAGTACTTCTGAGTACATGATGAGATCTTCAAAATTCGATTCTTTAAGACCCGTTAATACCGCATTCGCAATTGAACCAATACCTGCTTGTAATGGACCTAAATTTTTAGGAAGACGTTCTTCAGCCACTTCTTTTTCAAAGAATTCGATTAAGTGGTTTGCAATTGCTTGAGTCTCATCATCTGGTGCAGTGACTGTTGATGGAGAATCATGGAATTCGCTGTTAAATACGATGCCAACAATTTTAGCAGGATCGATATTAATTGCATGTGTACCAATACGCTCATCGACTTGAGTGAGTGGAATCGGCTGACGTGTCGGACGATAAGATGGGATATAAATATCGTGCAAGCCTTCGAATGCTGGGCTTAAATTTGTGTTAATTTCAACAATTACTTTTTCTGCAAAGATTGCAAAGCTTGCTGAGTTACCTACTGAAGTCGTTGGAATGATGCCACCATCTTCAGTAATTGCTACAGCTTCGATTACAGCAATATCAGGCTTTTTCAATTGTTTATTACGCATTTGTTCAACAGTTTCTGACAAATGCTGATCAATAAACATTACTTCGCCTTTATTGATCGCCTTACGCAAAGTATTATCGACTTGGAAAGGTAGACGACGAGCCAATACGCCAGCTTCAGTTAACTGTTTATCTAAGTCATTACCCAAAGACGCACCAGTGATTAAAGTGATCTTTAAAGGGTTTGTATGAGCGCGTTTTACCAATGCCAATGGAACTGCTTTAGCTTCACCAGCACGCGTGAAACCACTCATACCTACGGTCATGCCATCTTCAATAAACGTTGAAGCTTGTTCAGCTGAAATGACTTTTTCATGAAGTGACTCTAAACGAATGCGATCTAAAGACATGGTTTACTCTTCTCTTGATATTCTGGATCTGGCACCGATTGTACCGATCAAGCGAGCCATTTTGCATACCTGTTAGGCTAAGGTCTAATTTTTTCAAAAAATGCGGATATAAAGATATATTATGGTTTGTAAGATATTGTTTTTTATTTTTAATTTTCATTGTGGTGAATAATTAAACCAATTCAACCGTTCAACTATTCACCATTCATCAAAATCGTTCGGTGATGGTTTGCCTGATTTTATCTAAGGTGCTATTGGTTGAAATATCAGCAACTTGAGGTGTTGAAAGGGGCAGTAGAATGATAGCTTCAAGACCTCCTTCAGGACGATTATGAATTTTTAATTCACCTTCATGAATATCGACAATTCGTTTTACAATAGCTAAACCAAGACCACTCCCTTGGATGGTACGTGCTTCATTGCCACGTACAAAAGGTTGCATAAGGTCTGCAATTTGATCTTCTGGGATTCCATCACCGTGATCAGCAACACAAATTTTTAGATGATCTCCCTCGACTTTCGCACTTAGCTCAATGGGTTCAGCACCATAACGCTTAGAATTATTAATTAAGTTACCAATTAAGCGCTTGAGGGAAAGCGAACGAGCAGTAATCAGTGGGAGTTCTTCTGGTTCAAAGCGAATATCCAGGGGTTTAAACTGAATAACCAATTCTTGCAAAAGGGTATTGATATTGGTTTCTTTTAGGTCTTCATCTGAACCATCACGCATGTAAGAAATAAACTGATTAAGAATGGCATCCATATCATCCACATCAAAGATTAAGCCTTCTTTCAAGAAGTCATCATCTGACATCATTTCAGCACTCAGTCGAATTCGAGTGAGCGGGGTTCTTAAATCATGTGAAATACCAGCCAACATAATTTGACGATCACGTTCAGTGAGCTCCAATGTATAAATCATATGATTAAAGGCTTGGTTGACTTGGCGGATTTCCAAAGGTCCGTGGTTCGTCTCAAGATAGGGGGCTTTTCCAGTTTTACTGTAGCTATTTGCTGCATTTTGCAGTCGGCGTAGTGGGCGATTGAGCTGTCTCACTAAAGTTAAGATAATCATGGCTGAAATCAGCGGTACGCCAAGAAACCATGCCAAAATCAATTCGGGGCTATAATTTGCATAAGTTTTTAACGGTTCTTGAACCCAATTCCCGTTCATTTCTGGGGTTTGAATCCAAATACGTGGGCTAGGTTTAAATTGGAAATAGACGGTGACCTCAGGCACGTCGAGCTCTTTGGCCAAACGTTTTTCAACTTGGTTCGTAAAGAATTCAGCAATGACTTTATCGCGCTGGTTGGGGAACGCAGCAGGGTCTGTAACGTATTCAATTCCAACACGCTGTTTTAACCATGTGTCAACATCAAGTTCAGTGTCACCATGAAAAATTCGAAGGTCGGGGTTGTTGATAATTTCGAGTTCAACCGCAAGGTAGCGTGCATGCTGTTGAATCTCTGGTAAATAGAGGGTTTTCCAAAAAAACCAAAGTGACATAAACAGACTAAAGAACACCACAAAAACAACCAAAACTGTTGTTCGCATTGCAGCGGAGCGCGGCTTGATTTTGTCAAGAAAGCGTTCCCATTTCGTTCGTTTTCGCTCTGAATACGCAACAAATTCATTAAATTTTTGTGGGTCAATAGGATCAAGTTTCACGGTCTAACCTGAGAGTTTGGGCTGAAAAAGAATAAGTGCATGTAATTGTTTAATACATAAAATAAAGACCCCGACATCATTGATGGCGGAGTCCATTGTTTAAAAAATTATTCTGCACCATCTGGTACGAATACGTATCCCACACCCCACACCGTTTGAATATAGCGTGCACGAGCCGGATTTTCCTCGATTAAACGACGTAAACGAGAGACTTGAACATCAATAGAGCGTTCCATTGCTCCCCATTCACGACCACGTGCCAAATTCATTAATTTATCACGTGTCAACGGTTCACGAGGATGTTGCACCAATGCTTTGAGTACTGCGAATTCACCAGTAGTTAAGGTCACCACTTGACCCTCACGAGTCAATGTTCGAGTCGATAGATCGAGTGACCAAGGACCAAATGAAACCACTTCAACATTCTGGCTTGGTGCCCCAGGAACCTCACGCACTTGTCGACGTAGTACAGCTCGGATACGAGCTAACAATTCATTTGGGTTGAATGGTTTTGGTAGATAGTCATCAGCACCTGCTTCAAGCCCTGCAATACGATCAGAGTCGCTACCACGTGCAGTGAGCATAATAATAGGCGTGTCAATGTTAGACTGCCTTAAACGACGACAAATGCTCAAACCATCTTCTACAGGAAGCATAAAATCTAAAACGATGAGCGAGAAAAGTTCACGTTGTAATAACCGATCCATTTGCGTGGCATCATGTGCGGTTTTAACCACAAAACCTTTATCTTCTAAAAACCGTTGTAAAAGGGTACGAAGACGCACATCATCGTCGACGACCAGAATGCGTTCAACTCTGTCAGTGTCATTGTGTACTACATCAGTATTTTCAGCAGGTACAACTAAACTCATGATGCACTCCCTTAAAAGTTGTATTTATAAATAGTCATTTGTCTCAGTATAATGCCTAAGTTCTTGTTAAGACTATGTATCAAATTGCTCAAAATTACAATTTTAAGTGTGTTCTGAAACCAAATCACAACATGTATTGACCTGTTTTTAAGCAAATAATTTAAAATAAAATCGCTATTCAATATGAAGCTAATTTGAAGTGCTATTGAAAGCAAAAAATTTACATCAAAATCAGAAAAATAAAGTGATTATAAAGAGTTAAATGTTTTAGTTCATTGTCAAAGTGATGACACAATGAGGCATTACACTCAAATAATTGATCAGAGACTTCACCAGAAGCTTTTTCTTTGGGAGATAAAACTAGAAAAATTGAGACTTTTATTTAAAATTTCATTGCAAATATTCAAAACAATTGTGGATTTTATAGTCTCGGTCTTTATAATCACTAACTTTTAGTCCTTATCCTTGTGGAATTTAACACGATGACTGACTTAGTTCAGCAGTTGGCAAGTGAACTTGCCGTACGTCCAAACCAAGTAGAAGCTGCCATTAAGCTGATTGATGAAGGTTCTAGTGTTCCATTTATTGCACGTTACCGTAAAGAAGTAACTCAAGGCTTAGACGATACGCAGTTACGTCAACTGGATACCCGATTAACTTACCTTCGTGATTTATTTGAACGCCGTGAAAAGGTCATTGAATCACTGAAAGAACAAAATAAACTCACGGATGATTTGTTAGCTCGCGTCAATGCCGTTGAAACAAAAAATGCATTAGAAGAAATTTACGCACCGTATCGTCCAAAACGTACGAGTAAATCATTTAAAGCAAAAGAGGCTGGTTTAGGCCCAATCGCTGAAAAAATCTATAATGAAAATGTTGAACCTGCAGAAGCTTTAGCAGGATTTAATCATGAAGATTATCCTGATTTAGAGAGTCAATTAGACGCTGTTCAGCATATTCTCATTGATGACTGGGCACAAAATATTGCACTCACGACAGAGCTTAAAGCGATGTTTGCAAAAACAGCAGTGTTAAAAAGCTTAGTTGCTAGTGAAGAGAAAAAAGAAGTTGGTAAAAAATTCCGTGACTACTTCGATTTTTCTGAAAACTTAAACAAAGTTCCATCACATCGCTTATTGGCAATGTTACGTGGACGTCAAGAGAATGTACTCGGTCTAAAAGTTGATGGTGAAAATGATGCTCCTTTGGCGCGCATTGAAACTGAATACAATCTTGATCAAGTTCAACCTCAAGCCCGTCAAGATTTTCTGAAGCAAACTGCAAAATTATTCTGGCTCGGCAAAGTCCGGCCTACAATTGAGCATTCACTTCTGACAGAAAAGCGTTTGGCTGCTGAAGCAGAAGCAATGCAAGTATTTGCAGAAAATTTACGTCATTTACTTTTATCTGCACCAGCAGGTTCACGTACTACTTTAGGTGTGGATCCTGGTATCCGTACGGGTGTGAAATTGGCTGTCGTGAATGCATCTGGAGATGTACTGGCACACAGCACGATTTATCCATTCGCACCTAAAGAAGATAAAGAAGGCTCAATCAATGAATTGGCACGTTTATGCCGTGAATTCAATGTTGAGCTAATTGCTATTGGTAACGGTACCGCGAGTCGTGAAACAGAAGCTGTTGTTGCGGAAATGATGGCTGCTCATGCTGATCTTAAATTAACGCGCGTGTCTGTATCTGAAGCAGGTGCTTCAGTATATTCAGCATCTGAATTGGCTTCACAAGAATTACCAGATTTAGACGTATCGATTCGTGGTGCAGTATCTATTGCGCGTCGTTTACAAGATCCATTGGCTGAACTTGTGAAGATTGATCCTAAATCAATTGGTGTAGGTCAATATCAACACGATGTGAATCAAACAGGCTTGGCAAAAACGCTTGAAGCTGTAGTGGAAGACTGTGTGAACTCAGTTGGTGTAGATGTGAATACAGCATCTACAGCGATTTTGGGTTACATCGCAGGATTAAACAAATCTATAGCACAGCAAATTGTAGACTACCGTAAAGAGAATGGTCGTTTTGATAATCGTCAAGATTTGAAAAAAGTACCACGCTTAGGTGAGCGTACTTTTGAGCAAGCTGCAGGTTTCTTACGTATTCAAGACGGTTCAGAGCCATTGGATGCTTCAGCAGTTCATCCTGAGTCTTATGGTTTAGTCAACAAGATTGTTGAAGCGAAAGCGACCACTGTAAAAGATATTATTGGCAATACTGAAATCATTCGTCAGGTTAAACCTGAAGAGTTTGTTGATGACAAATTTGGTTTACCAACGATCCAAGATGTTTTGGCGGAGCTTGAAAAACCAGGTCGTGATCCACGTCCAGAGTTCCGTACAGCGAAGTTCCGTGATGACATTACTGAGGTTTCACAACTGACTGAAGGCTTAGAGCTTGAAGGTGTAGTGACCAATGTAACGAACTTTGGTGCATTTGTTGATGTTGGTGTTCATCAAGATGGTTTAGTTCATATTTCAGAACTAGCGAATGAATTTATTTCTGATCCACATAAGTTTGTGAAACCAGGGCAAATTGTTCAAGTGCGTGTGTTACAAGTTGATGTGGAACGTAATCGTGTTAATTTATCGATGCGCCCTGCAGGATCTGAAGCACCTGCGAAGGCACCGCGCCAGCCACGTCGTGAAACTCATGGCCAGCAAGAGCAACGTGGTGAGCGTAAACCACACGCGAAGCGTCCTCAGCAAGCACGTCCACAGGGTGATCGCCCACAACATGCGAAAAAACCTCAGCAGCAGAAACCACAAGAACAGAAGATTGGTGGTTTAGGTGCATTATTATTACAAGCAGGGGTTAAAGGTTCGAAGTAATCTTTAATCAGGTAAAAAACCTCCCATATGGGAGGTTTTTTTATGCTTATGTTTTTAAATAAATGAAGAACATCAAGGTGATTTATTTTAAATGTAAACTTTAAGATGGTATAAAACAACAAGAAAAACTTAATAATCAATTCACTTCAAAATTATTTTTAACTTTATAAGTCATATAATTAAGAGAAATTAAACATGAGTATATCTCAAAATAACGAGCTGAAACCTCGATTTTATAATCGTGATTTGCTCTCAGGTCTGGTTGTTTTCCTTGTTGCACTTCCGCTTTGTTTGGGCATAGCTCATGCATCAGGTGCACCACTCATTTCAGGCATTATTGCTGGCGTGATTGGTGGAATCGTTGTTGGTTTTTTTAGTGGCTCACATATCAGTGTATCTGGTCCCGCTGCAGGCTTAGTGGCGATTGTATTGACCCAAATTGAATTACTACAAGGTAATTATCAAGCCTTTTTGTTCACATTGTTTTTAGCTGGAATTTTACAAATATTATTTGGTATTTTTAGGTTAGGTGTTTTCTCAAATTTCGTACCCACCAATGTGATTTTGGGATTGCTTGCCGCGATTGGTCTGTTACTGATTATCAGTCAATTACCTAAATTGATTGGTTTGGATGTCAAAGGCTTTGTTTTGATTGATCAATGGTCAATTCAATCTGTACTGAGTCATATTGATATTGGCTCAGGATTAATTGGTCTAAGTTGTATTGCGTTAATCCTACTGTGGGATAGTAGTAAATTAAAAAAACTGCCGCTGCCTTCAGCCTTGATTGCGGTGATATTTGCTGGACTTCTTAACTTTATCATGTTGAAAATCGGCTCTCCATATGCAGTAAACCCTCAACAATTGATTAATCTTCCGAATATCTTTTCTGGTTCAGAAACGATTTTCCAGTTTCCAGATTTTTCGTATTGGAATAATAGTTTAATTTATACGGGTGCAATTACATTAGCGGTGGTAGCTTCTCTTGAAACACTATTGAATTTAGAAGCTGCCGATAAGATGGATCCACAAAAGCGCTCATCACCACCGAATCGTGAATTATTTGCACAGGGTGTTGGAAACTCTATGTCAGGATTGATCGGTGGTATGCCGATTACCTCAGTCATTGTTCGTAGTTCAGTGAATGCAACCAGTGGAGCTAAAACCAAATTTTCTGCAATCTTTCATGGTTTTTTACTGATTGTTGCAGTGGTGGCGCTCACCCCATTAATCAATGCGATACCGCTATCTTCATTGGCAGCAATCTTAATCTTGACTGGATTTAAATTGGCAACACCAAGCCTATTTAAACGGATTTATGCGCAAGGTTGGAAACAATTTTTACCTTTTATTGTCACGGTAGTTGCAATCATTGCAACTGATTTACTGAAAGGTATCATGATTGGTCTAGTGATCAGTTTATTGATTATCTTACAGAGTCATTTACACCGTGGTGTACGTGTGATCCATGAAAAACACTTGCATGGTTCACTTACCCGTATTGAATTAGCACCGAATTTAAGTTTTTTAAATCGTGCCGCACTCGTCACCGCTTTAGAAAAAGTTAAACCGCATGAAAATGTGCTAATCGATGCATCCAATACCTATTATATTGATCCAGATATCTATCAAATTATTAAGGACTTTCAAAGTGAAGTGGCGGTAAAGCAGGGGATAAAAGTTAATTTACAAGGTTTTAAAGCACATTATCCTGAAATAAAAGAGGACGAGCTCGATCTTGATGTGAGTACGCAAGAACTCCAAAAACAGCTCAGTCCTGATCAAGTTTTACAGATGCTAAAAGACGGGAACTTGCGTTTTATTAATCATCAGCGTTTACACCATAATATTGCTCGCCAAATTCAAGTGACGTCAAATGCAGGGCAACATCCTATTGCTGCAGTGTTGGGTTGTATGGATTCTAGAGCACCGACAGAGCGCATTTTTGATGTAGGAATCGGTGATTTATTCAGTTTGCGTATTGCTGGAAATATTGCTGGTCAAAAAGTCGTGGGCTCTTTAGAGTTTGCATGTAAAACCAAAGGTTCAAAACTGATCGTGGTATTGGGGCATACGGACTGTGGTGCGGTAGGATCTGCTTGTCATTTATTTGAGCAAAAAGTGGATTTGAGTCAACTAAAAGATACACCGAACGTTCAGCATTTTTTGAAGCCGATTATGCAGGCGGCGGAAACAGTCAAAAATGATATGAGTAATTATCAACTTACAACCAATTTTATTGATGCCGTAACTGTGTTAAATGTGCGAAATAATATTAATTATATTATTAAAAATAGTGACACGTTAAGAGACATGATTGAGCGTAAAGAGATTGGGATTGTTGGCGCAATCTATGATGTGAAATCTGGTCAAGTCAACTTTTTATCTTAAATGATCTCATTTCATCAGTAAGTGATATTAAAAACCTCCCAAATGGGAGGTTTTTAATTTATCCATTAATCATGGGGACAATCCAGCTGGTTAAGATCAATAAAATCCCGAGATGACCTAATTTTCGTGAAATTTTTACGAATTTTGGAACTGATTGTTCGATCTTTTGTGCATAGTCTTGTAGGTTGGCAGCTTTAGTTTGGCGGCTATGCCACAAGAATACGGCAAGATCGATACAGATGAGAATAGTTCCTACATCTGCGACTACGTCTAAAACTTTAAATTCTTGAGTATAAAAACCGAGAGTAACTTGATAAATGAGGAATATCGCAAATGCGATGGCTGCACATTGCAGCACTAAAGCTAAACCACGCATAAGTACAAAGCATAAAATCAATAAGATGCAAGGTTTATAACATAACTCTGCCGCCTAACGAATGATCTCAAAATTTTTTTTACGCCTAGATTTGAACCCAATCATGATTAGCACTAAATAAGATTCGGTAAGATCAAGCTGAATGCAATAGTGCCTAAACCTATTTTTGACAAATGATATGCATAAGACTTTGGTGCTTTGGCATGATTCATCTGCTGTTGATCCAATTCAGTTTTATTTTGAGCATCGGCTGGTTTTATGCTGAATCCCAGCTCAAGCAAAATTAAAAATAAACCTAGCTGTAATAAGGTGTCGAATGAGTAATGTTGCTGAATAATCATGCTCATGATTTGAGTAAAAATCAAAACAGCAACTGCTAGAAAAAATAATCTAAAAAAATAAATTTGAGCCATGACAAACTCCTATTTTATGTTTTGATCATGGCATTTAATTCTTAAAGAATAATTAAAATCACACAGTGAAAATGTAACAAAATCATCTCACAAAGTACTTAAATTAACTTGTTCGATCACCAATGTTCGCCAGGAAATAGTCGGGCATATGCACGCTGTACAATGTTTAATTTCTCTTGGCGACCGACAGAAGCAGTAGAGCTTGGAAATAAATTAAATCCAATCGACATCAATTTATTATTAATATCAGGTGCAATTGCATAAGTAATTGATGCAAGTTTTCCAAGACCAGTCGCTACCTTTTTTGGACGGTTCACAATAGCACCAGCGATTAAATCTGCAGCTTGATTCGGTGAAAGTGCTGGCACGTATTTATATATTTTAGTTGGAGCGATCATCGGCGTTCTGACCAAAGGCATGTAGACCGAGGTGATAGCGATATTATGCGCATGGACTTCAGCTGATAGGCAACGGCTAAATGCATCCAATGCAGCTTTTGAAGCGACATATGCAGAGAAGCGTGTAGCATTGGCTAATACACCAATTGAACTAATATTAATAATATGTCCACGTTCACGGTCTATCATATGTGGAAGGATATTTAAAATGAGGCGAACAGCACCAAAATAGTTGAGTTGCATCGTGCGTTCAAAATCGTGAAAACGGTCGATGGACTCATGGACTGCACGGCGAATCGAACGACCTGCATTATTAATTAAAATATCAATATGTGTGACGCTATTGAAGATTTGTTGCGTTACAGCATCGATTGAACTCATATCATTCAAATCACAAGGAAAAATGTCAGCTTTTCCCCCTTTTTGCTCAATCTCATATTTTACTTGTTGTAAAGTTTCCTCAGTTCGTGCCACCAATAATACATGCGCACCTGCCGCAGCCAATTGATGTGCAACAGTTAAACCGATACCACTGGACGCGCCTGTAATCAGAATATTTTTTCCATGGACACGTTTTTTAAAACGCTGTTCTAATTTTTTATTCACTTCATTCTCCCTGTAAATGCAATGAATTGTGGAACACGTATTTTTAAACGTGTCATACAAATCAGCATAGTGGAAAAATGAAAATAAACCATGGCATAAGTTTATGAATTTATTGTAAAAATTAGAGTAAATGCTCTAATTTTTTATTGTGGTAATACGAATAAAATAATTGAAAAAGGACGATATGGTAAATGAGGATAAAGCCCCAGTCATGAGGCTTTATTTCTAATGTATTACCAAGATTAAACTTGAGCGAGCGCTTGTTCTAGGTCGGCGATTAAATCGTCAGCATGTTCGATTCCAATAGATAAGCGAACCATATCCGTAGAAACGCCAGCAGCTTTTAACTCTTCTTCATTCAGTTGGCGATGCGTTGTAGTTGCTGGGTGACATGCTAAGCTTTTTGCATCACCGATATTCACCAATCGTGTGAATAATTGTAGGGCATCTATAAAGCGAGTTCCGCCTGCTAAGCCATCCTGTACACCAAATGAAAGAATTGCTGAAGGTTTGCCCTTAACGTATTTCTGAGCTAAAGCATGTTGCGGGTGATCAGGTAGTCCTGCGTAATTTACCCATTTTACTTTTGGATGAGCTTGTAAATATTGAGCAACTTTTAAAGCATTTTCAGTATGACGTTCCATACGTAAACTTAATGTTTCTAAACCTTGCAGGATTAAGAAAACATTTTGTGGGCTAATCGCTGCACCTGTGTTGCGTAATGGCACGACACGAGCACGTGCAATATAAGCTGCTTCACCAAGCGCTTCGACATAGTTCACGCCGTGATAGCTTGGATCGGGCGTATTTAACGCTTTAAAACGATCTGGATATTTACCCCAAGGGAATTTACCGCTGTCAACAATGATACCGCCGATCGAATTACCATGTCCGCCGATGTACTTGGTTAGAGAGTGAACAACAATATCTGCACCAAATTCAAAAGATTTTTGAAGTACTGGTGTAGCAACTGTATTGTCCACAATTACAGGAATGCCAAGTTCATGTGCAAGCTTAGAAATCGCTTCTAAATCAATAATATTGCCGAGCGGGTTACCAATAGACTCAACGAAGACTAATTTAGTTTTTTCATCAACAAGTGCTCGCAAACTTTCTGGATTTTGATAATCGAAGAAGCGCACTTCGATCCCTTGTTTTGGTAGCGTATGTGCAAATAAATTATATGTACCACCATAAAGTGTAGATACAGAAGCGATATTGTCCCCAGCTTCAGCAATGGTTTGAATGGCATAGGTAATGGCTGCCATACCTGATGCAAGTGCTAATGCGCCGATCCCACCTTCGAGTGCTGCAATACGTTGTTCAAGCACAGCAGTCGTTGGGTTCATAATCCGTGTATAAATATTCCCAGAGACCTTTAAATCGAATAGGTCTGCGCCATGTTGCGTATTATCAAATGAGTAAGACGTCGTTTGATAAATGGGTACCGCAACTGCTTTAGTCGTTGGTTCAGGTGAGTATCCAGCATGGATGGCGAGGGTTTCGTCCTTATATGTCATTTTGAGATCTTCTTGTGGTTTAAAAATTGTTCAATGAGAATATAGCACCCTAATCATATTATAAAATTTATAAAATATTGAAAAAGTTATCTAAAATTCTCATATGTTGCTCATTTAAAAGCCATATTCTTGTGCACTTTGAATGGTAAGTTTGATGAAAAAATAAACTTGTAACATTCCTTGCAAGTTCGGGCGTATGGCTTATGTTTTTATCGTATTCATCGTATAATGCTCCCTAATTATTTGTCCGCGATTTGTATTTACAGCGGATTTTGTTTTTTTTATAGAGGAGTCCTACGTGGCCCAATATATTTACACGATGAACCGTGTCTCTAAGATGGTTCCGCCTAAGCGCGAAATCCTTAAAGACATCTCTTTATCATTTTTCCCGGGCGCTAAAATTGGTGTTCTTGGTTTAAACGGTGCAGGTAAATCTACCTTGCTTCGTATTATGGCTGGTGTAGATAAAGATTTCTCTGGTGAAGCTCGTGCACAACCAGGTATCAAGATCGGCTACCTTGAGCAAGAGCCGCCATTAGATGAAACAAAAGACGTTCGTGGCAACGTTGAAGATGGCGTTCGTGAAGCACTTGATGCATTAGCTCGTCTTGATGAAGTTTTCGCTGAATATGCAGCTGAAGATGCCGACTTTGATGCACTTGCAAAAGAGCAAGAAAAGCTTGAAGCAATTATTCAAACTTGGGATGCGCATAACTTAAATAACCAGCTTGAACAAGCAGCGGCAGCGTTAAACTTGCCAGCTTGGGATGCTGATGTCACTAAATTGTCAGGTGGTGAGCGCCGTCGTGTGGCACTTTGCCGTTTGCTCTTGTCTAAACCAGACATGTTGCTTCTTGACGAACCGACGAACCATTTGGATGCATCATCTGTTTCATGGTTGGAACGTTTCTTAAAAGATTTCCCTGGTACAATCGTTGCGATTACGCATGACCGTTATTTCTTGGATAACGTTGCTGAGTGGATTCTTGAGCTTGACCGTGGTATGGGTATCCCTTATCAAGGTAATTATTCTTCTTGGTTAGAGCAGAAAAATGCCCGCTTAGAGCAAGAACAGAAGCAAGAAGAATCTTTTGCTAAAGCATTGAAAAAAGAACTTGAATGGGTTCGTTCTAATGCAAAAGGTCAGCAAAAGAAAAATAAAGCACGTATGGAACGCTTTGAAGAGCTTAACTCTCGTGAATTCCAACAACGTAACGAAACGTCTGAAATCTACATTCCACCTGGTCCACGTCTAGGGAACAAGGTTGTGGAAGTTGAAGGTATCAGCAAATCGTTTGGTGATCGTACGCTTTACAAAGATTTATCTTTTGTTGTTCCACCTTGTGCGATCGTGGGTATCGTGGGTGAGAACGGTGCGGGTAAAACCACACTATTCCGTATGATGACAGGTGAATTACAACCTGATACAGGTACGGTAACGCTAGGTGAGTCAGTTAAAGTGGCTTACGTGGGTCAGATTCGTGACACCTTAGATAACAATAAAACGGTTTGGGAGGAAGTTTCTGGCGGTTTAGATATCTTACGTATTGGTGAATATGAAATCGCATCACGTGCATATATTGGTCGTTTTAACTTTAAAGGCCAAGATCAGCAGAAGCGTGTAGGTCAATTGTCAGGTGGTGAGCGTAACCGTTTACAACTTGCGAAAATTCTACAAATGGGCGCAAACGTTATCCTTCTCGATGAACCATCGAACGACTTGGATATCGAAACTTTACGTGCGCTTGAGGATGCAATTTTAGTATTCCCAGGTACTGTAATGGTCATCTCGCATGACCGTTGGTTCCTAGACCGTATTGCAACGCACATCTTGTCATTCGAAGGTGAAACACCAGAATTCTTCACAGGAAACTATGCTGAGTTCGAAGAATACCGTCGTAAACGCGATGGCGATGATCTAGTGGCTAAGCGCCAAAAATATCGCAAAATTGGTGGTTAATTCCATCTAATAAAAAAACCAGCCTTCAGGCTGGTTTTTTTATGAATTAATTTTATGAAAATGCTAAAAGACTATAAGCTTGAAGTAGAGTTCTTTTTGCATTTTCATTTCCAGCATTCGCTGATTGGTTCAGCCATTTTTCAGCAATTTGATAATTTCGATCCAAACCTAGTTCACCATTTAAGTAACTCAGACCTAATTGATATTGTGCTTCAGCATTCCCACGTAATGCATCACGTAGGTATAACCACATTTGATTTCGAGGGTTTAAGGATGTGGATGGCTCGAGATTGGATAAATTAGCCGTTCGAGTACGTTTTAGATCAAAGAATAGTGATTGAAATAGTTTTATTATCATTATGGTTCTCCTTGCTTATCCATGCAAAAATGAGATCTATTTCATTAAATTATGCTCTTTTGAAGGTTTTGTCTACTACTCATATATAAAATTTAAATTTATTTAATTTTAAGTCCTAAAAGTTCAAATGAGCTTTTAGGACTGATGAAAATAAACAATTAATTTTCCCATTCGTGATTACATTCACGGCATTTCCATTTCTTTTGAGATTGCATGAAGGCTTGCATCGAAATTTTGAAATCTGGTAAATCTTTCCAGAACATCACACCCGCTATCACTGCAATTAAAAATACGATCACAGTTGCAATTTGAAGTGTCTCGCCAGCACCATTACTAAAAATCATCAGTACAACGCTAATAATCACCAATAATAGGAGTAAAAATAGAGTGGGTACGAGGATGATTAAGCTTTTAGGAACATTTGGTCGTACAGCAGGTGCATTGGCACTTGCTAAAGGAAGAATTTTACGACTTTGACATTTAGGGCATTGGTACTGCATGAGCGCTCCGTATTTCTTTTGCTTAATTCTATAACATCGAAACTAAAATCAAAAATGTATAGATGAAAAAAAACCACTGATCGAGGTCAGTGGTTTTTTAGAATTTGGCGTCCCTACGGGGATTCGAACCCCGGTTACCGCCGTGAAAGGGCGATGTCCTAGGCCTCTAGACGATAGGGACTTATGAGGCAACACAGTTAATGCTATAAAAGCAATCTAGGTATCAAGCTAAGTGCTCAATCTGTGTGAGCGCTATATTAGGGATATAACACTCATGCGTCAATAAAAAATTTAATTAAGCTTCATCAACTGCATCATTTTTCGGCAATTTTAAGCTTTCATTCAATTTTTCCCATACTTTAAGCTCTTTTTTACTTGGACCGCCAACGATTTCGAGTGCATGACGCAGGCGAGCAAAAGTCAAATCAGGACCAATGGTCACCATGGTTTGCATCACTGGCGTTGAAGCAGTAGAACCCGCAATGGCAATAAAGAACGCAGGCATAAAGTCACGTAATTTAATTTCCATTTGTGCAGCTAAATCCATTAGCGTTTGGCTAACAGTGTCATTATTCCAAGTAAATAAGCTTTCTAAGCGCCAAATTGCAAATTGTAGGCTTTGACGAACTTGCTCTTCAGATAACTTTTTACTTTCGAATTGTGCTTTAGACAGTGTAGGGAAGTGATTAAAATAATGTGCTGACCAATTCACTGCTTCAGACAATAGGTTAATACGTGGTTGAATTGCAGCCGCAATTTCCTCTAACTTGGCACGATCTGCCTTCCACGCCAATAAAGTATTTAAAAGCTCAGCAGGGCTAAGTGCTTTGATCCATTGACCGTTTAACCAATTGAGTTTTTCTACATCGAAAATTGGACCCCCAAGCGATACACGTTGGATGTCAAAATTCTCGATCATCTCAGTCAAATTGAACTTTTCGCGTTCATCTGGCATTGACCAACCCATGCGACCCAAATAGTTTAATAATGCTTCTGGTAATACACCGATATCTTTGTAGTAATTGATTGAAGTTGGGTTTTTACGTTTAGATAGTTTTGTCTTATCAGGGTTACGTAAAAGTGGCATGTGGCAAAGCACAGGCATTTCCCAACCAAAATATTGGTAAAGCAATTGGTGTTTAGGTGCCGATGGAATCCATTCTTCACCACGAATCACGTGAGTGATTTCCATTAAATGGTCATCAACAACGTTTGCTAAGTGGTAAGTTGGTAGGCCATCGGTTTTCAGAAGAATTTGCATGTCAACTTGTGCCCATGGGATTTCTACTTCACCACGCAGTAAGTCATTAAATTTACAAATCCCTTCTTCAGGTACTTTCATGCGAATAACATGCGGTTCGCCAGCCGCTAAACGTCTTTCAACTTCTTCTGGCGTATGTTTTAGACCACGACCATCATAACGAGGAGATTCACCACGTGCTTGTTGTTCTGCACGCATTTGATCTAATTCTTCAGCAGTGGCAAAACAATAGAATGCATGACCTTTTTCAACCAGTTCTAACGCATATTTTTTATAAATATCCATACGTTCAGATTGACGATATGGCGCATGAGGGCCACCCACATCTGGACCTTCTGACCAATTTAAACCTAACCAGCGCAATGAATCGAGAATCATTTTTTCTGATTCAGGTGTTGAACGGAGTTGGTCTGTATCTTCAATACGTAAGATAAATTCACCGCCATGCTGTTGAGCAAAGCATAGGTTAAATAATGCGATATAAGCAGTACCTACATGGGGGAAACCTGTAGGAGATGGTGCAATACGAGTACGAACTGTCATAGCCAGAAAAAGTTATCAAATAAAAATTGGTTTTATTATAGCAAAAAGCCCAGTGGCTTAATGATTAATTCATTAAATCGGACTGGGCTAAATTTGACTCAATTGGGGAGATTGAGAAAAATGGTGCTTAAGATGTGTGCTGAGGAAATAAACTTTGTAAAAAACGCGAAAACTGTTGGTGTTGCGATGCTAGGAAGTTTTGCGTTGGAGCATTCTTAATAGAGGTGATCACTTTAATCTGATCCATCTCTGAAGAAGGTTTGTTCTCAGCACGTTCACGTTTTTGTTGAGTCAATGCGCGTTCGATAGGTGTTAATGACTTTTCAGCAACACTAGAGTTTTGTAGTGATTTAGCAGGATTTTGTAACGCTGCTGCATGTGTCTGGCTCATACCAAAAACACATAAAGTTAAGCTTAACGCTTGTAAATAGCACAAATTCATTTCAATTTTCCCCTATTTTGAATTTATTGTAAGAGTAATTAGGTTTACATTTTAAACATAAAATTCACAAAAGTACAAATGCATCACACTTTCTTACAATTTGTTATTCAACAATCCTTAAGTTACTCAACCTGTAGCTGAAATAAATTTTGCCTCTTTTTATCAATAAAATATGGAGATTTGGTGAAGATATGATGTTATGCGGTAAATTTTAAAGAGAATATAAGTGATAAAAATGCAATTCATATGAAGAAAATGTATATAAAATTTACATATTTACAATGATTTAATTCGTCTATTGAATACATTGTGACTGAAGTAAATAAAAAATATAGTGCAATTCATAAATGTAATAAAAAAGAGATTTTAATGAATAAGCACTTTTTCAATAAATTATTGGGCACAATGAGTATTGGGGCATTGTTGTTCAGTATGACTGCACAGGCGAATACATCATTTTTAAATGTTTCTTATGATCCCACTCGCGAATTTTATCAAGAATATAACCAAAGTTTCGGTGAGTTTTGGAAAAAACGTACTGGTCAAGACGTGCAATTTAAGCAATCTCATGGTGGATCTGGGAAACAAGCACGTGCTGTAGCAACAGGATTACAAGCAGATGTTGTGACCTTGGCACTTGCAAATGATATTGAAGAAATTGTAAAAGCAGGTTATATCATAAAAAATTGGCAAAAAGAATTTCCCAATAATTCAGCACCCTATACATCTACCATTGTTTTTTTAGTAAAAAAGGGCAATCCAAAAAATATCAAAGACTGGAATGATTTAGTCAAACCAGGTGTTGAGATCATTACCCCGAACCCAAAAACAGGTGGTGCGCCACGATGGATTTATTTATCTGCATGGGGCTATGCACTTAAACAGCCTGCCGGAAATGATGCCAAAGCTCGTGAGTTAGTCAAACGATTATACAAAAATGTCAAAGTGTTAGATTCAGGAGCCCGTGGATCACTCACGACTTTTGCTGAACGTGGAATGGGTGATGTTTTACTGTCTTGGGAAAATGAAGCGCTCTTAGCGACGCAAGGTTTGGGGCAAGATAAATTTGAAATTATTTATCCATCCATTTCAATTCTAGCTGAGCCTTCTGTTGCCATCGTAGATAAAACCGTAGATAGAAATGGGAATCGTAATCTCGCAAAAGGATATCTTAACTATCTGTATTCACCTTTGGGGCAGGAATTAGCTGCTAAACATAATTTTCGACCACGTAATGAAAAAATCGCAGCTAAATACAGTACTAAATTTCCAAAGGTACAATTATTTACCATCGATAAAGTATTTGGTGGTTGGGCGAAAGCGCAGCAAACGCACTTTGTAAATGGCGCGATTTACGACCAAATTTCAGCAGAAAAATAATCTATTTTTAGAACTTATGTGAATGGATCGTGATATGCTATCCATTTTTACTTATAAGAAATGCATAAAATACTATATATTTGAATATAGACTGTATTTAAGATGATTTATGAATTAATTCATAAGTTTGAAAGAAAAATGGTAGCAATATAACGTAAATCACATGTCCAAATTAAATTGATGAATATGACTTTATTTCATATATTTAGATTAATTATGTATATCTAGATTTTTTGACTATGAAAACTCAATTTAAAGCCTTGCTTACAGCGGGCTTACTCGCAACAGGTTTATCGTTCAGCGTATCTTCTCAAGCAGCACAACGTGATTTCCTGAATGTATCTTATGATGCGACTCGTGAATTTTATGATGAGTTTAATCAGTCATTTGGTCAATATTGGCAGTCAAGAACTGGAGTGAAAGTCAACTTTAAACAATCTCATGGTGGCTCAGGTAAACAAGCACGCTCTGTGGTTGATGGTTTGAAAGGCGACGTTGTCACCTTGGCATTGGCAAATGATATTGAAGAGATTGTAAAATCGGGTCAAATCAATAAAGGATGGCAAAAAGAGTTCCCTTATAACTCTGCACCTTATACATCAACCATTGTTTTTATGGTGCGTAAAGGTAACCCTAAAAAAATTCAGGATTGGCAAGATCTTGTTAAGCCGGGTGTAGAAATCATCACACCAAACCCTAAAACAGGTGGACTACCACGCTGGGTATATTTATCAGCTTGGGGTTATGCACTCAAACAACCAGGTGGTAATGAAGCGAAAGCAAAAGACTTTGTCGGCAAGATGTACCATAACGTCAAAGTGATGGACTCTGCGGCGCGCGCTTCTATGACGACATTTGCTGAGCGTAAAATTGGCGATGTGTTGCTCACTTGGGAAAATGAAGCACTGGTCACTCAAAAAGCCTTGGGCAAAGATCAGTTTGATATTGTTTATCCATCTATTTCGATTTTAACAGAGCCTTCTGTTGCCATCGTTGATCGTACTGTAGAGAAAAATGGCAATAAATGGTTGGCAACTGGCTATATTAACTATTTATATTCACCATTAGGTCAGGAGATGGCTGCTAAGCATTTCTATCGTCCGCGTAATGCTGAAGTGTTAGCAAAATACTCAAAACAATTTCCTAAGTTAAAAACATTCACCATTGATGAGGTTTTCGGTGGTTGGGCAAAAGCACAACAAGCACATTTTGTGAATGGTGCGATTTTTGATCAGATTTATAACAGCCGTCGTTAATATACCGAAGTAATTGAAATTCAATAAAAAAGCCTCTAAGTGAGGCTTTTTTATTTGAACATTCCAGTGAATGAAACGGTTTTGCCTATAGAAAGTAAAATTTACCTACAAAAAGTCGTTTGGAGCTTTATTAAAACAAGGTAATAATGTGCAGTTAAATTTTTAGATGTTCTGAAACGTTATTATGTCGCATATTTCTGTATTACTTCATGAAACTGTAGATGCTCTATTGGGTGGGCGTAATACAGGGATTTATGTAGATGGCACCTTTGGTCGAGGAGGTCATACTCGACTTCTCTTGTCCAAATTAGATGAACATTCTCGTGTCTATGCCTTTGATAAAGATCCGCAGGCTTTGGCTGTGGCTGCTCAGTTAGAACAAGAAGATCCAAGATTTACCATTATTCATGCAAGTTTTGCAGATATTAAAACAGCCTTAAATCAACGCGGTGTTGAAACTGTCGATGGTGTTATGGCAGATTTAGGTGTGTCATCACCACAACTTGATCAGGCCGAACGTGGTTTCAGCTTTATGAAAGACGGTCCACTGGATATGCGAATGGACAACTCTCAAGGCTTAACTGCAGCGCAATGGTTGGTTGAAGTTGATGAAGAGCATTTAGCGAATATTATTTTTCAGTATGGTGAAGAACGATATAGCCGCCGCATTGCGAAAGCGATTAAAGCAGCAGGTTATATTGAGACTACAGGTCAATTGGCTGAAATTGTAAAAGTTGCCCATCCGAAATGGGAAAAAAATAAGCATGCTGCGACACGTACATTCCAAGCAATTCGAATTGAAATCAATAAAGAATTAGAAGATGTGCATGCTTTTTTACCTGAAGCACTGGATATGCTTCATAATGGAGGTCGATTAGCGGTCATCAGTTTCCATTCCTTAGAAGATCGAATTATTAAACAATTTATTCAAAAAGAGTCGACTTTAGCTGAGGATGATGGTTGGGGCTTACCTCAGAAACCTAAAGAAACTCGTCGTTTGAAAAAAATTGATCGCGTACGTGCAAGTGAAGAAGAAGTGAAACAAAATCCGCGTTCTAGAAGTGCTTGGTTGCGAGTTGCAGAGCGAATAAATTTTAAAGGCGAATAATGAAAAAGGAAAAAGACGTAGAACAACAGGAACTGGTAGCAACGACCTTGGTGCGTAAAAAAATACTGATCTATAGCGTTTTAACCGCTATGGTCATGGTGAGCGCATTTATGGTGGTCTATCAGGTCTATTCTTATCGTCAAGATTTTCGTGAATTCAATACGCATATGCGTGAGCTTGAAGACATCAATGCTGAATGGGGTCGTCTACTTATTGAGCAACAGACATTTGGAGCGACTGCACAAATTGGGACACGTGCAGTGACACAATTACGTATGTATTCACCACCAACATCACAGACTGTGGTGATTTCACTTCCTGCTGAAACCGCGAAAAATCAATAGGCACGCTGAATGGTTGATAAAAGCAAAACAAAACAAACACGTAAAAAACAGCAGCCCATTACACAGAAAAGAACCGTTGCTGTAGATATGTGGCGTTTCTATTTAATGTGGGGCTTAGTCCTGACATTTTTTGTAGTATTGGTTGCACGTGCCTTTTATGTTCAAATTGTGAACAAAGACTTTTTGCAAAATAAAGCCAATGCCAAAATTTTACGTACTGAAAAATTAAGCGCGATGCGAGGGGTTATTAGCGACCGTAATGGCGTTCCCTTGGCTATTAGTACACCAATTATGAAGGTGGTGATTGATCCTCAACATTATTTTGAAACTAAAGCAACTTTTGATGAAATCACTGAAGAGTTAAAAAAGAATCCAACCAGCCGTAAATTAAAAAATCAGTTACCACAGGAAAACCTGAATTTAGATGAGCTAGCAGATGCAGTTGGGTTGGATCGAGCTGACCTCAAAAAGCGTGTTCAAGATCGAGCTCGTTCACGTTATTTAGTATTGAAAAAAGAAGTACCACCTGCTCAAGCGGCTCTGTTAGCACAACGTAATTTTGCTGGCGTATATTCTGAAAAATCATATAAACGTTATTACCCACAACCACAACCCAACTCTCAAATCATTGGTTTAACCAATACCGAGGGAACAGGGATTGAAGGTTTGGAGATGCAGCTGAATAAGCGGCTTGCAGGGGTCAATGGCGAACAGAAAATTGTACGTGATAAGCATGGAAACCGTGTTCAAGTTCCAGAAGTTATTAAAGAAGTTGAAGCTGGGGAAAATATTACACTGAGTATTGATTCTCGATTGCAATACATTATGTATCGAGAGCTTACCGCGGTGGGTGTGGCAAATAATGCACGTTCTGCTACAGCAATTGCGGTCGATGTCAAAACCGGTGAAATTCTAGCGATGACCAGTTGGCCGTCGTATAACCCGAATGATAAAAAAAGTTTATCCAATAAAGATGCAATGCGAAATCGCGGTGCAGTTGATTCGTTTGAACCAGGTTCGACGATGAAACCATTAACGGTGGCGATGGCGCTTGAAAGTGGTAAGTACACTGCAAACTCAGTCGTTAATACCACGCCAGGGTCGATGCGTGTCGGTAATCATACGATTCGTGATACACATAATTATGGAGCGCTTACTTTAGGTGGCATTATTCAAAAATCCTCCAACGTAGGTGTAGCGAAAATTGCCTTATCTTTGCCTTATCCGACTTTACCAACTTTCTATAAGCGTCTTGGTTTTGGACAGCGTTCGGCTGTCAAATTCCCTGGTGAAAGTCCAGGTCTGATCTTACCGCCAAGTAAATGGAATATTTCAGAAGTTGCAACCATGTCCTATGGATATGGTCTTAATGCCACGGTACTACAATTGGCAGACGCTTATGCCATGTTGGCAAACAAAGGGAAGAAAGTTCCTTTAAGTTTGTACAAGTTGGATGAAGCTCCTCAAGGTGAACAAATGATTGATCCTAAAATTGCGGATCAAGTCTTGTTAATGATGGAGACAGCAACATTACCAGGCGGTACAGCGACTCGTGCTCAAATACCAGGTTATCGCGTTGCAGGTAAAACGGGTACAGCACACAAATTACGTGCTGACCGTAAAGGTTATTCGACCAATGAATATCGAGCTTTATTTGCAGGTGTTGCACCTGTAAGTGATCCACGTTTGGCGATGGTCGTCGTGGTCGAAAATCCAAAAGGCACGTATTACGGTGGTACTGTCTCAGCACCTGTTTTCGCAAAAGTAATGCAGGAGTCGCTGAGACTGTTAAACGTACCATTGGATAAACCCTTAGATACTCCAAAATCCATTCCATAGGTGATGAATGTCGATTACATTTCAACAAATCTACGCTGTAGATCATCCAGCAGAATGGATGCAACAAGCATTTAATGGCTTCCAATTAGATAGTCGTAAAGTTGAAGCGGGACAAGTGTTTATTGCTTTGACCAGTCTTTCTCAACCTGAAAAAACTGCAGAATATGCACAGAAGGCACTGGATCTTGGTGCTTTGGCTATTATTTCAGAACAAGATTTAGGTTTAACGCCAAGTTTGATCGTTCCGAATGTGCGTATGCTCATGGGACAATGGCAGAAAGATTATTTGCAACAGACACAGCCAGTAAATCCACTTCGAGTATTGGCTGTCACGGGAACCAATGGTAAAACGACCATTTCAAGGCTTGTTGCAGAGCTACTGATGTTAAGTAAGTACCCATGTGCTGTGATGGGGACGACGGGGAATGGGATTTTACCTCACCTTGAAGCATCTACACATACTACGTTGGATGCATTGCATATGCAAAATCAATTGCATGCTTATGCTCAGCAGGGGGCTAAGTTTGCTGCTATTGAAGCAAGCTCCCATGGTCTTGAACAGGGGCGTCTCAATGGAACGCCAATTGAAGTTGCTGCTTACAGTAATTTAAGTCGCGATCATTTGGATTATCACAAGACTTTAGAGGCCTATGCTGAGGCAAAATCACGCTTATTTCAGTTTGAGAGTCTTAAAGTTGCAATTATCAATATCGATGATGCTTACGCAAATATCATGCTCAAAGCGGCGGAGCAAAATCCAGTAAAACCTAAAATTTTGACTTATTCCACCACTCGACCCGCGGATTACCGTGTTGAAGAGATTCAATATAGTTTAGACGGTGTTCATTTTAAATTGGTGACCAAGACCCAAAGCTATTTAGTGAATAGTCCGTTATTAGGTCACTTTAATATTGAAAATGTTGTTGCGAGCTTAATCTCTGTTGAACAGGCGGGTTTAGATTTATCTCAGTTAGTCGCTTTAGTTCCTCAGTTAAAAGGTGCACCAGGGCGTATGCAAGTGTTGCGTGATCGAGATCGTTTGTTTGTCGTGGATTATGCGCACACTCCTGATGCATTAATTCAGGTTCTTCAAACATTAAAACGTCATGTTTCACAGCAATTATGGGCTGTGTTTGGGTGCGGTGGTGATCGCGATCGCGGTAAACGACCATTAATGACACAGGCTGCTTTAGATCATGCAGATGTTGTATTGCTTACCTCAGATAATCCACGTACTGAAAACCCAGAACAAATTTTTGCTGACATGAAGGCTGGAATTGAATTTTTGGACAGAGAGGTTCATGAAATTCATGATCGTCGTGAAGCGATTAAGTTTGTAGTGAAAACAGCAAAAGCAGGTGACATTGTTGTGATTGCAGGCAAAGGCCACGAAAATTATCAAGAGATTGATGGTGTTCGTCATTGGTTTGATGATGTGGTAGAAGTCCAAGCAGCCATTAAGGGTCAGCATGCGACTAAGCCAGCATCTTATCCAGCAGACTAAGGAATCATTATGCACACATCTACTACAAGTACTGCGACACTTGTCCCATGGACTTTGTCTGATCTTGTTGCTGCTACTCAAGGGTATTGGTTGAATGATAAAAAACCGACTGGAGAAGTAAAGCGTATTTTGACAGACTCACGTCATGCGGAGTCGGGGGATGCTTTTTTAGCCCTGAAAGGTGAGCGTTTTGATGCGCATGAGTTTGTTCAACAAGTGGCTGAAAGAGGCTGTCAGATTGCGATTGTTGAGCGGCCTTTAGACATTGATATTTGTCAGTTGGTGGTAACAGATACGAGATTAGCATTAGGTATGCTTGGTGCATTTCGTCGCGCTCAACATGCGCAATTAAAAGTTATCGCACTGACTGGTAGTAGCGGCAAAACCACGACTAAAGAAATGCTTGGTAGTATTCTTGCTCGCAAAGCACCGACATTGATCACGCGAGGTAATCTCAATAATGATCTGGGTGTGCCTATGATGCTATTAGAGCTTCGACCAGATCATGAATATGCAGTGATGGAGCTTGGAGCAAGTCATCAAGGAGAAATTCACTATACCTCGAAGCTCGTTCAACCTCATGTTGCGGGTATTATTAATATTGGTACGGCTCATCTTGGTGAGTTCGGTGGGCGTGACGGAATTTGTAAAGCTAAATCTGAAATCTATGGTCATGTTTCAGAAACTTCGATCGTGCCAGCAGCTGATGATTATATAGACCAGATCCGTCAAAGTGTAAAAACAACAAAAACCTTAAGTTTTGGAGAAAGTGGCGATGTCTATGCTTCAGATATTCAGCTGAATCCACAGAGTGTTCAATTTAAATTACATACGCCTGTAGGTGTCCAACCTGTGGATTTACCTTTTGCTGGTGAGCATAATGTTCAAAATGCTTTGGCTGCTGCTGCATTTGCATTGTCATTAAATATCAGCTTGGATGATATTGTCACGGGTTTAGAACAAGCTGTGGGTGCAAAGGGGCGTTTGAATTTTATTCAAAAAAATGATTTTTTATTTATCGATGATACATACAATGCCAATCCGACGTCGATGCGTGCAGCGGGTGAAGTGCTTGCACAGCAAGAAGGTATTCGTGTCATGGTGATTGGGGATATTGGTGAGTTAGGTCCGACTGCTGCTCAACAACATTATTTACTCGGGCGAGATTTGGTTTCGATTCGCGGACTCAACTTTGTCGTTGCTGTTGGTGAGTTTGCACCAGCAACACAGGAAGGTGCACGTAGTACTCAGTACGGGAAAAAGTTACAAGCTTTCCTCAATCAAGAGCAAGCTCTACCATTTTTAATTAGTCTAATCGAAACACATCAACCGCAAAAAATGAGTTTCTTATTCAAAGGTTCTCGTTATACCCATATGGAAACGTTGATGGCAGATTTGATGGAGAAACTCTAAATGCTGTTATGGTTATTTGAACAACTTTCCGGCTATCACAGCTCGTTCCAAGTGGTTCGTTATTTAACATTACGTGCGCTGCTCAGTGTCTTGACAGCACTCACGATAGGCCTAGTTCTTGGTCCTGTCATGATCCGTAAGTTACAAGCTTTAAAATATGGCCAAGCGGTAAGTTCTTTCGCTCCGGAAAACCATGCCAAAAAAATGGGAACACCAACCATGGGTGGTCTCCTTATTTTGCTTTCTATTGGGATTTCAACTTTACTTTGGGCAGATCTTTCAAACCCTTATGTTTGGATTGTGCTTGGCGTGATGGTGATATTTGGCGCCGTAGGTTGGGCGGATGATTGGATTAAAATCCGTTATAAAGACAATGCAGGTTTGCCAGCGCGTAAGAAGTTTTTTTGGACATCTGTCGCTTCTTTGGGTGCAGGGATATCACTCTACGTAATTGCGACTCAGCAAACTAATCCTGTACACACTGCGAATATGTTGGATTTGCTGATCCCTTTCTTTAAAGATCTTACAATTCCTTTATCGGTAATCCCTTTAGGGATCGGTTTTATCATATTCACTTATTTAGTGATTAACGGTGCGTCGAATGCTGTTAACCTGACTGACGGTTTAGATGGTCTTGCAATTATGCCAATTGTATTGGTTGCGGCGGGCCTAGGGGTGTTTGCTTATTTGGCGGGTGATGTTCGTTTTGCAAATTATTTACATATTCCCTATGTGAAATATTCATCTGAACTCGTTGTTATTTGTGCTGCAATGATAGGTGCAGGTTTAGCATTCCTTTGGTATAACGCGCATCCTGCACAAGTATTTATGGGTGATGTTGGTGCCTTGTCGCTTGGAGCGATGCTGGGAACTATTGCGGTGATGGTACGTCAGGAAATTGTATTTGCAATTATGGCGGGTGTATTTGTAGTCGAAGCAGTCTCTGTATTCTTACAAATCGGTTCGCTTCGTATGCGAAATAAACGTGTTTTCCTTATGGCGCCGTTACATCATCACTATGAAAAGAAAGGATGGCGTGAAACACAGGTGGTCATCCGTTTCTGGATTATCACAATTATGCTAGTAGTTTTAGGTCTAATGACCTTAAAATTGCGCTAAGCAAGAATCAAATGAGATCAAGTCGGCTTATGCCGACTTTTTTTCATCGCTAAAATTTTTTGGAGAAAATGATGAATCTGTTGATGTGTCCTGTTTGTCGCGAGGCATTGGCGCTTGAGGGGAAAACATGGCGCTGCAAGAGTAATCATAGTTACGATATTGCAAAGCAAGGTTATGTGAATTTGCATGTCGTACAGCATAAACATAGTAAAAATCCAGGGGATACCCCTGAGTCTGTTCAAGCTAGACGGTCGTTTTTATCAGCGGGATTTTATGCGCCATTACAGCAAGCTGTCGTTGCTAAAATCCGAGAATTACGTATTGAAAATCTTTTAGATATTGGTTGCGGTGAAGGATATTACACCAATGCAATGGAAGCTGAAGCGATACAAGTTGTGGGGGTGGATATTGCTAAAACTGCAGTTCAGGTAGCAGCAAAATTAAATCAAAATGTCACTTGGGTTGTGGGTACGGGGGCTGTGTTGCCTGTTTTAAGCGAGACCATCGATTTATGTACCAGTTTATTTAGTCCTATTCCCGAGGCGGAAATATTACGTGTATTAAAATCATCGGGGTATTTAATGGTTGTTACCCCAGGTCCACAACATTTATATAAAATGCGAGAAGCACTATTTGAAGAAGTTAAGGCACATGAGCCACATAAATTTGTAGCACAGTTGAGCGAGCACTTTGAGTTAATTGATGAAAGCTTAATTCAGGCACCATTGGTGTTGAACCAAAATGACCTAAAGTTTCTTATCGCAATGACGCCATATGCTTATAAGGCCAAACCTGAACGGCGTGAGCAATTAGAGCAAGTTGAAAAATTTGAACTGAGTGCAGAGTTTCAGATCTATATTTTAAAAAAGAAAAGTTAAAAGAAGCCCTCTTTTAGAGGGCTTTATTTTGGTTATTGAACTTGATTAATCAAATTTTCGATTGAATCTCGTTTAACTTGTGGTGTTGAATTCATATCCGGTGGTGTCGACGACGTCGGCGTTAACGGTTGATCGTTATCTGGTAGATCATCAAAATCGCGATCATTCGTTGGTGCTACCACTGGAGCAGGGCGATAAATTGGACGAGCTAAAGGTGGAGTTTTATCTTTTTGCTCATGGTTTAATGTATGTACACGACCACGTTGTTCTCGAGTTAAAGGAGCTTTTGCATTTTTATCTAAACTTACCCAAGCATATGGTGTATTGGCAAGAGACTTCTCCATAAAGTCACTCCAAATTGGAAGAGCAGCGATCCCCCCATATTCACGACGACCTAGCGTAGTCGGTTGGTCGAAACCTACCCATGAAACTGCGACTAAATTGCCGTTAAAGCCAGCGAACCAAGCATCTTTTGCATCATTGGTTGTTCCTGTTTTACCTCCTAAATCACCACGACCAATTTTTAATGCTGCGCGACCAGTACCATGCTGAATTACGTCTCGTAAAATATTCGCCATATCAAATGCTGAGCTGGATTTTAAAATTCGATGTGCTTGACGATATTGGCTGCGCTCTTCATCAGTTAAAGTGGGTTGCTTATCCTCTAAAGACTGATTGGTAACTTCAATAATTTCGTCGTCTGGTGTTGTTGCTTCAGCAGAGGTTGTATCTTGCTTCTGAGATTTAATACATGAAATACATGCGTATTCTGGATTGGCTTGATAAATCACTTTGCCGTAAGCATCCTCAATACGACTAATGAAGTGAGGTTGCACGCGGAAACCGCCATTGGCAATTGCGGCATAGCCTGTTGCCATTTGAACAGGGAGTACTTGAGGTGTTCCTAATGCAATCGTGTAGTTACGTGGAATCTGATCATCCTGCAAACCAAAATCCATAAACAATTGGCGAGTACGTTCTAGACCGACTGTTTGTAAAAGGCGAACAGAGACAGTATTACGTGACAAATATAAAGCGCGACGTAATGGAATCATCCCCAAATAGCGCCCATCAGAATTGCGTGGTGACCATTTACCAATGGTAATGGGATTATCACTAACCATGGTATGCGGCGTCATACCTCGTTCAAGTGCAAGCGAGTAGACAAATGGTTTGATAATAGAGCCAGGTTGACGCCAACCTTGCAGTGCACGGTTAAATTTCGATTGATAAAAATTATATCCACCAACGATCGCGACAATTGAGCCATCATTTGGGTTAAGTGCAATTAACTGACCTTGTACACGAGGCACCTGTACCAAGGACCACATACTACGATTTTGATTTGGACGTAGACGAACAATATCTTTGACTTTTACAATTTGTGAGGCATTGCTCGGTGCACCACCCACACTATTGGCATTGCGATAGCGTCTCGCCCAAGACATGCCAGACCAAGGAACAGTGACTGATGAACCATCTTGTAAAGTTGCTTCAAAAGAATTACTTAAAACTTTAGTGACTTCAGCAGGATAGGTGTTTGCAAATGGTACAAAGTCTTTTAAGGGTTTGTCATGGGCTTCTGGGCCACGCCATCCATGACGACGGTCATAACTTTCTAAACCAACACGAACTGCTTCTTCGGCAAAGGCTTGACGATTGTAATCAATAGTGGTGTAAACCTTATATCCTGAATCGATCGCGAGATCGCCAAATTTTTTGACGAGTTCAGAACGAACCATTTCACCGACATAAGGGAATTTATTGTTAATACCGCGATCAGGCATGTCCAAAGCGATAGGCTCTGATACTGCATCTTCATATTCAATTTGACTAATATAACCCAACTGTAGCATACGACCTAAAATCCAATTGCGACGTTCTAACGCACGTTCAGGATTGGCCACAGGATTATACTTAGAGGGTGCTTTAGGTAATCCTGCAATCATTGCCATTTGGGCAATTGAAAGATCGTCTAAATTCTTGTTGTAATAAATTTTTGCTGCTGCGGCGATGCCATAAGCATTTTTACCGAGGAAAATTTTATTGACGTAGAGAGTAAGAATTTCTTCTTTTGATAATTTTTGTTCAATTTTACGTGCTAAGAAAATTTCGGTGAGTTTGCGCTTGAGAGTTCGTTCTGGTGTTAAATAATAGTTTTTTGCCACCTGCATGGTAATTGTAGAACCACCAGTTTGAATGTCAGAACCCGTGATCGATTCACTGACTGCACGTCCTAAACTTTTAAAACTAATACCGCTATGCTCAAAAAAAGAAGAGTCTTCTGCAGCTAAAAAAGCATGAATAAAATCTTGTGGGATTTGCTCATATTCAACTGGAACAGAAAGTTTGCCACCATATTCTGCGATTAATTGGTTATCTGCTGTATAAACTTGCAGCGGTTTTAATAATGGAGCCTTCTTAAAAGCAGTCATCTCTGGCAAAGATGGTGCAATATAGAGATACATTCCATAAAAGCCCATTGGAATTGTGACTAAGATAATGATAATCAGCAAAAAAAAAGGGTGAATCTGTCCACAACAAGATAGCTTTTTCATAACAAGTAAGTTTTAATAGGTGCTAAAGGCAAACTAATAGAAGGTCAGTATAGCTTCTCATTTAACAGAATGTTAGTTGAGTTATTATATCCGCAAAAAAATTAGACCAAGTGTAGTTAGTTTGTATTGTGCTGTTGTTGGGGACAAAAAAATAATAGGAATTGCATTGTGCTTAGACTATATCGTAAGCCAAATAAGGGGTTAGTGGGGGTAGATGTTAGTTCGACCTCTGTTAAGCTATTAGAGCTATCAGTTAAAAACGGTCGCTATTGGGTTGAAAGTTACGGGTTAAGTCCATTGGTTGATGGGAGTGTTGTTGAAAAAAACATCCTCAATCAGGATAACGTGGCTGATGCTTTAGAGCGCGCGATTAATATTGCAAATCCGCAATCGACGAATGCTGCTTTTGCGGTACCTACATCTATGGTGATTCACAAGGTCATCGAGATGGATGCCGACATGAGCGATGATGAGCGTGAAGTTCAGATTCGTATGGATGCTGAGCAATATATCCCATTCCCACTTGACGAAGTCAGTTTAGACTTTGAAGTGCTTCCTGAGCGATTAAACAATCCAAACAGAGTGAACGTTCTACTCGTTGCGACACGTACTGAAAACGTGGACTCTCGTATTGAAGTATTGGATTTGGTCGGCCTTACCCCAAAAGTTGCCGATGTTGAAAGCTATGCACTGGAACGTAGTTTTGAAGTCTTTGCAGATACATTGCCGATTGGTGCAAATCTTGTTGGCGTTCTTGATATTGGTCATACCATGACGACTTTATCAGTCATGCAAAATGGCAAAATTATTTACACGCGCGAACAAGTGTTTGGCGGTAAGCAATTGACTCAAGATGTGCAAAATCGTTATGGCTTATCTTATGATGAAGCTGGGCGTGCTAAAAAAGACAACACCTTACCAGATGACTTTGAAACAGAAGTTTTAATGCCATTCCTTGATGCAGTGATTCAACAAGCAGCGCGTTCATTACAGTTCTTTTTCTCTTCTTCTCAATTTAACGAGATTGATCATATTTTATTGGCGGGTGGTAATGCCAATATCCCAGGTCTTGCAAAAATGATGCAACAAAAATTGGGATATCGCGTCACTATTGCTAATCCATTTTTACAAATGGGCTTTTCTCCTCAAATCGACCTGAAAAAAATAGAAAATGATGCACCATCATTATTGGTGGCGTGTGGCTTGGCATTGAGGAGTTTTGATTAATGGCTAAAATTAATTTACTCCCTTGGCGCGAAGAGCTAAGAGAACAGCGAAAAAAGCAATTTGTTTATATCTGTATCGCAGTGGTATTACTTGCGATTTTATCGGTTTTAGCAGCTTGGTTCTTCTTGAATCATAAATTGCAAGACCAAGAACAAGCAAACCAACTTATTGTAAGCACCAATCAAAGTTTAGACGTTCAATTAAAATCCTTGGAAGGATTGCAAGAACGTCGAAATGCAGTGATTGAGCGGATGAAACTGATTCAAGGTCTTGAAGGTCAACGACCTGTTACTGTGCGTTTAGTAGATGAATTGGTACGTGTTGTTCCTGAAACAGTGTATCTGACGAAATTTACCCGTACTGGTAATAAATTTACCATCGAAGGTAAAGCTGAAAGTCCGAATGCGGTAGCAGAGTTATTACGTGGTTTAGAAGCTTCCCAGTGGTACCGAAATGCATTTATGAATTCATTCTTGGCTGCCCCAGAAGTGAAGGAAAAAGCACCAAGTTCGGTAATCCCTCGAGTTGAAGAGTCTTACGGTACATTTATCGTGACTGTCGACTTGGGTGCAATTGCTCAACCGACATCAGAGATGGACGCGAATAATGTGGGAGGTGCACCATGAGTCGTAGTGATTTAAATGATTTTGATTCAGATGTCACTGTACCTAAAAAGAAGTCCATGACTGTTGAAAAGTTCTTTCAGCAATTTAATACTTTGGACTCCAATAACTACGGTAGTTGGCCACTGTCTGTAAAAATTACCTGTTGGATTTTTATTTTCCTATTTGTTTGTGCTATTGGTTACTTTTTGGTGATTAAACCAAAACTTGAATCCATTGATCTTGCTAAAGCACAAGAGGCAAATTTACTGACAGAGTTTAAAGAAAAGGATTCTAAGCTCCGTAATTTGCAGCAATACCAAGCACAGTTGCAACAAATGGAAATGAATTTCAATGAGCAATTACAACAATTGCCAAAAGAAACAGAAATTCCAAGTTTAGTTGAGGACATCAACTTAACAGGTGTGAATTCAGGGCTCAAATTTAAAAATATCCGTCTCGAAAATGAAGTGGCTCAAGAATTCTTCATTGAGCAGCCAATTTCGATAGAAACGACAGGTGATTATCATTCATTTGGGCGTTTTGTGAGTGGAATTGCGTCTTTACCGCGTATCGTGACCTTACATGATTTTGTGATTACAGCGACGCCAAGTACAGATAAAAAATCTGATATTCCACTGATCAATTATTCATTAAAAGCCAAAACATATCGTTATGTTGCATCGACTGAAGATACGGTAGGTTCAGCGGTTGTTCCACCAGCTGATATGCCAGCAGGAGGACAATAATGAAATCATTTAAGCTTTTGTGCGGATTAATTATTGCAACGACTTTGGTGGGATGTGATTCGCGTATTGATGCGGTCAATCAAGAAATGGCGAATATTCGTAGCCAGCCGCCTTTACCCATAGAACCGGCACCTGTATTTAATCCAGTTCCAAATTTTCTTTACTCGGCACATCAACTTCGAAGTCCATTCTTGCCAAACTCATTGGCAACAGAGCTAAGAATCATGTCGGGTAAACGTGTTTATCCTAATTTTAATCGTCAACCACAGCCTTTAGAAAGCTATGCATTGGAAACGTTAAACTTCAAAGGAAGTTTAAAACGTAACAATGGCCAGATTCTCGCTTTGATTCAAACCCCTGATGGTGAGATTGAGCGTGTGCAACGTGGTAATTACATGGGGATGAACCAAGGGCGCATCGTGAAGATAACGCCGACTCAAATCGATCTGATTGAAATTGTTTCAGATGGTCGAGATGGTTATATCGAAAGACCGAGAAGCTTAGTGTTGCTTGGGCCTGTTGGTTAAGACGAGTTAAGGAATAACAATGAAAAAGAGTATGCAAAATTTTTGGGGTGGGGATCGACAGTATATGAACCGTTTTCTTCGTCAATTCGCTATGACCACTGTTTCTATAGCTGTTATGCAGGCAGCGGCGGCTAAAACTACGATGACCAATATTGTGCCTTTGCAGGTGCCAGGTCAAGGAACAGAAATCCGTGTCATGTTTAACGGATTACCTCCACAGCCACAGTCGTATCAATTGGAAAATCCATCTCGACTCGTTTTGGATTTTATGCAGGCAGGTCAAACACTGGCGAATACTAAAATACCTGTGTCGACCACTGAAGCAAACTCAGTTGAAGTCATTTCTAATGATCAGCGTTCACGGTTAACTGTCAATTTAACGCAGAAGGGGAGCTACACGACACGTGTTGAAGGCAATACCTTTATTTTAAAAATAAATAATCCAAACTCTGCGAAAGTGGCAACACCAGCGGCGCCAGAGGTTACACAAGCCAAAGCAGCAGAACCAGCGCCTAAAACAAGTGTTTTAAAGCCAGTCATACGTCCTAATCTGACGAATAACGTTACACCTGTTGCGGCTACAACTGTGGCAACGACACCTGTAACGCCAACACCTGTGATTCCTGTTGCAGCACAGCAGGTATTGAAACCAACTGCACCAACGCCTACGGTTTTAAGACCTGCCGCTCCACCTGCACCAGTGGTTCGTCAGCAAGTTGCAGCACCTGTACCACCTCCAGTAGCTCCTGTTTATCAGCAGCCTGTTGCGTATACACCGCCAGCACCTGTCGCTTATCAAGCAGTACAACAAGGACTGCAAGATATTGGTTTTGAGCGCGGTAGTGCAGGTGAGGGACAAGTTGTACTGAATTTAAAAACAGCAGATACACCAGTAGATGTACAACAGCAAGGTAGCAAAGTTGTGGTGCGTTTCCTCGGTAACAAAATTCCATCGCATTTGGTGCGCCGTTTAAACGTTAATGATTTTGCCACGCCTGTCTCTACAGTAGACGCTTATAATGATAAGTCGAATGGTGTAATTTCCATTCAGTCGAGTGGTAGCTTCGAATATATGGCTTATCAAACAGATGGTAAGTTAACGATCAGTTTAAAACGCCCAGAAGAGAAAAAAGGCTTAAGCAGCCAAAATCGTACACCTAAATATACAGGTAACAAGATTTCTCTCGACTTCCAAGACATTGAAGTGCGCCGCGTATTACAATTGTTGGCTGATTTTACCGGCATTAATATGGTGACTTCGGATTCAGTTCAAGGGAATATTACATTACGCTTAAAAGATGTGCCTTGGGATCAAGCGCTTGATATTGTAATGAAAACCAAGAACTTGGATAAGCGTCGCAACGGAAACGTGATTTGGATTGCACCTGTTCCAGAATTGATTAAAGCCGAAGAAGAAGAGGCGAAAGCCATTGCACAAAGTGTGAAGTTGGCACCATTGCAAACCGAATATATTCAATTGAGCTATGCCAAAGTTGAAGATATTGAAAAGTTGATTACTGAAGGTCGTAACAGCCGTTCATCTAATGGTAATAATACAAATTCAACAACTGACCCATTGGGGGACAGTGTCGGGTCATTATTAAGTCCACGTGGTACAGTTTCAATTGATCCACGTACCAATACATTGATCATTAACGATACAGTTCAAAAAATTGATCAAATTCGCAAGATGATTGATTTATTGGATGTTTCTGTAAAACAAGTCATGATCGAAGCTCGTATTGTACGCGCGACAACAGATTTCACTAAAGAAATGGGTGTGAAATGGGGGGTAGTATCGAAAGGTGTTGCAACCAATAATGATCTTTTGGTTGGTGGTAGTGATCAAACGCTGTGGGATTTAAAATCACCAAGTGAGGATGGTCGTTATAATATTCAACGTCCTGATAACTTAAATGTGGATTTAGGTGTGGCTGGGGCTGCAGGTAAAATTGCATTTGGTTTAATCAATATGTCTGATTTTATGCTGGACCTTGAGTTATCGGCACTACAAGCTGATGGCTACGGTGAAGTTATTTCTACCCCAAAAGTTCTCACTGCTGATAAGCAACAAGCGAAAGTTGCTTCAGGTCAGGAAATCCCTTACCAAACCACTGAAACTGCAGGTGGTGCTGCAACGGCGACGACTTCCTTTAAAGAAGCGTTGTTAAGCTTAGAGGTAACACCAAGTATTACGCCTGATGGTAAAATTCAAATGAAATTGAACATTACCAGTGATTCACCAGCAGGTTATGCACAGAATGGGGAAATCATTTTGAATAAAAATCAAATTGATACCAATGTGCTTGTGAATAACGGTGAAACTGTGGTGCTAGGTGGTATTTTCGAGCAAGAAACGATTTTTAACCAAACCAAGGTGCCTTTCTTTGGTGATATTCCTGCTGTTGGTCGTCTATTCCGTAAAGACAGTAAAACAGAGAATAAGCGTGAGTTATTAATCTTTGTGACACCAAGAATTGTTAATGACAGGCAAACTAGAAACAATTAATATAGTTTCAATGAAAGCAATTCAATAGGTGACTCCTTGCCAAGCAAAGAGTTTGAAACCCTACCGAATATTTATTTGGTAGGGCCCATGGGAGCTGGTAAAACAACCGTTGGTCGACATCTTGCAGATTTACTTCATCGAGAGTTTCTTGATAGTGATCATGAGATAGAAAGAAAAACTGGGGCGACCATCCCATGGATTTTTGAGAAAGAGGGTGAACAGGGATTCAGACATCGTGAATCACTGGTAATTGATGATTTAACATCAAAACAAAATTTAGTTGTTGCGACGGGTGGCGGTGCAGTTACTCAGTCGATTAATCGATCTTATCTAAAAGATCGAGGTATTGTGATTTATCTTTATACTCCCGTAGAAATACAACTTCAAAGAACCTACCGTGATAAAAATCGACCTTTATTACAAGTCGAAAATCCTGAACAGAAATTACGTGAATTATTGAATATTCGTGATCCGCTGTATCGTGAAGTTGCACATCATATTATTGAAACGAATCAAGGTGCTGCGCGTGATTTGGCACAACGTATTCTTAATGTGATTGTCGCAAAAGAATTGAATTAAATTTGTTTTATTGGCTTATAACATCATGCAAACCTTATTCGTTGAACTCGGTGAACGCCGTTATCCTATTTTCATTGGTAGTGATTTAGATCCGCAACAATTACTTGAACCCTATATTCATGGGCAACAGGTCATGATTGTCACCAATGAAACGGTTAAACCGTTGTATTTAAATCACTATGTATCAGCTGTGGAAGGTTTAGGTAAAAAAGTTGAGACATGTGTTCTACCTGATGGTGAATGTTATAAAAATATTGAACATTTGAATTTAATTTTTGATGCCTTGCTTGAGTCAGGATTTAACCGAGATTGTACAGTGCTTGCCTTGGGTGGAGGGGTGATTGGTGACATGGCTGGATTTGCATCAGCTTGTTTCCAACGCGGAGTGTATTTTATTCAAGTCCCGACTACGCTGCTATCGCAAGTCGATTCGAGCGTTGGCGGTAAAACTGGAATCAACCACTCATTAGGCAAAAACATGATTGGCGCATTCCAGCAGCCACAGGTCGTACTTGCGGATATGGCGCAACTTAAAACATTGCCTGAGCGTGAGTTATCAGCAGGTTTGGCTGAAGTCATTAAGTATGCCCTATTAGGAGATGTTGATTTTCTTGCATGGCTTGAGGAAAACATGGATGGTCTCGTTGCACAACATCCAGAATTACTTGCTGAAGCAGTGTACCGCTCTTGTGCACACAAAGCGCGAATTGTGGCCAATGACGAGAAAGAACAGGGTGAGCGTGCATTACTGAATTTAGGTCATACCTTTGGACATGCGATTGAATCTTATCTGGGGTATGGTGAGTGGTTACATGGTGAGGCTGTGGCGACGGGAATGGTGATGGCGGCAGATTTATCTTATTTAATGGGGTGGATCACAGAAGCTGACCTTGAACGTACAAAAATTATCATTCAACGTGCGAAATTACCGATAAAATGTCCTCAAATTCCACTTGATGAATTTTTGGCATATATGTCTCATGACAAAAAAGTCCTGAATGGTCAATTACGTTTAGTGCTCTTGAAGTCGCTAGGGCAAGCAGTAATTACCAAAGAGTTTGATGTGGAATTAATGAAACAAGCGATTTTACGTAATCAAGCATAATCTTAGGTTTTCTCATGACGGTACGCCACTCATCCCCACGCACAGCGCAACAATATATTTGGTTGATCGGTGGCATACTGTTTTTAGTCGCATCTTTTGTATTCTGGATTTTGACTGATAGCAAAGAGTTGGTTACTCAGTCTAAGCAAATTGAAGAAACTCAAGTCCAGATTCAACCTGAAAAGGTGGCAGCAACAAATTATTTGGGCGGGCTGACTGATCAAGTGCGACCTTTGGAATTAACTGCGCGTAAAGTGGCTTCAGGAAACCATTTGCCTGAATTTAGAGGCACAAAGTTTATTCAAGACAATAAAAATTATTATTTTATCGAACTATTTCGCGTTACCAATGAAGATGTAATTAAAAGTTTTCTTAATAAGCAAACTGATCGTAAACCATACATTTATTTTCGTTTGAGTGGTGAGGATCAAGTTGAACAGTACATTTTGGGTTATGGGTTGTTTATGGGGGAAGGTGCTGCCAAGACAACTTTAAATGGATTGGATTTAAAGTTACCACCTTCTGTAGCGCCTAAAGTTGCTGGCTTTAATCAGTTTGTGGGTCAAGTCAATGACATGGGTTCTGAAGAACTAACAACTGCAAAATTATACGAAATTAAATTACGACCTGCAGCGGTACCATTGATTGATGAGTCATTGCTGGTTCGTCCTAAGCCAACCCCTGTGGCTGATCCTGCTAAGGCAACAACCAATGTGACTATTACAAGAAAAGATCAGTCAGGAAATGTGGTTGATGTGAGACGTTCGCAATCGAATGTTGACCCTATTTCGAGCGATAATTCAAAGAATAATACGGATAAACGGAATCAAGAGGCTCAAATTAGTGATCCATTTAATTAAAATGGTATAAAATGGCGCAAAATTAAACGAAAGCATAATAAATTTGCACATCATTGGTGCGATAAAGTGGTTCTAATTTGGTGCCTTTTCGGTTAATAATGACAAAATAATTGAAATAAAACGCTTGCACGGAATAAATAAATATTGGCATAGATTTTGCTTTATTGGTGCACTGATTAAGTAAATTGTCCCTATTTTGGAGCGAAGACCTTAATTTAGTGTGCGATTTAGTCAAATTGATCTGCTTTAAATGAGTGCAAATCGTCTCGTACATTTGTGAAATTAAATCAGAAAAGACGTTCAATAACGAAAGACATACAGAATCATGTCTTTGTTTTATAAAGAAATCGTATTTGAAGAATAGATAAGTTTTGCCCAATGAGGGCCATGTTGAAGAAGGGTACGCTATGCACATGCCATCGCCTAATACTGTAGCTCCCGCTAAAGGTCTATACCAACCGGATGAGTTTAAAGATAACTGTGGTTTCGGATTAATCGCCCATATGCAAGGTGATGCGAGTCATGACTTGGTCAAGACCGCGATTCATAGTTTAAGTTGTATGACGCACCGCGGTGGTATTGCTGCAGATGGTAAGACGGGTGATGGATGTGGTCTACTTTTGGCTATGCCTAAGCAATTCTTCCGTGAAGAAGCAAAACGTTTAAGTGATATTACACTCAGTGAAATTTTTGCAGTAGGTACAGTTTTTCTTAGCCTAGATCCTTCAATTGCTGCACATGCAAAACAAGTGCTGACTAAAGAAATTGAATCAGAAGGTTTGCGTGTAATTGCATGGCGTTTAGTGCCAACCAATAATGAAGCATTAGGCTCAATTGCGATGCAGTCTTTGCCAGCTTTTGAACAAGTAATTGTTAACTGTCCAATGGGTGTTGAAGAAGTTGAGTTTAACCGTAAGTTATTCTTGGCTCGACGTCGTGCTGAACAAAAATTAAGTCAAGATAGTTCATTCTACGTTACAACACTTTGTTCAACTGTGATCTCTTATAAAGGCTTAATGATGCCTGAAGCGATTGCAGATTTTTATACAGATTTAGCTGATCCACGTTTGGAATCACACATTGTAGTGTTCCATCAGCGTTTCTCAACCAATACATTGCCACGTTGGCCATTGGCACAACCTTTCCGTTACTTAGCGCACAATGGTGAAATTAATACCATTACAGCAAACCGTAACTGGGCGATGGCACGTACACCAAAGTTTGAAAACCCGCTCTTACCTGGTTTAACTGAGCTCAACCCAATCGTAAACCGTACTGGTTCTGACTCTTCAAGTTTAGACAACATGCTCGAGATCTTGGTTGGTGGAGGTATGGATTTATTCCGTGCACTACGCATGCTCGTTCCACCAGCATGGCAAAACGTTGAAACTTTAGATGCTGATTTACGTGCATTCTATGAGTTCAACTCTAAACATATGGAAGCATGGGACGGGCCAGCAGGTCTTGTGATTCAAGATGGTCGTCATGCGATTTGTATGCTTGACCGTAATGGCTTACGTCCTGCACGTTGGGTAATTACTAAAAATGGTTACATCACACTTGCATCAGAAATTGGTGTCTGGGGTTATGAACCAGAAGATGTGGTCTCTAAAGGTCGTGTTGGACCAGGTCAGATCTTAGTCATTGACACTTTCACTGGTAAATTGCTGGATACTAAAGACGTCAGTAATCATCTGAAAAAAATGCGTCCTTATCGTCAATGGTTGCGTGAAAATTCAGTGCGTATCCAAGGCAGCCCTGAGTTAGAAGAATATCTATGTGATCAAGGCTTAAAAGGCGATGCTTTAAAAGCAGCGCAAAAAATGTTTATGGTGACATTTGAAGAGCGAGATCAGTTATTACGTCCAATCGCTGAAAGTGGTCAAGAAGCAGTAGGTTCGATGGGCGATGATACGCCGATGGCAGTATTGTCTCGTCAAGTACGCCATGTAACAGATTACTTCCGTCAACAGTTTGCTCAAGTAACTAACCCACCAATCGATCCATTACGTGAATCGATCGTAATGTCTTTAGAAACATGTTTGGGTCGTGAACAAAATGTATTTGAACAAGGTCCAGAGCATGCGGATCGATTAATTATTTCAAGTCCTGTACTGTCAAACTCTAAAATGCATCAAATTCGCACTTTAGGTCGTAAGGGCTATGAGATTGCAGATATTGATCTAAACTATGCAGAGACTGAAGGTCTAGAAGCCGCGATTACACGTATTTGTGAAGAAGCAGCGCAAGCAATTCGTGATGGCAAAACCCTATTGGTGATTTCCGATAAGAAAATCCGTGAAGGGTTCTTACCAGCCAATGCAGCGATGGTAACGGGTGCTATCCACCATTACCTCATCCATGCAGGTTTACGTACAGATGCAAACATTATTGTTGAAACAGCTTTAGCGCGTGATCCACACCAGTTTGCCGTAATGCTTGGCTTTGGCGCAACAGCAATTTACCCATATCTTGCATATGACGTCATTAATGATTTAATTGCGAAAGGTGAGTTGTTAGGTGATCCGATTCATGCACAAGCGAATTTCCGTAAAGGGATTGAAAAAGGATTGCTGAAAGTCCTTTCAAAAATGGGTATTTCGACTGTTGCTTCATATCGTGGTGGGCAGTTATTTGAAGCTGTCGGTTTATCTGAAGAAGTTGTTAATAAATGCTTCACAGGTGTTCCAAGCCGTATTAAAGGTGCGACTTTTGTTGATCTTGAAAATGATTTGAAAAAATTAGCAGAAACCGCTTGGAAATCACGTAAGCCAATTGAACAAGGTGGTTTGCTGAAATTTGTATTTGATAAGGAATATCACGCTTTTAATCCTGATGTAATTAATGCTCTACATAAATCTGTACGTTCTGGGAAATATGAAGATTTCAAAGAATATGCTGAGCTTGTAAATAATCGTCCAGTGGCAACCATTCGTGATTTATTTAAACTCAAAACAGAAAATTCAATTCCACTGGATCAAGTTGAATCTGTAGAAGCGATTCTTCCGCGTTTTGACTCTGCAGGGATGTCTTTAGGGGCATTATCACCAGAAGCACATGAAGCGATTGCCATTGCAATGAATACAATTGGTGGTCGTTCGAACTCAGGTGAGGGGGGGGAAGATCCAGCGCGTTACGGCACAATCCGGAACTCAAAAATCAAACAAATCGCATCAGGTCGTTTTGGTGTAACGCCTGCTTACTTAACTTCTGCAGAAGTACTGCAAATTAAAGTGGCACAAGGTGCAAAACCGGGTGAAGGTGGTCAGTTGCCAGGTGGTAAAGTGAATGGCTTAATTGCACGTTTACGCTACTCTGTACCGGGTGTGACATTAATTTCTCCACCACCGCACCACGATATTTATTCAATCGAAGATTTATCGCAGTTAATTTTTGATTTAAAACAAGTTAACCCTCAAGCGATGGTCTCTGTAAAACTGGTATCCGAGCCAGGTGTGGGTACGATTGCTGCGGGTGTTGCAAAAGCCTATGCTGACTTTATTACCATCTCTGGTTATGACGGTGGTACAGCAGCATCGCCATTGTCTTCGATTCATCATGCGGGTTCGCCATGGGAGCTTGGTCTTTCTGAAGCGCATCAAGCCCTTCGTGTAAATGATTTGCGTGGTAAAGTTCGCGTTCAAACGGATGGTGGTTTAAAAACGGGTCTAGATGTCGTGAAAGCAGCTATTTTAGGTGCGGAAAGCTTCGGTTTTGGTTCTACACCAATGATTGCGTTGGGTTGTAAATACCTCCGTATCTGCCACTTAAATAACTGTGCGACTGGTGTAGCGACTCAGCAAGATCATTTGCGTCAAGAGCACTATATCGGCGAACCACAAATGCTCATTAACTTCTTCACCTTTATCGCTGAAGAAACACGTGAGTGGTTGGCTGCATTAGGTGTATCAAGTTTGAAAGACTTGATTGGTCGTACCGATTTACTAGAAATGCTACCTGGTGAAACAGATAAGCATGCTCACCTAGATTTAAGTGCTTTACTTGAATCACATCCAGCTGCTGAAGGCAAAGCTCAATATTGCGAAGTCGAAGGAAATGCACCATTTGATAAAGGTGTTTTGGCTGAGTCTATGATCGCAGAAATATTGCCTGCGATTGAAGCTGGTACAGGTGGTGAATACAGTTTTAGCATTGGTAACTGTGACCGTTCTATTGGGGCACGTGTTTCAGGTGAGATCGCTCGTCGCTATGGTAACTTAAGTATGGAAGCACACCCTGTTAAAGTGAATTTGACAGGTACTGCTGGACAATCACTTGGTGTATGGAATGCGGGTGGTCTGCATATCAAGCTTGAGGGTGATGCGAATGACTATGTGGGTAAAGGTATGGCGGGTGGTCGTATCTCAATTTTCCCACCGAAGGGTTCTCCATTCCAAACACAAGAAACAGCGATTATTGGTAACACATGTTTATATGGTGCAACAGGCGGTAAATTATTTGCTGCAGGTACAGCTGGTGAACGTTTTGCTGTTCGTAACTCAGGTGCGTTCGCGGTGATTGAGGGTGCAGGCGATCACTGCTGTGAATACATGACAGGTGGTATTGTGACGGTACTGGGTAAAGTTGGTCATAACTTCGGTGCAGGTATGACAGGTGGTTTTGCTTATGTACTTGATTTAGATAATGACTTTGTTGATCATTATAACCACGAGTTGATCGAGCTTAATCGTATTTCGACCGAATCAATGGAAGAACATAAAGAGTTCTTAAGCCGCATTTTAGATGAGCATATTAAGGAAACTGGTAGTGCTTGGGCGTACAAGATCCGTAACGAGTTTGATTACTACAGCCGTAAATTCTGGTTGGTGAAACCAAAAGCTGCAAACTTGCAGACTTTATTAAAAACAACTCAAGCTGATCCTCAATAATTCCACTACTGCAGATATATAGGCAGATGCAGCTGAACTAACAACAGACTGCATCTACCCACGGAGAGAGACATGGCAGAACGCCTTAATAATGACTTTCAATTCCTGGATGTCGCACGCCAAGATCCAGAGAAAAAAGATCTCAACGTCCGCAAAGCTGAGTTTGTGGAAATTTATAAACCTTTTACAGCCGAAGTTGCTAAAAACCAAACACATCGTTGTTTAGGTTGCGGTAACCCTTACTGTGAATGGAAATGTCCAGTACATAACTATATTCCAAACTGGTTAAAACTGATTGCTGAAGGTCGTATTTTTCAAGCAGCAGAGCTTTGCCACCAAACCAATACTCTACCGGAGGTGTGTGGTCGAGTTTGTCCTCAAGACCGTTTGTGTGAAGGTGCATGTACACTAAATGATGGGTTTGGTGCGGTGACCATTGGAAATGCTGAAAAGTATATTAATGATACGGCATTTGCATTGGGCTGGCGTCCTGACATGTCTCATGTCAAATGGACAGATAAAAAAGTCGCGATTATTGGTGCAGGCCCTGCAGGTCTAGGTTGTGCGGACATTTTGGTGCGCAATGGTGTTAAACCTGTCGTATTTGATAAGCGCCCAGAAATTGGTGGTTTGCTGACCTTTGGTATTCCTGAATTTAAGATGGAAAAGGACGTGATGAAACGTCGTCGTGAAATCTTTACAGGCATGGGGATTGAATTCCGTTTAAATACAGAAATTGGTACAGACATCACTATTGATCAATTGCTTGCTGATTATGACGCTGTCTTCATGGGTATGGGAACATACACATACATGAAAGGTGGTTTCGCAGGTGAAGATTTGGAAGGTGTTTATGATGCGCTTGATTTCTTAATTGCCAATGTGAATCGTTGCCAAGGTTGGGAGAAAGATCCTTCAGAATTTATCAGTGTGGAAGGTAAGAAAGTTATTGTACTCGGTGGCGGTGATACAGCTATGGACTGTAACCGTACTTCAATCCGCCAAGGTGCAACATCTGTCACTTGTGCATACCGCCGCGATGAAGAAAACATGCCAGGTTCACGCCGTGAAGTTAAAAATGCGCGAGAAGAAGGTGTTGAATTTCAGTTCAATCGTCAGCCGATCGAAATCGTGGGTGAGAATGGAAAGGTCACAGGTGTTAAATTTGTGACGACTCAACTCAGTGAGCCTGATAGTCGTGGTCGTCGCAGTCCTGAACCGATCCCAGGTTCAGAGGAAATCTTACCTGCTGATGCAGTGCTGTTGGCCTTTGGTTTCCGTACAAGCCCTGCAGAATGGTTTAATGATGTAAGTATTAATTTAGATGGTTCAGGTCGTGTCGTTGCTCCTGAGCATCAACAATACAAGTTCCAAACTTCTAATCCGAAAATCTTTGCCGGTGGAGATATGGTGCGTGGTTCTGACTTGGTCGTAACTGCGATTTGGGAAGGACGTCAGGCTGCTGAAGGTATTTTAGATTATCTTGATGTTTAAACGAAAACATGCCTTACAAAAAATCCTACTTCGGTAGGATTTTTCATTTATATGCATGACTTGTTTGACACTCTCTTGTTGAATATTCAAAAGTATCCAATTCAAGAACTATCTTAAGAATCATGTAATTAAATTAAAAAAGAGAATGGAGTTGTAATTTAATTTGCGACTTTATTGGCAAAAAATATAATTTATTTGTCTGTGTGGTTATTTTTGCAATATTAAATCTGATTTATTCTGACAGTATGAATAAGAAATGCTATATCCATATAGGCTCTAAAATGACAACTACACAAATCGCCAAAGATAAATCGTATTTAAATCGTCCAAAAGCGATTGGGATTACCGTACGACGTTTAAATTATAATCCTAAAGCCATACGACGCCATTTTTTCGCGAATTCTCCTGTCATGTCACACTTGTTGACGGCACTTTCTTCTACCTTTCCAATTGGTGAACAATTCTTTGTTCATAGTGTTCGTAATGTACGAGATAAAGTGAAAGATGAAAAATTACAAGCGCAGATTGCAGCATTTATTGGTCAAGAAGCGATGCATTCAAAAGCACATGCGGAATTTAATGACGCTTGGCGCCGTGATGATTATCAACTTGACAACTTTCAAGCATGGTTAGCGCGACGCGATGAATTTATTCGTACTACCCATCCAAAATTGCAGTTAGCAATTACCTGTGCTTTTGAGCATTTTACAGCGTTATTGGGTGGTTATATTCTTCGTCATCCTGAAGTCCTGTCGACCTTAGATGAAGATGCAACTAAGCTTTGGGTTTGGCATGCTATTGAAGAAATTGAACATCGAGCAGTTGCATTTGATGTCTATCAAGCGGTATACAAAGATACCAAAGTGCGCCGCAATATTATGCGTAGCGTAACCACAGGTTTCGCGAGTCTTACATTTTATTCAGCGACTCGATTATTTTGGCAAGATCGTCGAAAAAGCTTACCGAAGGTCAGTGGAAACTTATATGGTATTTACCTGATTTCTAAAATGATGATCGAGCTAATTCCAGAATATTTATCATATTACAAAGAAGATTTTCATCCTTCTGAAATTGACTATACGGATATCGTGAATCATTGGAAGGCAAAATTAGCTGAAGAATATCAAGTGGAAGGCTTCCAAGAGCATCCCCAACCTGTACTATATAGCTAACAAAAAAAACCTAGCGAAAGCTAGGTTTTTTTATTACTTAGATGATTCTTGATTAAACTGACGCATTCTTCTTTGGCGCTGCCAAGGGAGAGGGCGGTCTAGTGCTTCGGGGACATCGCCTGATGTAGAGCGTAAACGTAAATGTAATGCAGCTTGTGCAATTAAATTTGCCGATACAGGCGCCGTAATAAAGGCAAGTAATGTAATCAGTAGTTCAGCAAACCCAAAGCGACTATGAAAAGCTGAATAAATCATGGCTGCTATTAAAAAACTACCTAAGCCTAGTGTGCTTGACTTTGTAGGGGCATGCAGACGCATGAACAGATCGGGTAACTTTACGATTCCAATTCCACCTACAAGGGTAAAGAAGGCACCGGTAAGAAGGAAGAATGAAACTAAGATTTCCATGATGAGCTGAGTATTCATATTGTTCTCCTAGTCCACCACATGGCCTGTCGTAAAATAACGAGCCAATGCTGCTGTGGATACGAATCCAAGCATTGCCACCAACAATGCACCTTCGAACAATGAAGTACTTGCCCAAAAAATTCCAAGTACCACGACCAAGCAGGTTGCATTCAGAAATAAAGTATCTAGTGCGAGTAGTCGATCTACCATAGAAGGACCAATGACTAAACGCATTAAGCAGAGCAGCATTGAAATCGTAATTCCAATCAAACTAATTCCCAATGCATAAAGTAAGATCGTCATGCTGAATCTCCTTGTTTCACATGGAAAATCGCCATAAGTGGTGCTTCATAGCGTTGTTTGATTTCCAAAATATCAGCTTCGGGATCATCTGAGTTAATTGAATGGACCAAAATGTCACCGCGTTCTTGGTCGATTCCAGCACTTACTGTGCCAGGTGTAGTCGTAATGATCATTGCCAATAAGCTGTTGACCTGATCATGATCAGTATCTAATGGAACACGATACCACTTGGGATGAAGACGGTCAGTTGGTCCAAGCACTTGCTTAGCGACACGGATATTACTGATGATAATGTCCCAAAGTACGACCAAAATTAATTTGCACGCTAAATCCCAATGAATATTGGGTGTGCGAACGATAAAAGGTTGTACCAATTTTGGGATGACTAAACCAATCACAATGGCAACTAAAATATCAAAAAACTGAGCGCTTTGTGCCAGCATTAGCCAACTTATTCCCACAATCACAGAAACAAAAGGATGCGGGAAAACTCGATCGAGTAGAGAACTTTGTTGTTTCATTTATTGCTCCATCGGTTGAAGTTTAGATTGAACTTCTTCAGGTTGAAGCTGATTCAATTCTTGCTCTTTAATTTGACGTTGCTTGTACTCAGAGATATGTTCTCCTTCGAGTGCCTTCTCGCTTACGATATGTGGAATATAATGCGCATTTTGGTCTGCAAACTCTCCGCCGTATTTTGTTTCTGGAAGATAATTGGGATCAAATGGTTGTACACTAATTACTTCACCACGTTCATCCATTTTTAAAACAGCAGTAATATATTGTTCTGAATCATTTAACTGATTTGCAGTTTGTTGAATATACTGAGTGACTGGATGAGCAAATATCACATAAGCGATTAAACTTATAATAAAGACAAAAATTGTGGTGTCATTACGTGGAGGTGCCTTGCTTGGTAACTTTTGATATTCATGATAAGACTCTTGATTAGGGTCATTTTCTGGTACAGTTGAACGCCATAAAATAACGAATCCTAAACGAGTGAAAGCTATGATACTAAGCAAGCTCACAATCAGAATGACAATAATAATGAGCAATTGATAGCTAGATACAGAGGCCGCTTGAAGGATAAATACTTTTCCAAAGAATCCACTGAAGGGTGGAAGCCCTGCCATCATGAGTGCAATAATGAAGAAGCAAATCGAAACTAGCGTCTGCTGTTTCATGATTGGTGCGATTTTTACATGATCTTTGAATGCACCACGCTGCGAAGTAATCCAACCGCATAGCAAGTAGAATGCAGCGGCAATAATCGTACTATGCACGAGGTAATATAGCGCTGCAGCCCAAGCATCTGCAGTCATCAGAGAAAGGGCGATTGCAATCGTTCCTATAGACGATAGGATCATGAAACCAACAAAACGACGCATTCGCTCTGCACCAATCGCACCAATTACACCATAAATAGTCGTAATTAAACCAATTGGAAGCAGCCAAGTGCTGAGAATTTCTCGCGAAAGCTCATCGGTGAATACGGTTCCATTCACACGTAAAATGGCATAGATACCCACTTTGGTCATGATGGTGAATAATGCGGCTACAGGGGTCGTGGCGACGGCATAAGTTTTAGGTAGCCATAGTCCGACAGGGAGGATTGCAGCCTTGATACCAAAGACTACAAACAGCATTAATCCGCCTGCAACTGCCATATTGTACTGATCACCTTCAAGTGTACGTACAATTCGACCCACATCAGCCATATTCAGGCTACCAGTATTACCATAAATCATCCCTAAGCCAATCAAAAAGAATGCAGACGCTAATAGGTTGATCGTTACATAGTGAATACCAAGTTGGAAACGTGCTTTGCCTTGACCATGTAGAAGCAATACATATGAAGCCATCAACAGCACTTCAAAGAAAACAAACAAGTTAAATAAGTCGCCTGTTAGAAATGCACCACATAATCCCATGAGTAAAAAATGGCTCATTGCATGGAAATAGCGTCCACGTTCATCCCATTCTTTACTTGCAAACCAAATAATTGGTGTCGCAAGAGCATAGGTGAGCACGAGCATAAAGGCTGCCAAACGATCTAGTACAAGTACAATGCCAAAAGGAGCTGACCACTCGCTTAAACTATACACATAGATCTGACCAGAGTTCGCCTGAATTAAGTAAATGATTGCAGTCGCTAAACCAAGAAAAACCGATGTTAAACTGATTCCACGACGCCAAGGTTGACGCCAGTCATGCGCTAAAGATCCTGAACCTGGATTACCCAATAGCACTAAAATAAATGCAGTAAATGTCGGAATTAAAATACTTAAAATTGGCGAGTGGGTGAGCCATAAATCATAAAAATTCATCATTAAGGCTCATCCTCTCTTGGGTCTGTATTGATTATTTCTTCTTTAGAGTCAACATGATCAGTACCCGATTCATAGCGACTTCTCAATGCTAGTTGCACGATAAAAGCAGTTGTGGCAAAACCGATTACAATTGCCGTTAATACAAGTGCTTGAGGTAATGGATCTGTAACTTGAGTGGCATTGGTTAAAATCGCAGGTGAATTTAATTGAATCCGCCCCATTGCGAAGAGAAATAAATTGACTGCATACCCTATCATGGCCAAGCCTAGTACTACAGGGAAAGTGCGGGCACGTAAAATCAGATAAATACCAGTGGCAACCAATAATCCAATAGCGGAGGCGAGTAAAAATTCTAAACTAATCATTCTTTACTCCTTCGGTACAGGGCCGGTGATGCTTGAGTTGCGTGAGTCGCCTAAAACGGAAATCATGAGCATTGTTGCACCAACGACTGTGACATAGACACCAACATCAAATGCTGCAGCAGATGGCAAATGCATTTTTCCGAGAATGATCGGCTCTACATAAATATGAGCACTGGTCAGGAATGGTCGACCCCAGAACCACGCAGCGACCCCAGTCAGACCAGCAATAGTTAAGCCAGTACCAATCCAAATTTCATAAAGACGCCCAGACTTTGCTCGTAAGAGTTGTTCAGTGTGATCTTGACCTAGTGCAATGTACTGAATCACAAGCGCCATTGATGTAATGAGACCTGCGATAAAGCCACCCCCTGGAAGATTATGTCCGCGTAAGAAAATATATAAGCTGACGACTAAGGCAATCGGAAGGACCCAAGATGCGGTCATTCGGAACATCAACGGTGATGGATTAAAGCGATAGGTTAAGCCTTGTGTAATGGTCGTACCATGAGCACGCATTCCATCCATTAAACACAGTGTCCCAATCGCAGCAATACCCAGTACTGTGATTTCACCAAAGGTATCAAATCCACGGAAATCGACTAAAATTACGTTCACAATATTTGAACCACCACCGAGCGGTAGAGATTGTTGAACAAAGAACCATGAGATTGAATTGTGATCACGCGTTAGAATCATCCAAGTGATCCAACCGACTCCTAGGCCTCCGATGATTGCAATCACCGCATCTCTCCAACGACGAGTGCGTGAAGATTCATAAGGCGTAAGTTGTGGTAAGAGGGACAGACTCATCAGAAGTAAAACAGTTGTGACAACATCGACTGTGATTTGTGTGAGTGCCAGGTCTGGTGCTGACATCGTAACAAAGACCATCGTCACGACAAGACCGATTGCTCCACTGATAAGAACGGCTTTAATGCGTTCATGGTGAAACCAAAGCATCATCCAGCACGCTGAAAACAGTAATAACCAAAGCACGATTGCAACCAATGGTGCATGCGTCAGTTCGCGTGTACCTGCATAAATACCTTGACCAATGAGAGGCATGGAGACTAAAGCAACAGCAAAAATTAATATCCACAATAAATAGTTTTGTAGAGAACCTGTTTCTGTTGCTCTTTTTAATTTTCGCGAATTTAAGAGCAAATGTTTGAGAAAGAGATCAAACAGGACTTTACCTTGAAGTTTGCCAAGTATTGGATCAAGGTCAATGTCACGAATTCTACTGTTCTTCGCAAGACTAAAATAAAAAATAATACCGCCAATCAATGCAATCGCACTCATCAATAAAGGCACATTAAAGCCATGCCAGATTGCTAGATGTACGCCTTCAAAAGCTGGAAGGTTGGTGCTTGCTCGTGCACCAGCATTGACGATATCGCCTACTAAGAGCGCTGGTAATAGACCCACTGCAATACATAATGTAGCTAATAAAATTGCAGGTGCACGCATACCAATTGGTGGTTCATGCGCATCTTTATTTGGAATCGCTTTGCCTAAATCACCATCAAAAAATACGCCATGAACTAAACGAACAGAATACGCGACAGCAAACAGACCTGCGAGTGTTGCAATAATTGCTGCGAAGATACCTACACCACCTGAGAGATTCGCTAATAGTTCAGTAAAGAACATTTCTTTGGATAAGAATCCATTGGTCAGTGGTACACCAGCCATTGAGGCTGCTGTGATCATGGTTAAAGTCGCTGTAAATGGAAGTAACTGCCATACCCCACTGAGTTTTCGTAAATCACGTGTACCTGTTTCATGGTCGATAATACCAGCGATCATGAATAATGCTGCTTTAAAGGTCGCATGGTTAATGATATGAAAAATAGCTGCAGCCACAGCGAGTGGTGAACCAATCCCAAGTAAGCAAACGATCAAGCCTAAATGACTAATGGTGGAGTAGGCAAGCAAACCTTTCAGATCTTCCTTAAAAATGGCAAAGAACGCGGCCATACATAAGGTAAATAAACCAATGAATGTGACGAGGTTATGATACAAAGCAGAACCAACAAAGATCGGCATTAAGCGCGCCAGTAAGAAAATTCCGGCTTTCACCATTGTCGCTGAATGCAAATAAGCTGACACGGGTGTTGGAGCAGCCATTGCATTTGGCAACCAAAAATGGAAAGGGAATTGAGCACTTTTGGTGAATGCACCTAAAAGAATAAGGAGCAAGGCTGGCACAAATAAATGACTCGATTGAATCTGCGCCGTCATATTGAGGATTTGATCAATTTGATATGTGCCAGTGATTTGACCTAAGAGAATAAAACCACCGAGCATGGCTAAACCACCCATACCCGTGATGGTTAAGGCCATTCTTGAGCCACGCTGTGCTGCTTCGTAGTTACTCCAATAACCTACTAAAAGAAATGACGAAATACTGGTCATTTCCCAAAAGACAAGAAGAATAAGTAAATTATTAGAAAGTGAAATGCCGAGCATGGCGGCCATGAACAGCATCAGTAAGAAATATAGCTTACTTAGAGAGTTTTTATGATTTAAATAATAATAAGCATAAATATAAATGAGCGTCCCAATCCCTGTAATAAGAAGGGAGAAGATCAAGCCTAATGCATCAAGTCTAAAGCTTAAGTCGATACCAAACTGTGGTAACCATGACCAATGTTCAGAGAGGACTTGACCTTGAAAGACGTCTTTGGCTTGAGTCAGCAACAAGATAAAACTTGTTAAGCTGACTCCAATTGCCCCTAATGCTGTCGCCCCGCGAGAGATTTTTTGCAGCCAGAGGACAAGAAAAGTGCCAAGTATTAATGGTAACAATATAATAATCGGTAGCACACTCGTATCCATAGAGTTGTAGGCCGGAACCTATGATGAGTTTTATCTTTCAAAAGCTTGAGGATGGCAAAGAGTCATCCAACTACTTAAACTTTGAAAGCCGAACGAATTTTAAAAACAAAAACAAGTTGTGTTGCGCAACTTGGAAAGCTAATGCAAAGAAATAGACACTTTTTGATTAAAAAATGAATGAGTAGATTTTATTACATGTATAAAATTACATCAAACTTTTTAGCTACACAATTCAGAATTATAGCGAAAAAAAGCTTAAATTTCTGTTTAAATTGAGTGAGTCATACCCGATTAATTCATCTATTTCCAATCAATTAGGGTAAGGAAATACTCGATAAGTCACCAGTTTGGAGATACTCAATGAAGCGCTGTTTTTCTGACGCTGATAAATTTTTGAAGTGTTCAAACAAACGCAAGCCATCAAGCGTATCAGTAGTTCGATTCACTTCAGAGATTTGGCCATCTTGTAAATCATTAGCCATGAGTTGAGCAAATAGTTCATCATATTGTTCCCTGATTTGGTTTTGTTCTATTTCAACAACTTTTCGATTTTCTAATTTAAAATGTTGTAGATCTACGTCATTGTTTAAAATCAATTCAGAGCATGCAGATGCGATAATTTGAATTTGTGGGAATGCTTCATGCAAACGGCTGAGTACGTTTTGCACAAAATCTTCATCCACTTGAGCATCAATATTGTCAATTAATAGAATGCCTTCACCATCAAGGCATGGGTCAATACTATGAGGATTCAGGAGACAAAGTCGTCTGACAATATCACCTACTAAACACAACCATTGACGATACGAATTAGATAATTGCGAAAAAGGAATTTCTTGACCATTTTGTACCAGCATCAATTGGATCTTGGGCGTGTATTCAATATAAATGTCACTGATCGACGGGAATAATGTCTGGATGGCTTTCTTGAGTGCTTTGAGTGATGGTAGTTGCATCTCTGCTTCAAGATTCAATAATTTTGCAACTAAATCCTCTTGGTCATGATGAGAGGATAATTTTTGATTGGTTTGAATTTTTTGAAAAACTTGTGCTAATCGTGCATTTTCGATGTCACTAATTTCACGAAACCATTCGAAGAACCGAGCAAATGTTGTATAAGGGAGTGCTGCAAGTTCGTAGGCTGCATGTGTTTGTAATACAGCAGGATTATTTTTGCTTAGCAAATTCACTTCGTTGATAAAGCGATCAGAAGGATAGTAGGCCACCATAGGCATGCCTTGAGCAGGATCTTGTTTGATCGCTTGTTGATAAAGATGAACGAGTGATTCTAATTGAGTCGTTAGCGCTTTACTATGACCTACACCTTTGCTGGTTAATGTTTTATAGAGTTGCCATTCGCACAAACCCTCTTCATTGTTTTGCACGGTCGCAGCCTGTTCAATAGATCCAATATCCGTGGGATATTGAACACAAATATCTATTTTGGCTTGAATGTGTTTGTGCTTAATATCCGAATCAAGCATGACTACACCAGCAGTTCTTAAATCTTTGGCACGTGCAGCAAACCACGTTAAAGCTTGATAAATATTTTTAATTATCGCAGTTTTACCAGAGGCCTGATCACCTAAAATAATAGATATTGGTCGTTGAGTTGGATCAAATTTAATTTTTATATCTGAAAAATGATAACAGTGACGTAACTGAATAGATTGAACTTTCATATTTTGCCTGCAACTTATCGTAGGGGATTATGCTGTTGCTTTCGTTTTAATCGTGGATTTAAGTTTGAGTTGTTGTATTAAATCATAAATATGATGAATATTTAAGCTGCTTTTTGCTCGTGTACATGCAACATAAAGTAAACGTAATTCTTCATCGCTAATTTTATGTTCTAGTCCATTAATTTTAAATTGGTAATCATCTTCTAAATGCACACGATTCCACTCTAAACCTTTGGCTTTATGAGCGGTTGAGATTACATAGTCCGCTTGTTCAATGGGTGTGATTTTGGCAAGAGCTCGTTTGAGTGGATCTGTACCATGTTCATCAACCAATTTAACCAAAGGCTTGATGTCGCTACCATCATTTGTTTCACAATATTCATGCACATCATGCCAAGAGTTAAACCAAGCTAACTCTGGAACGTCCGTTACTCTTTTACCTTGTTTAAGTAAGCTTGCAGCGTCAACAAAGCGATTTAATTTCGCATGATCGGCTTGCAGGCTCACTTTGTCCCCTTGAACTAATCCTGAGAGTAAAAGTTCCATTGCGCGTGCGTTAGTACGGCACAAAATCGCATCTCGCATTTTGGTATGAGGCTTGTTGACGACTTTTGATTGGAGTTCGGGGTTGCCAATCAACGGAACAGTCTCATTGAGTGCGCCTAATAAGTGATTAGCAACTTCAGCGATATCATCACCAAAACGGAATGAAGTGGTTAGGCGCGATTCGGGTAAAGGCATTTGTTGCATCGCATTGATTGCCCCACGCCATGCATAAATTTGTTGATGTGCATCGCCGACATAGATGACTTGCGTACTTTTTTGCTTGAGTAAAATCCCTAGCATGAGTGGGTCAGCATCCTGTGCTTCATCAAACAATACATAGTCTGCGGGTATAAAAGGATCTGATAAAGCCCATAATTTGAGATAGATATCATGCCCAATGCCAGCCTGATGATTAGGGTCGATTGATTCTAACCAACGACGTTCGACTGCAGGATAGAGGTGTTGCTGTAATACCGCAATATCGTCAGCATGTAGCCAACTTGGTGCTTGAATATGTCGGGGTGCAGGATATTGCGAGCTTGTTGAACAGAAATAACTAACAGCATTTGCAACTAAGCCCGCCAAACGACTAGGCATAAGCGCATATTTTTCGTAACGCCCCCCCATGAGTCGGCGTAATGTGATGGGTTGCAAACGGTATTCTTTGGCAATAAAGCTCGGGCTCAAGCGTGGGAGTCTAAGTTTATCTGTCACTCCACGTGGAACGCTTCGAAATGCTAAAGAGTGGAATGTACGACAATCCACGCGCTGATGAAATTTTTGTTGAGCCTCGCTGGCAATCGCTTTGTTAAAGGCAAGATACATACCGCGACGCTGTTGCATCGCATCACTGACTAATTTAAGCGTTGTTGTTTTACCTGTACCTGCATAGGCAATCACTTTGAAGGATTGACCAGATTGCGCTTGTTGAATCGCAATTTCTTGTTCTAAGGTAGGTTTGACAATGACAGACACAGGTTAATAAATCTTCAATGGTTTTAAAATGATCAGTGAGTATAGCAAGAATTTACAAAGGGGAGAGTTCAATCTTTTTCTTTTTGGATGGGGAGTCTTCGGCGACTTAAAAAGCCGAATTAAATAAAAAAGCCATGTTTGAACATGGCTTTATAAGAGTAAATTAATGCGTGCGATTCGCTTTTTCAACAAGTCCTGATAGACCCTGACGTCGTGCAAGCTCATTTAAAACGAGTTGAATATCAAGATCGAAGTAACCCAGCATGACTATGGTATGGAACCAAACATCAGCAACTTCATAAATTAAATCATTTTGGTGATCCAGCGTCGCTTCTTGTTTGAAATCTTTAGCAGCAATTACCGTTTCAAAACTTTCTTCACCAATTTTTTCTAATATTTTATTGAGACCTTTATGATAAAGCTTTGCCACATAAGAAGAGTCAGGATCTGCAGATTTACGTTCTGCCATCATTTGACCAAGATAATGTAATACATCGACTTGCTCAGCTTGAGCTGTTGATGCATTCATCACTTTACTATGCGCATTCTCAGACTTTTCGCCATAAATTTGGTTCGGATCTTTCAATTGAGCGTCTACAATTTCCCAACCGTTTAATGTTAAGCGGCGATAAAAACATGATTCACGTCCCGTATGGCAAGCAATGCCACCATGTTGCTCAATTTGAAGAACGATCACATCAGCATCACAATCTAAACGAATTTCATGCACAGTTTGGAAGTGACCTGATTCTTCGCCTTTATGCCACAATTTGCTGCGTGAACGAGAGTAGTAAACAGCTTGATTTTTTTCAGCGGTAAGTGCCAAAGACTCACGATTCATCCAAGCCACCATCAACACTCGACCTGTTTGATGATGCTGAGCAATGGCAGGGATTAAACCTTGTTCGTTAAATTTTACTTCATCGAGCCATTGCGTATTGTTCATAAGGATTTCACCAGAATTAAATGAGACACTACAAAATTGTAGGTCATTAGTTTAAGCGAATAAATCTTTGTAGGGGAGAGTAGAAATTAATTTATTTAAGATCTTGCATGTATTCTTCAAAGTTTTGCTTATGGATCATTTCTAAGAATGCATCACCTAATCGTTGACTTTCAGCTACAGACTGTTTCCAAAGCTCGATTCGCTTTTTTTGATCAAGCCCTTTCAGCGTAAAATCTTTACGATCAGGAAGACGTCCTAAAGGAAGTGATCTTAAATAAGACTCAGAGGGTGAAATCAATACGGTTCGTGCTTGATATTCAGCATTAGATCTACGTTTTTTGAGGAACTTATCGAACCAACCAGGTGTTATTTGATCTGTAAAATGAGGGTAGAGGACAATCCCATGACTCGGTAAAGGTAGATCAATATGATAATCGATTAGCCCGCCATCACGATAAGCAGCGACATCTGCACCTTCGATATTTCTGACCGCCGGCATCAAAAATGGAATGGATGCAGATGCCATTAACCAATCTTCTAAATTTTTTTCAGTCAACGCATAATCAAGGTGTTCGAATTCATTTTTGATGAGTGAAAGTCGTGAAGCGTTGTGTGGTTGGGCAATTGTACGTTGCATGAAGTGCCCAATTTTAGCTCTCGAAAAAGTATTGAGACCGATAATGCCAGCGACTGCACGGGCCAGCATAAGAGGGTGATCACTTTGAAATTTTTTCGATGACTTTACTGCCAAAATAGCCAGATGGTAGTAGGGATGATCAATAATTTGATTGGTTTTACCTTGAAGGAGGGCTTTAAGCATGCCGCGACAGACATCTCCAACTTCAAGAATATTCATCTTAGGTCGAAATTCAAGATGGGTATATAAGTCTGCTAATTTGGATGTGCCTGCTTGTGCACCATGCGCTGCAATACTTGCAAAACGCCAACTCCCAATGGATGAGCCTATTAAAGTTCGCTTTTTCGGTGCTTGAGCAAAGAATTCACCAAAAACAGCTTGGTCCAATCCTTGAATTCCAATACCTTTAGGACCACCTGCTGCTCCAGGAACAAAATCAACCGCACTGGCTTGTAAACCTTGTTCTTCAATGACCTGTTTTGCTTTATAACCTACATGAATATTCAAGCAAGGTTGAGTGTTCTTGAGGATATGTGTCATAAGCAATTCAGCGACTAAAACCTATTGAGGTAGCAAGTTTTGACATGAAATAGTGAACTTATTTCACCATACGCCAAATGGCAATAAAAGATGCCAACACAATTAAAATCATGGAGATGAACCATGGTGCGATCACCGCGATTGAGAGCAAAATTGCGATCACACTTCCGAAAATCCAACTACGCTTTTGCTGATGCTCCATTTGCAAGCGCAGCGTTTGAAGTTCATTCAATTGTTTAGCATTCCATGCAGACTGATTTTTTAAACCGTTAAGACTGTCAATCAGTAAAGTCGGTAAATCCTGAGCGCCCAATAACAAGTCTGGGATTTTTTGTCCTAATTCTTTAATATTTTTTTGAGGATTCATTTGGGCTTTAACCCAATCCGTTAGAATTGGCTTTGCTAACTTCCAAATATCTAATTCAGGATAAAGGTCTGTACCTAAGCCTTCAACATGCACTAAGGTTTTAAGCAATAACATCAGTTGCGGTGGGATTTCTAAATGAAAACGTCGAGCGATGTCCATCACTTGGATCAATATGCCTGCGAAATCTAACTCATGCATCGGTTTCGAAACCATAGGTCCTACTGTACGACGCATTTCACGTGCTAAAGCATCTTGATCCGTGCCTGGTGGAATCCAACCTGCTTGATGCACAATCTGAATCAATTGCATGAAATCACTGTTCATGACTGCCAGCAACATACGTGCTATCGTCATTTGATCATGCTTGGAAAGCTCGCCCATGATGGCGCAATCGAGCGCAATAAATCTTGGGTTTTGCGGATTAATCGTTTCTACGAAAACATTACCCGGATGCATATCTGCATGGAAAAAATTATCGCGAAACACTTGAGTAAAAAAGATTGTTAAGCCTTTTTCTGCTAAGTCTGCACGATTCATTCCTAAACGATCAAAGGTCGCAGTATCTGAGATAGGCACACCAGTGATACGCTCTGCCACCATTACATCCGGACTATCCATATATACTTCAGGCACATACATCATGCTTGAGCCAGTAAAATAATGGCGCATACGTCGTGTATTTTCGGCTTCAAGAGTCAAATCGAGTTCATTTAAAATGATTTGACGATAATCTTGAATAATTTCTGATAGATGTAAAGCACGGGCAGCTTCTAGCCTTTTTTCTAAATAGTGACCAAGCCATTCTAAAATTTCAAAATCTTGAATAATTTGAGCACGTATATTCGGGCGAGTTACTTTCACGACAACTTCACGCCCATCGTGAAGAGCAGCGGTATGTACTTGAGCAATTGAAGCAGCAGCTAGCGGCTTATCATCGAAGCGCGCAAATAATGTGGAAACATCTGCTTTAAGCGAATCTTGAATTCTTTGCTTAGCCACTCCAAGATCGAAAGGTTTAACACGATCTTGTAATAACACCAATTGTTGTAATATTTCTGGTGGAATTAGATCGCGACGCGTAGAGAGGAGCTGCCCTAATTTAATTGCGAGTGGCCCCATTTCTTCTAAAGCTTCTTTAAGCTTTAAAGGATTTTTACGTTCTCGACTAGAAAGTGCAGCAGGATGCAAACGTATAAGATTCAGCAGGGGGCGAACCTTTGCAGGAATATCTTCCGCAGGAACCAACGTGTCGAGTCTATAGTGCGCAGCTATACGCCAAAGTTCGATTAAACGTCTAATGTGCGGAATCATATATGCAATTACCTGAAATCTACGAAGGGTTAAATTTTGATTTTAAAAGCTGAATTTTTGCTTCTAGTCGATCAATATCTTGATTAAGCTGGCGAGTTCCGTGGAGAAGATCGTCCATTTGCCAACGTGGTGCGAATAGTCCGGTATCTTCTTTTAAAAAGTCTTCCGCAAAAAAAAGATGAGATTGAAGTGACTTAATTAAATGTTGTGGTGCTAATTGAACCTTGCCGATTTGACTTGCAAGATTAGGTCCGATCCAATCACTCAATTGCGAAGCGAGGTCTGGCTCAGCATTTTGTATAATTTTTTGAATGTCTTGCAGAAGGCGATAGTCACCTTGAACGGGGATATTGCCAATGTCATCTGCTAGAAATAGTTTGCACAAGTCGACCACATTATTAACATGCAATGTGGAATCTGCTTCAGTAATCTTGTGAGCTTGCTCCCAAGGCCGCTGTTCGAAAATAGAGGGTTGAGTGCTATGACCTGTTACTGTTGGTTCTAAACGAACTTTATTTTCATCAAAAAACACATCAACGGAAAGTTGTGGTGTATCAATCACAACACGAAGCATTTTCCCTTGTAACTGGTTAAATTGGATACGAGTAATCGCATCCAAATTAATCCAATGATGTATGGTTTTTTCAACTGCACCCAGTGCTAAGATTGACCACATGACGAAGTGCTACCTGCGGTTAGAGTTTAAAACCACGGTGAACTGCAACAATACCACCTGTTAAATTGTGATAATCGCAGTTTTGGAAGCCCGCATTTTCCATCATGCTTTTCAATGTGCGTTGATCTGGGTGCATACGAATTGATTCAGCAAGATATTTATAGCTTTCAGCATCATTTGCCACAATTTTACCCATGATTGGTAAAGCAGTGAATGAGTACAAATCATAGAGTTTTGAGAAAGGCTCAAACACTGGTTTTGAAAACTCTAATACAAGTAAGCGACCACCTGGTTTAAGTACACGATACATTGCTGCAAGCGCTGCATCTTTGTCTGTTACATTACGTAGACCAAAACTGATGGTGAGTAAATCAAAACTGTTGTCTTCGAAAGGCTCGAGGGTTTCAGCATTCGCCAGTACAAAATCAACGTTGGTACAACCCGCGTCGATCAGACGGTCGCGACCTACATTCAGCATGGATTCATTAATATCAGATAATACAACATGCCCAGTAGGACCAACTTCACGGCTAAATACTTTCGCTAAATCACCAGTACCACCAGCGATATCTAAAACGCGTTGCCCACGGCGAACGCCAGACATATTAATTGCAAAACGTTTCCACAAACGATGAATACCAAATGACATTAAGTCATTCATAATGTCGTATTTCGCGGCAACTGAATGGAAAACTTCAGCGACTTTTTGCGCTTTCTCTTCAGAATTTACGGTTTTATAACCGAAGTGTGTCGTTGGTCCAACGTTTCCAGTATTCGCACCACGTGGCAAATTATATTTCGGCACTGAAGAATGTACTGGCGTATCTGTCAGTTGCTCTTGTAGCGATTGTTGCTGACCTTGAGGTGCGCCAGTTGGTAATGGATCTGTTAAAAAAGGACTCACGTTGTCTTTATTATTTGCCGGCTCAACCTGAGCATGAGGCTGTTGATTTTCATTAGACATTCGAGTCACTCCTGAACACAAATAATATTAAATCTGAATTAAACTGCATAATGACAGATTCTTCAGTTTTTTTCAGTCTAGATTATGCAATTGATATGAATAATATACAGAATTAAAGCGAAGTTTCATCCATGAAATGAGAAGATGTTCTTTTATTTTCGATATTCTGACCAGACGCTTTTACGCTTTTTCGGCTGATCAGAATCTTTGCTAATGATTTCTAATTAAGCGATTTGGAAGGGATTTTCTTTCCCTGAGTGGACATTATTTACAATGATTCGCTCTTTTTCTGTAAAACTCCGAATAAAGGTCGCAGCCGATTTCATTGGTTTCATAGCGACAAAGCCTTCACCAATAAAGTCATACATCAGTTCAAAATTATATTTGCTTGCTGCACCTTTACACATTTTAAACGCTGTGTGCATGATGAATGAACGCATGTATTTGTCCAGACTCAGACCGAGCTCATCCAACAGATTGAGTTGTTCATGGCGCGCTTGCTCTTGATCTAAAGCCACTAAAGTTTCACGCATCATTTCATCAGTAATTGGTTGGTCTTTTGGATAATGTTGGAGTAAATACTGTGCAACTTGTTCATCCAGTTGCATCGCCAAGACCGCCAGTCCTACAGATTTTAACCCAGTTTTAATGGCATTTTCTGGAATGATTTTTTCAGCTTTGTGTGCGTATTTTAGTAAACGTTCGATTTGCAATGCTAGGTCATCAAATTCAGGGCCACCATAAAGACGGTTAATAAAATATTGAGCCATCAGCTTATTTTTGTCTTCAGCGAATAACTCAGCATGTGTGTGAAGTATGCGCTGTTTTAGCCAATTTTGAGCATCATTTAACCTTTGTTTAAGTACCGGATCCTGATGATAATTGAGTTGTTTGTATTGTTCTAAAAGTTGATCTAATGCAGCAAGTTTGGACATGTTCTAGCTCAATTAAAAGGACTGAAAAAAGCATAATAGGTTGGATTACGCTCGACTATGACTGTTGAAATCTAAAATAAAACCTTTCAGGTCAGTCATGGATGAAAAGACAATTGCAATAAATTGTACCTGAAGATTTAAGTTGATACTGTTCCTTGCGTATACTGTCGAAAATACAATAATTTTGAGTGGGCTATGTCTGAACCAAAACAACAATTTGATAAAAATACTGATCAACCCGAAGATAAGAACAAAATATTTGATGCAGATCAGATCAATTTAGACTTAATTGAAGCGCAATATGCTCTCAAAGATACACGTGGTAAGAAAAATGCCAAAAGCTTAGTGGTGTTGGTAAGTGGCATTGAGTTAGCAGGTAAAGGAGAATCGGTTAAGCAATTAAGAGAATGGGTTGATCCACGATATTTGAAAGTCAAAGCTGACCCTCCTCACCTTATTCAGCCGAATATCCCATATTGGCAACCTTATGCACGTTATATTCCTGCTGAAGGACAAATGATCGTCATGTTTGGAAATTGGTATAGTGATCTTTTAGCCACATCCTTACATGTTTCAAAACCATTTGATGAAACCATGTTCGAAAATTATTTGCAGCAAATGCAAAGCTTTGAGCAGGATTTAAAAAATAATCATGTTGATGTCGTGAAAGTTTGGTTTGATTTATCGTGGAAATCATTACAGAAGCGTTTAGATAAAATTGAACCTTCGGAGCAGCGTTGGCATAAATTGCATGGGCTGGATTGGCGCAATAAAAAACAATATGAAAATGTACAACGATTGCGTCAAAAATTTACCCAAGACTGGGTCATTATCGATTGTGAAGATGAAGTATGTCGTGATCAGAAATTCGCAGAAGTTGTATTAGCGCGACTGAAAGATTTGCCAAATCATCCTCAAAAAATGCGCCAAAAATGGCATCAAGCGGATATCCCAGAAATTTTAACGTCCCCCAATGAAGCAGTACTTGAAAAAGATCAGTATAAGGCTGAACTCAAGAAACTGACCAAGAAGGTCGCTGAAGCATTACGCGCAGAAGGACAAAAAACGGTGATCGTTTTTGAGGGGATGGATGCCGCAGGTAAAGGTGGTGCGATCAAGCGTATTGTGAAAAAGCTCGATCCAAGAGAATATGGAATTTATAACATTTCTGCGCCTGAAAAGTATGAATTGGCGCGGCCTTATCTCTGGCGTTTTTGGAATAAACTGCTTGAAGATGAAAAAATCTCGATTTTCGATCGCTCTTGGTATGGTCGTGTATTGGTGGAAAGAGTTGAAGGTTTTGCAACGGATGTGGAGTGGAAACGTGCATATGATGAGATTAATCGCTTTGAAAAAGATCTAGTAGATACGCAAACAGTCGTTATTAAGTTTTGGTTGGCCATCAGTCAAGAAGAGCAAGCCAATCGTTTCAAAGCACGAGAGGAAACACCGCATAAGCGTTTTAAAATTACGGCTGAAGATTGGCGTAATCGCAAACGTTGGGATGATTATTTATTGGCTGCAGCAGACATGCTCCACCGAACAAATACCGAAGATGCGCCGTGGTATATCATTGCTACCAATGATAAATATACTGCACGCCTTGAAATTTTGAAGGCAATTTTGAAACAATTAAAAGTAGATGTTTAGAGCTGGTGAGAGGTATAAATAAAGCCCTTACAGGGCTTTATTTATACGTATAAGGTTTTATGGGTTAAGCGTATTTCACAACATTTGCTTGTTGTTTTTGTTGAATGCTTTTGGCAAGTTTATAGCTTTCTTCAACATGAGCCTCAGCCACTTTTTTCATGACAATATAACCCAAGCTAGCTGCAATAATTGAACCGCCCAATGGAATAAACTTAGTCACTTGCTTGGTCAACACTTTGGCTGCCATATTGTTCAGCGAAGCTTTAGCGGCAGTACGAGCCACGACTAGACCAGAAAACTCGAAACCGCGTTTGCGTAGTTCGTTCCAATGGATTTTTTTGGTTTGAGGATCAAAGACGCTGATTTGTTCAGGAGCTAAGCCAAAGCGAGCATTAATTTCTGGAATTAAAATTGACAACATACCTACGTCAATCACAACATCTAAAAAGGGCACAGGAATGACAGCAACACCTGCTGAAACATAAGAGCGTTTTTTGACGAGATCAAGACATTCATCTCGAATTTGTTCTAAATTTAAATTTGGGTCGATTGTTTCTGGAATTTTATCAAGTTTCATTTATTTATCACCTAATCAAAGTCTATGGTTCTCGATCCATCACATGATGAACATAGCGCGAGATGAAAGTTTTATTAAAGTCATAAAGTAAAAGTGACATAGTCAGATTAAGATGTATAGTAATTTATGTTTATGATTTTGTTCACACAACTTCATAACGTGTTCGTTGTATGGTGAAAGGGACCTTATGGGAATTCATGTAATTCAAAGTCAGCGCATTGAAGTTTTGGTACAAGGCATCATCACAACTCAAAAGCGTCCCACGAACAACCCATTTGCAGTCCTACAGCAACAACATTTTGTGGTGCCTTCTGCGGCAATGCAAGAGTGGTTAACCCAACGGCTATCTGAGCACCAAGGCATCAGTGCAAATACATTTTTCCATCAACGTATTCGTGGCTTTCAATGGTATGCCTACCAGCAAATTTTGAGTGACAAAGATAAAGTACGTAAAGCGAATATTCCACGTCTGATTATGAAGTGGCGTATTTTCCAAGCACTCAAACCTTTTATACAGCGTGTGCATAATCAGCTTGAGGTTGAACATCCTTTATTCCCATTAATCACACGTATCTATGACAGCGCAGCACGTATTGAACAGTCAAATGAACAATATCGAAAAAAGATGAGCATGTTGTATTGGGTGTCTGATCAAGTGTCAAAATTGTTCAGCAATTACATGATTTATCGAGCAGATTGTCGCCGAGCATGTGAATATGATTGTCGTTGTCCTGAAAATTGGATTCAGGTATGGGGGCGTAATGAAGCACTCAATATTGAACAACAATTACAATATTTAAACGATCAAGATTCCAGTTTTAAATTTTCGCAGGCACAACAATTAGAGGCTTGGCAACGTTGGTTATGGCTCAATATTTTTCATGAAGACTTTGTTGAAATGCAAAGTATTGATCATGATTTTTGGGGTGTACTTCGTGATGAACAGCAACAGAAAATAGCCCTCAAAAAACTACCGCAGCAACTGATCGTTTTTACACTCTTGGATTTACCACCAAGTCAATTACAGTTTTTACGCCGTTTGGGTCAGTACATTGATGTGTTGATTTTGCATTACAATCCCTCGCAAGAATATTGGGCAGATAGTGTCGATCCGAATTGGAAAAAACAATATGACTTAAAGCTCAAAGAGCGATATATCGAAAAGTTTCAGCAAAAGCATCAAAGAAAACCAGCTGATAATGAAGTTGAGCAGTTTTTTGAGAATTTTAGTCTGAGCTTTAATGGGCTGGCACGTGAGTCCAGACATCCCTTATTAACACGAATGGGCAAGCAGGCACGTGATCACTTTTCTCTGTTGTCTAACCTTTCCTCAGGTGATGAGGGGCAATGGATAGATGCTTTTGTGGATGAAGCACCGCAGCATTTACTGAGCCAATTGCAATCAGATATTTTACATTTGGTTGAACCTCAAGCTCAAAGTTATGTATTAGATCCAGCAGACGATTCAATCCACATTCATGTTTGTCATTCCGCTGTACGACAGCTTGAAGTCTTAAAAGATCAATTGACCCGATGGCTTGCTCAGTCAACAGCAGAAGCACCACGCCGTCCGAGTGATATATTAGTGCTCGCGCCTGATCTGAAACAAATTGAGCCTTTGATACGGAGTGTGTTTCCGCAAAAAAATACTGCAACAGGTGTTTATCTGCCAGTAAAGCTAGCTGGTATCACGCAGTTAGATACAGTATTGGCATGGCGTTCAGTGTTAGGGCGAATTGAACTGATACAAAGTCGATTTACCATTGATGATTTTGCTGATTGGTTGAACTTAGCAGCGACCCAAGTGAGATATTGCTTAGACATTAATGGTACTGAGCGCATCTTATTTTTGTTAAGACAAGCGGGATTTCGACGAGGTTTGGATAAACAACATCTGCAAAAAACATTGGCGGAGTATGATCAAGACTATCGGTTTAGTTTTAAGTATGCCTTAGATCGTTTGGCGCTGGGTGTGGCTGTTCCAGTTCATGCGATGTTTGAGGAGACCTTAAGTTCTCATCTAGTGGGCTCGGGTGATTTTCACTTAATCGCCACGCTCATTGAAATTTATAAGCACTTTACAGAGCGTCGAGATTGGCTCACGACGATTGAAATCGAAAATGAACAAGAGACGTCAGAGCATGTTGAATTTTGGCTCAATCGTTTAATTTTAGAAGTTAATGAGTTTGAAAGCGCTGGTGTAAGCTCGTTAGAGATGATTAAAGAGATTATTCAAAAGCAAATAAGAATGCTAACGCTGGCAAATTTCTATGAAGAACATGATCAAGCCATTCTTAAAAACATACGTTTGCCCTTGAGCTATATTCTGACTGAAATCCAAAGCACCCTTGAATCGCAACTTGATTATGCATTGCCAACTGGACAAATTACATTTAGTCAAATTGGTTTGATTCGGCCAATACCGTATAAGTTAATTGTCATGATGAATTTAGATGGGGGGAAGTTTCCAAATCGGGAGAGTCATTTACCTTTTGATTTAATGGATTTACTCAAGCCCATGATTGGTGATCGATCACGTTTAGATGATGATCAAGGTGCTTTTTTAGACGCTTTGTTATTGGCCAAAGATAATCTCTGGCTATTCTATAATGGTTTTGATGTAGCCGATGGTGAAGTACGAGATCCATCGAGTAGTGTTCAGGAATTACTCCAACATCTCGCGTGGATCATAAAAACATCAGATCAATCTTCCTCGAATCCTCTCATTGATATTGATGGCATTCAAGTTCATCAGAATTTGAGCACACTCTACACGGTACATCCTTTGCAACCCTTTGATCCTGATGGTTTTCAGCAACAGCATCAGCGCTATGAAGATGAATGGTATGCCGTGGCTTCTAACCTCAATCGTCAGGATCAACGTGGTCATAGAGAGGCTTGGATTAATACCACGCTTGAATTGAATCAGGACATCATGGTCTTGGATGCTGAACAATGGATCAAAGATATCTGTTTTCCTGCGCGTCTTTATTTAAAAACCTTGGGCGTATCTAATTTAAAGGATCAGGATTTACCTGAGGTGAATGAGCCGTTGTTATTAGATGGATTGGCGCGATACTCTATTCGTGACTTTTTACAACAGCAGCCAAATGTTTCGAAGCTTCAGACTGAATTACTCAGTGACCAGCTTCCTGTCGGCAAATTACAAGAAGTCAGTTTGAAAATGAGTCTGTTAGAGCATCAACAGTTATTAAAAAGGCAAAAGTGCTATGTTGATGAGCCGACCAAAATCACTCAGCACGTCATAGCAATAGATGATATACAGCTTCAAGTGACCGTTCCTCAAGGGGATGAGACGAGTTGGGTGAGTGTTTCAACATCCAGTGCACGCGCACAACGACGAGCACATGTGTGGTTAGAATACTTACTTTGGTTAAGTTATCGAGACTTACCAGATCACCTTGCAACTGAAATGCAGCGCATCCAAATCTTTAGCGATAAAACCATCATGTGTACTGGCCTGACGACGAAACAAGCTCAGGATATGCTTTCTCAATGGATTCAGGCATATAAACAAGCCCAAATAGAGCCTCTCGTTTTACCTGCAGCATTGCTGATGAAACTTGCTGTAGATGGAAAAGCATTAGAATGGGTCACTGATGAAGAGGGTCATCAGCAGTTAAATAACTTCGATAAGCTATTAAATGAGTGGAATAAAAGCGATGCCTTTCTGAGTTATAGTTTAAATGACAGTGAAGAAAGTCATTTGCACCGAGATTGGCAGTATATTTTACAGGATTTAGATGCTGAGCACTTATTAAAACAAGCGTGTGATCAGTTTGCTTATGTCTTATATCAGCCGATATATATGTATCAATCGGAGGCTTAAATATGAGTCAAAAGCCTATAGTCTCATATCAGCCAATTGTGGATATGCATTTCACTGGATTGCATTGGATTGAGGCTTCTGCAGGGACTGGAAAAACGTATACGCTCTCCAGCCTCATGGTCAGAATTTTATTAGAAGAATATTTACCAAAGCAGATTATTGCGACGACATTTACACGCAAAGCAGCGGCTGAATTGAAAAGTCGAATTCGTGCACGTTTAATCGAGGTACTTGGACTTTTAGAGTCATGTCGTGAGCTAAATCAAGATCAAGTTCAGGCGCGTGCAAAATTAGAATCAGATATTTTATATCAAGTGATTTTAAATCAATTTTCTGGCTTGATTGCACATGCATGTGCACGTTTAAAATTGGTGATAGATCAGCTTGAAGAACTCTTTGTTGGGACCTTGGATAGCTTTAGCCAAAAGCTTCTTCGTGAATTTGCATTTGAGAGCGGTAAAATTGAACGAATGCAAATCACCAATGATGCAAAACAATATATGGTTCAGTTAATTCATGATGAATTACGGGCATGGATTCAACAGCAGCCTCAATCAACTGTAGATTATTTGCTGCTTAAGAAAAAAATTAAGTCACAAGATGCTTATATCGATTTAATTGAAACGAGTTTGAATTTTTCCTCTGCTTATTTCAAAGCAGTGCCAGCGCCGACCATAGATGTAGACGCTTTCAGAACTCATGCAGAGCGCTTCATACAGATCGAGCTTGAAACGCTAGATTCATTAACAGACTTTTATGATCCTGAAGGGCAGTATTATGCTGTAGTCGCAAAGAAGTGGCGCGATCAAGATAAATTAAAAATGACACTCACGCAGTTGTTGCCTGAATTCCTTGATCAAGTTAAATCCCAAGGCATTGAAGTCATTTTTGCGTCGCATCTCAGCACTCATCTTAGTCAGTTGAATGAATTAAGAAAAAAAGTTCTCAACAAATGTCCCGTCGATGTTTTGGCGGCATTTGAGCAACATCCTATTATTGTTGAACTTGCTGAGTTTTTTAAACAGTTTGACAAGCTCAACCAACAACTCGAGCATTTGGAGAGTTATTTACAATATTATTTAGCACAACAAGTAAAACAACGTTTGCCAGAGTTGTTACAGCAAAAATCAGAAACCACATTTTCACAGCAAATTCGAACTTTGGCCGAAGCACTGCAGGGAGCGCAAGGTCAGGAGTTTGCAAAGTACGTTCACGCGCGTTACCCACTTATTTTAGTGGATGAGTTTCAGGATACCAACCAAGATCAAGATGATATGTTGGCGCAGATTTGGAGACATCCAAGTCGTGTGAAGCAGGGTTGTATGATTATGGTGGGAGACCGTAAGCAAGCGATCTACGGTTTCCGCGGTGGAGACATGCTCACGTTCCTAAAAGCATATCAAGATGTTGAAACTAAAGCAGGGCGTTTTTACCAACTTGTGCATAATCATCGCTCAGTGAAACCATTGGTCGAAGTCGTCGATGCATTGTTTCAACAACAAATGGATTTTGGTGAACAAGTTGAATATACGCCTGTTACAGCAGGTACTCGATCGCATCCATTATTGATCCAATCCGGTTTAGAAAATTATGCTCCGCTTCGTTGGGTTCAAGTAATTGATAAGGAACACGAGTTAGAGCAGGTTGCTTGGAAGATACTGGATTTGCTCAATCAGGCTGCCCAAAGTCAGCTATATTTCGAAAAGCAGGGGCAACGTATTGAGCTTCAGGCAGATGATATCGCTGTTTTGTCTCGTAACAATCCTGATTTAGATAAAGTTCATCATCACTTATTGATGTTAGGCATTCCTGTAAATCGACCTTCACGAAAAAGTGTCTTCAAAAGTGGAATTGCTCGAGATGTTGGTGCAATTTTGACAGCCATCATAAATCCATTTGATGAAGCTAAATTAAAGAGAGCTTTACTTACACGATTGATGGGTTTTAATTTACATCGTTTTTTGCAACTTCAAATTCAAGCAGATGGCTTAAGTTTATTTATCACGAAATTTGAAGAAATTCGTGAAATGTGGATGGGCCAAGGCTTTTTAACAGCATGGCAAAGTTTCCTCACAGAATTCAAAGTTTGGACAAACTTGGTTGAGCAATTCAGCTATGACAATGAACGCGAAGTGGTCAATCTACGACACATTTCAGAGTTGTTGAGCCAAAACAGTGATGAGTTAAGAGGTATGCACACCCTTTATCATTGGTATATGCGGCAGCTTTCAAATCCGATGGAAAGAGAGTGGGAAATTGAAAGACAGTTGAGTAATCAAGCGGGCGTTCACCTTTTAACTATTCACCAATCTAAAGGATTGGAGTTTAAGATTGTATTCTTGCTTGGCGCAGATCGTAAACTGTCAGATCGAAGCGAACTTAACTTTTCAATTCGTGAAGTGCAGGATAATGGAACTGGAAAGTCCGTCGCACAACGTGTCGTGGCGTTAAAGCGTGAAGAATTATTGGAACCATTAGAGGTTGAGCAACATGACCAACGTGCTTTGGCAGAGCATCGACGATTATGGTATGTGGCCTTAACTCGAGCACAACACCGCGTTTATTCAATGATGAGTGATCAAAAAGGGCAATCTATTTATGGTTTGGCGTTTTGGCGTGGTCATGGTGCGAACCAATTTCAGCATGCTTTCAGTTTAGATGAGCCATGTTTAGAGCAATGCCCTGAGAAAGTAATCGCAAAAAAAGAACATCATACTGTTCAAATGATTGCGCAGAAATATCCTCAAGTTCATTTTTATCCTAGAGCCAAAACCAGTTTTAGTTATCTCGCACAACATTTGAGTCATCAACAAATTAAAGATCGTATGGCGGCTCAAGATATGATTGAACATCATGCGAGTGATGAGGTCAATGCTGTGACGCTCGTGACTCCATATCAATTTGAGGATTTGGATCATCAACAACCTTTGAGTTGGATTCGTGCTCATTTTCCGATGGGAACATTAGCTGGAAATTTCCTACATGAAATTTTTGAACATATCGATTTTCAAGATCGCCGAGATTGGACATTAGAAATTCGCCGCCGTTTTAAAAATGCCTATTCGAGTTTATGGGAGCAATTATTCGCTAAATTTCAATCAGATTTTCCTCAACATCATGATACCGAGCAACATCTGTTAGAAATGATGGCTGAATGGTTAGCAGAGGTTTTAGAGACACCGATTCAACCTGAATTTCGACTCAAACAATTAGTACCTGAAGCACATTTGGCTGAATTTCCATTCTATTTGGCTTTAGCAGACCGAATATTTGGTATTCAGCGTATTCAGCAATTATTTTTAGAGTTTGGACTTAATATGCCCGAATTCAATGCTGCAAATTCAGCACGTTACCTCAATGGTTCAATTGACTTGGTTTATTATGATGGGGAGCGCTATCACATTGCCGACTATAAGAGTAATTATCTCGGAAATCATGTGGAAGACTATTCAGCTCAAGCTATTCAGCTGAGCATGACGCATGCAAGTTATTGGCTACAAGCAGCCCTATATTTGGTGGCATTACATCGCTATTTAAGTATTCATATTGATGACTACAACATCGATCGAGATCTTGGTGGTGCCAGTTATTTATATTTACGTGGGATGAATGGCACTGACCAATATGGATTTAATTATTGGCGTCCTAGTTCAGAATTTATTCTAAGATTAGATGCAATATTGGGCTATTTTGCTGAGGATAAAAACAGCAAAATAGCATGAATATTTAAATGAATTTATTATTAATCATTAATTTATCTTGTGGATAATATTGATGATAAATGTGTAGATAACTATGAGGATAACTGTGTGGAAATTAATCAGAATGAAAAAGTTGATGTTCCTCAATGGGTAACAACTTGGGCTGAATATATCCTAAATCAGTATCTTTCATCAGATGATTTAAATGAACAATCCATTAACACCATTGAACAAGTTCTGATGGCATCTACTGTCGGCGATAGTTGTATTGATTTGAAAGGGGAGGTTATCCAAGATCTGAGTAAGTTGCTCGTGAGCGCAGAGCTTGCAGAACAACAGGTCGCGCCTTTTGTTTATGATCAGAACTATTTGTATTTATATCGCTATTGGCAATTAGAGCAGCGTTTAGCTCAACAAGTTTATCGTTTAAAGCAGCAAACGATAGTGCCTGTAGATTGCACAAAATATGAAAAATTATTAATCGATCCATTTCAAAAGCAAGCCTTAGAAATAGTATCAAGGCAAGCGCTGAGTATGATTACAGGTGGTCCGGGTACAGGGAAAACGTATACTCTAGCGCGTATTATTGCCGTATTAAATGAGTCGAATCATCAGTTAAGAATCGCAATGGCTGCACCGACAGGGAAAGCTGCACAGCGAATGAAAGAAGCATTGCAAAACTCATTAAATGACGATGCAATGCTCAATATGGGTTTGGATATTGCCCACTTAAAGCAGCAAAATACGTTAACGATTCACCGTCTTCTGGGTTTAGGGCATAGCGCTCAACCTAAATACAGTCTGAAAAAGCCATTACCCTATGATGTGGTGGTGATTGATGAAGCCTCAATGCTCGATCTCAATCTCGCGACGATGCTTTTTGAAGCAATTCCAGACCAATGTCGTTTGATCTTGTTAGGGGATGCACAGCAGTTGGCCTCGGTTGATGTGGGGATGGTATTGGCGGATTTACAACAAGTAAAAGCGCTTAATGACCATCACGTCAATTTAGTGACCAGTCGAAGATTCAAAGCAGGTGCAAAAATCGGTGATTTGGCAAGGTTCATCCAGTCACATCAATGCTCACCACAAAGCTCGAAAGTTGAGGTATTGGCTAAATTTGAGAAGGAGATTTGTAGAGCATCTGAAATCCAACAGATTAATTTAGCTGAGCTTCAAGAGGATCTTGTTCAACTAGAGTATTTGAATAAAGAATATTCAGATCAAGATTTAAAAGCCTATTACCTTAAATTAAGCTCGGGGTTTACGGATTACTTTAAAGCACTCAACCTTTATGTCAGAAATGGATATCAGCAGCAGGATGTGGCTGAAATTATCCAAAAATTTGATGATTATAGGATCTTAGCTGCAGTGAGACATGGACATTTGGGATTGAATCGTTTGAATGATGAAATTGAAAGGGAGCTATTTCAGCACATGCGGATATCACGACACGACCTTTGGTATATTGGTCGCCCTGTCATGATGACATATAACGATTATCAACTCGGGCTTTCTAATGGTGATATTGGGATATGTCTCAGACATCGCCAGTTTGCTGATCAATTTGAAGTATATTTTCCAAGTCTTGACCAATGGTTTCCAGCATCACGTTTACCAAAGTCAATGCAAACCTGTTATGCGCTGAGCATTCATAAGTCGCAAGGTTCTGAATTTAAACACACTGCAATTGTATTAGATGAGTTTGCGTCACGTCTATTGAGCCAAGAATTATTGTATACCGCGATTACGAGGGCAAAAAAAGCAGTCAGTTTATTGGTGGATACTGATGCTTTATTTGAGGCAATAAACATTAAAACAATAAGAAAAACAGGTTTATTGAATAAATTAAACACTTTATTTATATCTAATATTTAACGATTGGTTGAAAATAGAAAACCTTTGTAGGAAATATCTTACAAGGATTCGAGAAATTGGCGCATAGAGCTTCGTACAATTTTTTGCGATGATTGCTTGCATAAAAGGTTCAACACGGAAAGTTGAGCAATATCGCATAATTACAATAATTTATAGTCGAGAGACTGCGAACTTACAATGATGTAAGTGATAAAAGAGGAAACTTACAGCCGCTAAGCCTTGTAGTTTTGGGAGAGACTACAGGGCTTTTTTATATACATATAGGATTAAATTGATTACATAATGTACGCAATTTCTTACATAAAGATCAGAAAACTGCGACTTGTGTTGCATAATGAATCTGGCAAAATAGTCATATAAGGAAATGAAACCTTAAGAACAAGGACCGTATTAATAATAAATGTGTGTGCAGCACTTACAATAAAAATATAAATAACAGAATCATAACTAAAATATAAGAATCTACAGCGCAAAAAAGGCCCTATGACTTGTCATAGGGTCTTTTTTAACCGTTTATCTCAATCTTAATTTTTAGGCATCTTTATACTTGTTTTGACTTAACGATTCTATTAAAGTGAGTAAAAATTATCACTTTACAAAAAAACCATGAAAAAATTCATAATTTTAATCATTTTGGTGAGTGTTGTTCTGTTTGGGTTGTATAAATGTTTTAAGCCTGCAGATCAAAACACTTCCTCAGTCGCTCAGATTGATTCTCTATCTGCTCCTGAGAGTGGACAGCAAACGCCAATATCGCCTAACGAAGATCAAGTCGAAGATTTAAATGAGTCTGAGAAGATGCCTGTTACTGATTCTCCAGATTTAGTAGATCCGAAGAGCGATTTTTCGATTAAGCCTATTGATCCAGAAACTGATCCAGCCAATCAAGTGTAATTTTTTACCCTGCGCACTAAAAACATAACAACGGAGAACAATTATGTTTAAAACTTTATCATTAAGCGCATGTTTGAGTGTTTTGATGGTCGGTACTGCAATGGCTCAAATGAGTCCTGTAGCAGCTAACGCTAAATTGAACAATCAGGCAAAACAAAAAGTGTCGAAAGGTGGTATTAATCTGTCGGCATTATTGAACAACAGTTCAAATGATCTAATCGTTGAATATCATATTGACATTAATCATTTAGAAAATAATCGCGCTCAACTTCGTGAACATCTTGCTCAAAAGAAGCAATCGATTCAATCGAACTTTAAGCGTTTAGGTGGTATTCAATTACTACGCGATTATAATGCCTTACCATATAGTTTTCATCGCGTTCAAAAGCGTGACACGCTCGTAAGCTTATTGAATGACCCGAATGTAAAAGCAATTTATCCAAATAATATTTCTTATACGACAGCATCTCAAAGTCTACCATTAATTGGTCAAGTGCCTGCAGCTGCGCAAGGCTATACTGGTGCAGGGACAACAATTGCTATCTTAGATACAGGTATTAATTACCACCATTCAGACTTTGGTAATTGTACAGCGCCAGGTGTACCATCATCCACTTGCAAAGTTTCGGATTCTATTGAAATTGCTCAAGAAGACGATACATTAGAATTAGATGTTAATGGACATGGAACTAACGTTGCAGCAATTGCTTCTAAAGTTGCACCAGATGCAAAAATTGTCATGCTTGATGTGTTCACCGGCAGTACAGCTAGAACTGGTGGTGGCGCAACCGATTATGACATAATTGGTGCCTTGAACTGGGTAGCGAACCATGCCCAAAGCAAAAACATTAAATCAGTAAACTTAAGCATTGGTAATGGACGTAGTTATTCCTCAACTTGTACTAGTTCCGTACTTACAGATTCTTTTTCGAAGTTGAGAGGCTATGGGGTATTACCAGTAGTTGCATCTGGCAATGATGGCCATCTGAGTGGTATATCCTATCCAGCATGTACTGCGGGTGCAGTCAGTGTAGGGGCAGTTTATGATGCTAACGTAGGTTCGATTGCATTTAGCAATTGCTCTGACAGTGCAACTTATAGCGACAAAGTAACGTGTTTCAGTAACTCGAGTCGTAATTTAACTTTATTGGCGCCTGGTTCACGTATCACCGCTGGCGGATATACAATGGATGGTACTTCAATGGCTGCACCTCACATTGCTGGTGCTGTTGCTGTGTTACGTGCGAATAATGCTTTCCCGAATGAATCTCTGGATCAAATTGTTGCACGTATGACGTCTACGGGAACTTTGGTTACGGATCATCGTAACTCAATTCGAACACCTCGTTTGAATTTAATTGCTGCGTTAAATGGTGCTCCATCTACTCCAGCACCACAACCCCCTGTTATTGACCCACCTGTAGTGACGCCAACTCCTACGCCAACACCAACGCCAGCACCAAAACGTAACTGTCGTACTTTCTTTTTTGTGACAATCTGTAGTGGTTAATTAATAGCTAATAGATGAAAACTTTAAAAAAAGGCATCTAAATGATGCCTTTTTTACATTGATATTAAACACGTTCAGTTTCAGATTGATCAGTTCCAAATAACGCGCGTCTTTTTTCCTTAGGAATACTTGGGCATTGGTTGGATATTTGATATAGCACTTTTGCTAAAGCGGCTAAATGTGTGCCTAACACAGATTTCCCTGTATTTAAGAACGATACACTGATATCCCGTTGAGGATCTGCCCAACATAAAATATTCGAGAAACCTAGATGACCAAAAGCTTGTCCAGTATTTGGGCCAAATACACCGATTGGATTACTGCCTAACATCGGACCAAGTGCATAACGCATAGGTGCTAAAAGGTTACGGTCTATTGTTGTATTGGATGTAGGGAGTGTTGCTCTGAAGACCGTTTCTGAATTGATAATTTGCTGATCTTGATAACGACCACCATTAAGTAACATTTCAAAAAAACGATTGGCTTGTTCAGCACTGGTGTAAATATTTCCTGCAGGGCAGACGGTATCCATAAAACGGGGATCATTGGTGACATCCACTGCCAGTTGCAGTCCTCCGCCTAATACACGATTGAGATATAGGTCAGTCCCCAAGACAGGGTGAATCCCAGTTGGATAATTTTTTGCAACTAAATGACGTAGTTCTGGTTTTAAACCATAGTTGAAGAAAGGTAAATTCATTGGTTTTTCAATATGTTCGTGCAAGTAATCACGAATATCTTGTCCTGTTACACGTTCAACCAATTCTCCTAAAATATATCCAGCAGTTACAGCATGATAAGAGAGTTGCGAGCCTACGGGTGCAATCGGTTTTGCTGCATAAAGATGCTCCAGGATCCCTTGACGATCAAATAAAAGCTCTGGAGTGACCTCAGTTTCAATTTTAGGAATACCGCCACGGTGTGATAACAAATGAAATATGGTGGCGCGTCGTTTACCGTTAACACCAAACTCTGGAATATAGCGACTCACTGGATCAAGTAAGTTAATTTTCCCTTGTTGATCTAACAAATGCACTAACATGGCATTAACGATTTTAGAGGCAGAAAACATACAGACCGGTGTTTCTGGTGTCGCAACTTTAGAAGGGTCTGTTTGATAGTTTGGACCAAGTTCTGTGTAACCAATACTGCGATTAATTAATATCTGACCCTTGCGACGTAAACACATACTGATCATTGGATGATTGCCAGTACGATAAAGTGCTTCAACACTGTGCCAAATTTTATCAATTTGCTGTTGCGTCATTCCCCCAAGTTCTGGCGCAACTTCGTCTTTATGACGAGTGATCGTAGTTAAGTCTTTTGGTGCTATGCACGTATTTGTAGAGAGTAATTTCACGTTCATTCCATGTTTCATTGTTTTTATAACAGGCAAGTTTGCCCTGCCAAAAAACAAAAGTCAGTATCTTTAACGACATGAATTGATGATTGTTTCTGCCAGAAGTTATTGAGCGGATAATTTTGCTTTTTGAGGGGGGTTCCTTTAAAATAGCACGCTGCTGTAGTGATGCACGGCAGTCAATTCCGCTTTGAAGAGCGTCGTTGATTTGTATCAAATACTTTTAAATAAGCATCTCGGAGAAATCGAATGGCTTTAACAAACGCAGATCGCGCAGAGATCATTGCTAAATTTGCTCGCGCTGAAAACGACACTGGTTCACCAGAAGTTCAAGTAGCTCTTTTATCTGCTCAAATCAATGACTTACAAGGTCACTTCAAAGAGCACAAACACGACCACCATAGCCGTCGCGGTCTTATCCGTATGGTTAACCAACGTCGTAAGCTTCTTGACTACCTTAAAGGTAAAGATGCTACTCGTTACAGCGATTTGATTGCTGCTTTAGGTTTACGTCGTTAATTCGATTTAAACTTTATTTTCGGATTATTGCATGTTGAATGCTGTATTGCTGAAAACTAAAGGCGATCTAGTTTCGACTAGATCATGGGGAAGGGGCGAATAGTTTCGCTCCTTCTTTGTGTTTAAAAATAGTGTTTCTAGTGAGGTCGGCTTCTAAGCTTTGTCATTTAAAACCTGTGTTGTGAATGCCAAACCTTAGGGGTCTCCACTAGAATAAAATCAGGAAAAAATAGAACATGTCGATGTTTAATATTATTCGTAAAGAATTCCAATTCGGTCAGCACCAAGTTGTGCTTGAAACAGGCCGTGTGGCGCGTCAAGCAAATACAGTAGTGATTACCATGGGTGGTGTGACTGTATTGGTTGCTGTTGTTGCTCAACCGACTGCGAAAGCAGGTCAAGACTTTTTCCCATTGACTGTTAACTACCAAGAAAAACAATATGCTGCAGGTCGTATCCCAGGTGGTTATGGTAAGCGTGAAGGCCGTGCATCTGAAGCTGAAACTTTAATTTCACGTTTGATCGACCGCCCAATTCGTCCGTTGTTCCCAGAAGGTTATTACAACGAAATCCAAGTGACTGCGACAGTTGTATCATCTGACAAAACAATGGAAGCTGACATTGCTGCAATGTTAGGTACTTCTGCTGCACTTGCAATTGCAGGTACACCTTTCCGTGGTCCAATTGGTGCTGCACGTGTCGGTTTAATCAACGGTGAATACGTTCTTAACCCAAGCCACGAACAACTTGCTCAATCTGATCTTGATCTTGTCGTTGCGGGTACTGAAGCTGCTGTACTTATGGTTGAATCAGAAGCGAAAGAACTTTCTGAAGACCAAATGTTGGGCGCAGTTCTTTTTGGTCATGACGAAATGCAAATTGCAATTCAAGCAATCAAAGAATTCGCAGCAGCAGCGGGTGCAACAGAGTCTACTTGGACTGCACCAACTAAAAATGAAGAACTTCAAGCAAAATTAAAAGAAGCATTTGAAGCGAAAATCTCTGAAGCATACACGATTGCGGTTAAGCAAGACCGTTATGCAGCACTTGATGCACTTCATGCTGAAGCAATTGCGCAATTCGTTCCTGAAAATGATGAAACAGGTATTGCTGATGAAGTGAACGAATTATTTGAAGACCTTAAATATCGTACAGTTCGTGACAATATCTTGTCAGGTAAACCACGTATTGATGGTCGTGATACTAAAACTGTTCGTGCAATCGACGTACAAGTTGGCGTGTTAGATCGTGCGCACGGTTCTGCATTGTTCACACGTGGTGAAACTCAAGCGTTAGTAACGACGACTTTAGGTAATACACGTGATGCATTAATGGTGGATACCCTTGCAGGTACGAAGACTGATAACTTCATGCTTCACTACAACTTCCCTGCATACTCTGTAGGTGAAACTGGTCGTGAATCTGGTCCTAAACGTCGTGAAATTGGTCATGGTCGTTTGGCACGTCGTGGTGTTCAAGCAGTTCTTCCACCAGCTGATCGCTTCCCGTACGTGATTCGTATCGTATCTGACATCACTGAATCGAATGGTTCGTCTTCGATGGCGTCTGTGTGTGGTGCTTCTTTATCACTTATGGATGCAGGTGTTCCACTTAAAGCGCCAGTTGCAGGTATTGCAATGGGTCTAGTGAAAGAAGGTGAACGTTTCGCAGTTCTTTCAGACATTCTAGGTGACGAAGATCACCTTGGCGACATGGACTTTAAAGTAGCAGGTTCTGCAAACGGTATTACTGCACTTCAAATGGACATCAAGATCGAAGGTATTACTGAAGAGATCATGGAAGTTGCATTGAATCAAGCGTATGCAGGTCGTATGCATATCTTGAATGAGATGAATCAAGTGATTTCACGTGCTCGTCCTGAAATCTCAATGCACGCACCAACATTCCAAGTGATCAGCATCAATCCTGATAAGATCCGTGACGTGATTGGTAAAGGCGGCGCAACTATTCGTCAAATCACTGAAGAAACCAAAGCAGCGATCGATATCGAAGATAACGGTACAGTACGTGTATTTGGTGAAACTAAAGCAGCGGCAATGGCTGCAGTAGCGAAAATCCAAGCGCTTACAGCAGAAATTGAACCAGGTACAATTTACACAGGTAAAGTCATTCGTATCGTTGAATTCGGTGCGTTCGTCAATATCCTTCCTGGTACTGATGGCTTGCTTCACATTTCACAAATCTCGAACGAGCGTATTGCGAATGTGACAGACGTTCTTACTGAAGGTCAAGAAGTTAAGGTACAAGTTGCGGATGTTGATAACCGTGGTCGTATCAAACTTACAATGAAAGAAATTGAACAAGCTTAATCATTTAAGCTAATTCTAAGCCTTGTGTGGTGCTTCGTTTAAACGAGTGTTACACAAGGCTTTTTTTATGGCATGATCAAAATGTTCTCATTTAAAAATAACTAAAATGCAAAAGTTTAATTATTATTATCATCAAGGTGACGGGTATATTTATCTGAGTGAAGAATTATCGACTGATGTTGATGCAGAATTTATATGGTTGAGTTTTGAACGCCACGAATTGATTCAAAATACAGAGACGTGGCAACGATATATTTTTGAGAACACTGGAATTCTGTTGAACGAATTTCATCTTAAAGATATTCAAAACCTTGAGCATCCTTGCGTATTTGATGCATTGGATGATTATGATTTGTTGATCTTTAAAAAATTAATCACCCCAGATGACCACATACAAATTCAGAATGGTCATTCAGCTGAACAACAAACTGCGGACATTGTTACAACGCCGGTAAGTTTTGTCATGACATCAAATGTTTTAATCACAGTGCATGAACGAGGTAATTGTGTATTTGAAACATATCTTGAAAGAGTGCAGGCGATTCAAACACGACCTATAGAGCAACAAAATATTCCACGAAAATTAGCACAGAGCCCTGTAGATATTGTGCTTAGATTACTGAATATGATGGTGGATGGCTATTTAGGTTTACGTGTGCCACTAACCAAACGTGTGGAATTTTGGCAAAGAGAACTATTACAAGGAAATCAAAAATTTAATCGATGGAATCAACTGCTGCAAGAGATCACCGCTTTTCAACAAGTTGAAAATTTGTGTGAAGAACAGGTTGAATGCCTACAAGAATTAAGAGATGAAATTGTCGAAAATTATCATCATATTAAAGCTAAACGTAAGGCAGAGAAGCAAAATCTAATGCTCGTCCGAATGGATGATTTAATTAGCCATATTGAAAGAATACAAAAGCACAGTGTTCGGTTAAACCATGCAGTACAAGCCGCCATCGATTTGCACTTTTCAGCAGTGGCCAATCAAACCAATGAAAATATGAGAATTTTAGCAATTATCACCGCTGTATTTGCACCACTGACTCTTCTTACAGGTATTTACGGAATGAATTTTGAATTTATTCCAGGATTAAACTTACCGCATGGCTTTTGGTATATGCTCACAGCCATGTGTGTGACAACACTTTTGTTAATTTGGTATTTTTATCGTAGACAAATGGTCGGGCGCGGTGAAAAAAGTGTGATGGAATTGTTGGCTCAACAAAACCAGCAGCAACAACTCGGTTTGTTTGCATTTTTGGAGTATGAACCGATTCAAAAAACATTGAAAGGTACGCTCCGAGAAATGGGACGTTGGACTCGATTAAAATAGTCAACGTCACATAAGGCACTTATGCTTTAAGTCAGAATGATAAGTGCCAGATTCACCGTTATTTTATAATATTAAATTGAAATTACTGAGTAAGGTTCGTCTGCGCTTGTTTGAGCAAACGATACATTTCATCTTTTAATTTAAGTTTTTTTCGCTTTAGAAACTCAATATCATCATTAATTACATTAACTGGATTTAGTTCCAAATGCGTAATTTCATGATCTAGCGTTTCATGTTCCTCGAAAATTTTAGCGAAGTGAGGGTTTTCTTCTCTTAAAGGCTGAATAAGTTCACGGAACTCAGGGAAAAGGTTTTTCAGCTTTTTATTGCATTCTTTAACTTTCATTGATGGTTTAATCCTTTCATTCTAATCAATAAAAAATAAATGCATGTAACAGTACATGCATTTATGTGGGCTTGCTTTATTTGAAGTATTTCACTTGCTTGCGCAATTGTTGTACTTCATCTATCAGATCCATCATCATGGCGACGGCAGGGAGACTTGCTTCAAAATCCCGTTGCAAGCGATAAGCTCTCCGTGCTCGAGTAAGTTCTTCACCAAAAAATTGATGGATTTTTTGCTCAGAACGAGCTGGTAGAATTTCATATTCAAGTAATTGCAAAACCCATTCAGGACTTTGTCCACATGCTTGGGCAAAATGCTTTAAATCAAAAATATATTGTTCATCAATGATTTCAGCCTCTAAATATCCATTTTTGTACACTTCTCGGTACTGAATCGTTGTCATGATTCACCTCCTTCATCACGAGGGTTGAAATGTGTAAATGCTTGAGCAAATTGCTCATATGCCTGTTTTTGCTGCGGGGATTCTGCTCTTGGATAAACAATATTCAGGATTAGATAAAGGTGTCCCGGGGGTGAAGAGGGAATCCCTTTTTCTTTAATACGGAGCTGTTTGCCATAAATTGTATGTTCAGGAATGCTGACTTTAATCTTTCCAGAGGGGGTTTTTAGCTCGATGTCTTGGCCTAAAGCAGCTTCCCAAGGACTAATATTAATGTGATAGTAAATGTCTGCCTCATCGACATACATATTGTCAGTGGTTTGATAATGGATTTGTATATAAAGGTCGCCATTTTCACCGCCTGATAAACCGGATTGTCCTTGACCTTTGAGTCGAATTTGCTGACCGTTTTTTATTCCTTTGGGGATTCTAATTTCAAGGGTTTTTCGCTGAACTTCAGGTTGTCCATATGCATTAAAAGTGGGTATACGCAATTGGATGGATTGAGTGACACCTTCAAAAGCGACTTGTAAGGGCACTTCTATACTGGCATGTTGATCTTCACCACGAATCGGCTGGGATTTATATTGGTGTGAGCGCTGTGCATAACCTCCACCAAAACCTGTTCCAAAACGCCCAAACAAATCTTCAAAGCCAGAAAATTCATGATTTGTATGGTTTTCACTATCCGAGAAAGGAGACTGACTATTCAACTGATCGAGTTGTTGATCGTACTCTTGTTTTTTTAAAGGATCACTTAATGTGTCATAAGCCGTATTAATTGCCTGCATTTTTTTTTCGGCATCAGGTGCTTGACTGATATCGGGATGGTATTTCCGAGCCAGTTTTCGATATGATTTTTTTATTTCCTCAGGACTCGCATCGCGATCTAGTCCGAGTTCCTCATAATAATTATTTGCCATTAAGCAAAAATAACCGTTGATTAACTTTTAATCATTATGAGCAGACTTTCGAAGACTACAATATGTTCAGATGGTGAATAATTGTTTCAATTTCTTACAACAAAAAAAATCAGCAAGTAAAACTTGCTGATTTTCGAAGAGAACTGTTTAGGATTAACTGAGGTGCTCGCCGAATAGACCAAGAGCTTCTTCAGCAGTAAATCTGTATTGAGTGTTACAGAATTGACAGTCCATGGTAATAGGGTTCTGTTGTTCTAAAATTTCACGCACAGATTCAGCACCCACCTGAATTAATGCTGTAGAGCAACGCTCTTTAGAACATGTACAGCCAAATTGAAGTTGTTCAGCTTCAGGTAGTCTGACTTCTTCTTCATTATATAAGCGATACAAAATTTCTTGCGCATCCAGCTCAGTAAGTTCATCTGTTTTTAAGGTTTCAGTGAGCATGGTTAGACGAGGCCAGATATCTTCATCAACCTTTTGCTGCTCTTCATCATTGTTACGCGGTAATAATTGAATCAAAAGACCACCAGCGCGTTGAGCAGTACTAGCTAAAACGATCTTGGTTGGGATTTGGGCAGATAAATCATAATACTGCATGAGGCATTTAGCTAAATTCGGCTGATCTAAAGGCACGATACCCTGATAGCGTTCGCCAAATTCAGGTTCAATATTAATAAATAAAACTGGACTGACCAAAGTTTTCAGAACGATGCTGCTGTCTGATGCTTCTTCAAAACGTGGATCAGCTTCATATTCAGCTAATCCGCGTACTTCACCGAGGTGATTACATTCAGCCATAGCCCATTTTAAGGTGCCAGAAGCTTGAATTTGGAGGCTAATACGTCCCTTAATTTTAAGTGTGCTGGCCAACAATGCAGTCGCACTGAGCATTTCGCCCAATAAAATTTGAATCGCAGGTGCATAGGCGCGTTGCGCTAAAATTGTTTTAAGCGCATCTTCAAGATGTACGACTTCACCACGAACAGGGCTGTTATCAATAAAAAAACGTTGACGTAAATCAGACATAAAATTCTCCAAATCCCTGTCTAGATGGTGACGATATTGTAAATCACAAGTTAAAATTCTTCATCTCGACAAACATTAATTTGGTTTTGCGAGTGCTTAGCGCGTCGTTCTATAGAACTTACTTCAGAATCAATGGTTTCATCTAAACTTTCTGAAAGTGGTTGATGTTGTTGAGCATCATTTTCAAAAATTTGTTCGAGTTCCGCTAAGAAATTTCGATAGCTTTCAAAGACTTTTTGATCATCCGTATAGATGCGTTGTTGCTCAGCTAATAGACGCTCATCATAGTCTCTAAATATTTCAATACTATGTTGAGCATGTTCTTGACTTAAACCTAACGCGGTTAAGGTGCGAAATGCCATACCGAGTGAAGATAGAAAAGTTTCACGCCAAATATGCTCAATGCCTAAGTCTTTAAGTAAATGCATATGATGTCGATCACGGGCACGGACGATGAGTTTGAGCGTTGGATAATTCAAACTTAAATGGCGAGCAATATTCATCGACATTTCCACATCGTCTACAGCAAGTACAAATGCCTTAGCATGCTCGATGCCTGCAGATCTCAATAAATCAGGGGAGGAGGCGTCTCCATAATAAATTTTACCACCGTACTTTCTCACAAAATCAATTTTTTCTAAATTATTATCAATGGCTGTAAAGCTGACATGATTGAGATAAGCAACGCGCGCCACTATTTGTCCGACGCGTCCAAAACCTGCAATGATTAATGTTGAATGAGTGTCTGGTAATGGGACATCTTCAGCGCTATCAGTCTTTCGATCAAGATATGGAATGAGCCATCGTTGTGCAAGCCAGAAAATGACAGGGGTGAGTGCCATCGAAATTGCAATGATCAGAATCGTAGGGGATAACACTGCTTGAGTAATTAAACCTTCGGTATTCGCAACAGCTAAGATCACATAAGCAAATTCTCCTCCTTGAGCAAGACAAATGGCAATCAATACACTGGTTTTGCATTGAAATTTAAAATATCGCGCGATTGCAACCATGCTTAATATTTTTATGATGATCAGCACGAATGCCCCACCAAAAATGAATAGCGGCTGATCTACGAGGAGATCAATCGGTGTCATCATGCCTACGCTCATAAAGAATAAACCGAGTAATAACCCTTTGAAGGGTTGAATGCTCGATTCCAGTTCATGGCGAAACTCAGAATCCGCGAGTAATACACCTGTCAGAAAAGCACCGAGCGTGGTGCTTAATCCGAGCATATCCATAAACAGAACAACCGCTAAAACAATAAAGAGTCCAGCAGCCGTAATGAGTTCCGTTGCACCACTCTGTACAATGAATCTAAAAAATGGTCGCATCACATAGCGACTAAATAAAAATAAGCCAGTAAACGTTGCAACAACAGCGGCAAAATAAGCAATACCATGATGTGTAGACTGATTTCCCGCGAGTAGGGGAATCAGGGCGAGTAAAGGAATAGCGGCAATATCTTGAAACAGTAAAATAGAGAAAGATTGCTGACCATGCGCGGTATTCAGCTGCTGCTTTTCTGCAAGTAATTGCATGACAAATGCTGTAGATGATAAAGCAAGGGCAAGACCAATTACGACACTAGCAGCAAGATGCTGTTGGAAGAACAGCCAAATGGTTGCGACAAGAATTATACCTGTGATCAAGACTTGAGCACTTCCAATCACAAATATAGAGTGACGCATATTCCACAAGCGCTGAGGGCGTAATTCTAGGCCGATTAAGAACATCAAAAAAATCACGCCGTACTCAGCTAATTTCATTAATGTTTCGGCATCATTGGTCACATTCAATGCACTTGGACCAAGTAATATTCCTGTAAACAAATAACCTAAGACTGTCGCAATACCAATTTTTTTTCCGAGCGGAACAAAAATTAATGCGGCAGCTAGAAAAATTGTGATTTGTAACAACAATGGCATTGGCCTTCCCTAAAGTGGAATGTTGGACTGATGAAATTGTAATCGTGTCTGCTTTAGCTGTGTAAATTTAATTCATGTCTTCGACTTTGATAATTTAACTCTATTCATGATTAGCTTAGCTCTTGAGGATCTATATCAATACTGAGCTTCATCGTTGAAGGTTTTTGTTGAAGCACGAATGGCCACCATTCTCGTATATAGAAATGCATTTTTGCACGATCTGATGACAATAAAACCACATGTGCCTGATAACGCCCAGCCTTTCGCTCCATTGGCGCAGGAATTGGACCCCAAATCTCAATCAGCTCACCAGTATGTTGTTGGAGCGATTGTGTCATATTGGTTAAAAAATTGAGATTTTCTTCCTGACTACGCGATTCACAACGTATTAATGCTGCATAGCGCATTGGAGGGAGTAAAGCAGCTTGACGATCATGAAGTGTTTCACGAGCAAAAGCACGATAGTCTTTATTAATGAGCGTGTTGAGTAGAGGGTGATCAGGTCGTAAAGTTTGTAGATAAACCTCACCTTTTTTTTCACCTCGTCCTGCACGACCTGCAACTTGAACAATCAATTGGGCTGTTCGTTCCGTTGCTCTGAAATCAACACTGAGTAGGCCACTATCAATATCTAAGATTGCAACTAAGGTTACATACGGAAAGTGATGACCTTTGGCTAACATTTGCGTACCAAGTAAAATCATCGGTTTACTTTGATGAATTTGCTCGTAAATTTTTTGCCAACTCCCGACACGGCTCGTGGAATCACGATCTACTCTGACCACAGGAAAGTCTGGAAATAAAAGTTGTAAATTCTCTTCAACTTTTGCCGTGCCCATTCCAATAGGCTTCAAGGTGTGTTGCTGACAAGAGGGGCATTGATCAGGCAGTCGATTAATTGTCCCACAGTGATGGCAATGCAGGTGCTCATATGGTTTTTTATGAAGCGTAAAATGTGCATCACAATGGGGACAATTGGCTTGCCATCCACAGCTTTCGCAGATCAGGACAGGTGCATAACCACGTCTGTTTAAAAAGATCAGTACCTGTTCTTCTTGATTGAGTCTTTTTTGAATTTCTTTAATGAGTTGTTCGCTTATACCATGCTGTTTTTGAGCAATCTTTAGATCAATTAAATGAATTTTAGGTAAGCTTGCACCTGCGGCACGTTCATCGAGTTTCAGAATCGTTAATTTTTTTTGCTCCACCAAATGATATGAGTCAATACTTGGTGTTGCTGAGCCAAGGACAATGGGGCATTGCTCTAAATAAGCGCGATAGAGAGCAACATCACGTGCATGGTAGCGAAAACCTTCTTGTTGTTTGAATGACAGGTCATGCTCCTCATCTAAGATAATGAGCCCTAAATTTGGCATGGGGGTGTAAATCGCAGAGCGTGTACCAAGAATAATGGAGGCCTTCCCTGTTTGAGCATATTGCCAAGCTTGGAGGCGCTTTGTGTCATTCAGTCCGGAATGCAACAAGACAATATTGCAGTGAAAGCGAGATTGAAATCGACTGATAGTTTGAGGGGTTAAGCCAATTTCTGGTACCAGTACCAATACTTGCTGACCTTTTTGTAAAACCTCTTGCATGACTTGCAAATAAACTTCAGTTTTTCCGCTTCCAGTTAAACCATCGAGTAAAAATGCTTGATAGTGATTTTGTGCTTTTAAAATGGATTGAATTGCTTTTTTTTGATCATCATTTGCAGTCAATGGCATTTGAGCCAGCTGTACAGGTTCAGGACTAAAGTCCTGCTGAATCAATTTGCATTCGACGATTTCTTTCTTTTCAAGCGCTTTTAATGTTGATGTTTCCACACCACTCAAATTCAGTATCGTCTCGGCAGTCCCTTGAGGGTGTAGCTTTAAAATTTTATAAGCCTCTTGTTGTTTTAAAGATCGAGCCACTTTCTTTTCAGCGTCTAAATTTAAAACTTTCCAAGAGTGAGCTAATAAATTATAGGGTTTACCTTGCCTTAAAAATGTAGGCAAAGTGGTATGCATGACTTCCCCGATGGGGAATTGATAATATTGGGCAGACCACTGCGCGAGTTGAATGATCGTAGCATTGAGTATGGGTTGCAGATCCAAGATTTCAGTGATGGATTTCAGTTTGATTTTCGGATCTAATGGCGTTTCCGGTGCGATCTTTTCAAGTACGATTCCGACTAAGTTTTGACGACCAAACGAAACAAGAACACGGCAACCTATGTGTATAGTTTGGTATTGTTCTGCTGAAACTTCATAATCAAAACAATCATATAGATAAACTGGCACCGCGATGCGCACTCGATAAACAATTTGGCTTAATTCTGAAATATTTGTCATATATAGTCGTCAATCAATATGGTGAAAACTTATCGTGGATAACCAATGCTTGTGATAGAGTGTTCAAGTTGTTGCAAGTGATCAATATGAATGAAGAGAACGGTCTAAGGCAACTCTTAAGACATCATAATTAGGAAAATTAGAGCATTATCATGCCCGCATATCAATATACTGCCATCGATGCTTCAGGAAAGCAGCAAAAGGGTGTGCTAGAAGGTGATTCAGCCCGACAGATTCGACAACAGCTTCGGGATAAACAATGGATTCCAGTACAAGTTGATGCTGTAGAACAAAAAGACAAGCATCGAACTGGTGGTTTTTTTCAAAAAAAATTTACAGCTTATGACTTAGCTTTGATGACTCGCCAATTATCCGTATTAGTTGCTGCGGGGATCCCACTTGAGGAAGCATTAAGAGCAGTTGCCAAACAAAGCGAAAAAGCTCACGTGCAAAATTTGATGTTATCTGTAAGATCAAAGGTTTTAGAAGGTCATTCCTTGGCTCAAGGGATGCAACAATCTGGCAGATTCCCTGAACTTTATATTGCAACGATTGCTGCTGGTGAGCGATCAGGACACTTAGATCTTATTCTCGATCAATTGGCTGATTACACTGAAAATCGCTTTGCGATGCAAAAGAAGATTCAAGGTGCAATGATTTATCCTATTATTTTGATGTTGATGTCTTTCGGTATCGTAATGGGACTCATGACCTATGTAGTACCAGATATCGTTAAAACTTTTGACCAAAGTAAAGATGCGCTACCTTGGATTACGGTTGCTTTAATGAAAGCTAGTGATTTTATACGTCAAGCTTGGCCATTTGTATTGGTTGCATCGGCGTTGGGATTCTTTCTATTGGTGCGTTTTTTAAGGACTGCCGCAGGGCATTATGCTTTTGATCGTCTCACGTTGAAGTTGCCATTATTTGGAAAACTATCACGAGGTATTAATGCCGCCCGCTTTTCAAGTACCTTATCTATCTTAACGCAATCTGGTGTTCCTTTGGTCGACGCGTTGAAAATTGGTGCAGCAGTAAGTAGCAATTGGGTTATTCGAGATGCAGTCAATGTCGCGGCTGAAAAGGTCACAGAGGGTGGAAATTTGGCGACGCAACTTGAACGCTGTGGTTATTTTCCACCGATGATGGTGCAAATGATCAAAAGTGGTGAAGCCTCGGGTGAGTTGGATCGAATGTTAGAAAGAGCTTCGACGATGCAAGATCGAGAGGTTACTACATTGATTTCAACATTATTGGCGTTGTTGGAACCACTAATGTTGGTGTTAATGGCTGCGATTGTATTGGTGATCGTGATTGCTGTCATGTTGCCAATCGTCAACATGAACAATATGATTTAGACAGATTCAATAAATTCTAATAATGAATGAAATAGCGAGTGAAAACATGCGAAACAAGATGAAAATGCGAAAACAATCTGGTTTTACCCTGATCGAAGTGATGGTAGTGATTGTGATTTTAGGTGTGCTTGCAGCACTGATTGTGCCTAATGTCATGGGTCGTGGTGAGAAAGCGAAGGTTGATACCACAATCATTACGCTGAAAGGTGTTGCAGGTGCATTAGATCAATACAAATTAGACAACAACCAATATCCATCCATGCAAGATGGTGGCTTGGATGCTTTGGTCAATCAACCAGTTTCAGCAAAAAATTGGTTACCTGGTGGTTATGTGAAGGGTGGTTATCCTAAAGATAGTTGGGATAATGATTTACAATATGTGATTCCCGGTTCGGAAGGTCGTGCATATGATCTTTATTCATTCGGTGCAGATGGAAAGCAGGGTGGCGAAGGAAATGATGCTGATATCTTTTACACACCATAAATGACAATCATTATTAAAAACTATTCATGGTATTAATCACTTCACTTAATCGAATTAATAAATATTGAGTGAAGTGATAATCTTTATTATTTGATTTTATCTGGTTAAGTTTTTGATAATTATAATTTTTATAAATAATTGGTTTTTGAGATTTATAATAAGAATTATTCCCATATTTAATGGTTACAAGAAACAGAAAATATGAAGAAAATTAGGCTTTTTATTTTAATTTTTCCCTGCATAATGGAGCCAACAGCTTAGCTTGATAATAAGGGGGAATGATGAAAGCATTAATATTGTCAGATGAAATCAATTTATTTCATTGGACTGTGCTCAAGTCTGCACTGCTTATTTTGAGCTTATTGCCTATCAGTCATCTATTTATTGATCTTTGGTCAAATGCAGATGCAAGCAGTCAAATCATGATCGGGTTTCTGGCGATTAGTGTATTTAGTGCGATTACGATTTTAAGTTTTTATAGTGCACTTAAAGCATCTGTTTTGACGCTGTCTGATGTATCTTCAACATTTGAAGCGCTGCTGATTAAAATTTATCGATCTATTCCGATGTTGAGTTTGATGGCAATGCTGTCTTACCTCACAACACAAATTTAAAAAAACCGAGCATATTTGCTCGGTTTTTTTGATATAGAACGTATATTTGATTTGAACCAAGTGTTATCGACGAGATTTAAAACTGACATCGACAACACGTGGTCTAAAGTACCAACCCATCACCAATAAAATCAATGACAATCCCAATATTGGCCAATCACTGAATCTCGTATACCAAGTTTGCCCTTCCATTGCAGGTAGATCACCACGAAGAACCGCTTTTTGATCAATTGGGGCTTGGCTGACGATTTCCCCTTTGTGGTTGATAAAAGCAGTCACACCTGTATTGGTTGCACGAATAAACCAGCGTCCATTTTCTTTTGCTCGCATTTGTACCATTTGTAAATGTTGCCACGGACCAGCCGTACCCGTAAACCACGCATCATTTGAAACGGTGACGAGGAAATCACTATTTAGTGCATTGCGTCGGGTTAGGTTCGGATAGGCAACCTCATAACAAATTGCAGCAGCTAATTTGTGGTTGTGAATTGAAAAAGGAGCTTGATCCTGCGGACCACGTGAAAAACCGCTCATTGAAGGATCATTTTGAAGCGCAGGTAACACCCAACTTAACAGGCCAGACAGCGGAATATATTCACCAAAAGGAACGAGACGCTGTTTTTTATATAAGCCTGTAGCTTCATCACCAGATGCCATCATGGAGTTGTAATAACGCGGATAACCCAATGCCTTAGATTCATTTAAATCCCAATAAGGAATGCCTGTTACCCAAGCTGTGTTGGTACTTTTGGCTTGCTGATCCATTGCATCTAAAAATGGTTCAATATCTGATTGAAACATTGGGATAGATGATTCAGGCCAAACCACCAAGTCACGTCCCCATTCTGATCGCGTTAATTGTGCATAGATTTCAAGTGTCTTTACTTGATACTCAGTTAACCACTTTAAATCTTGAGGAATATTACCTTGGATTAAAGAAACGCTCAGCGGTGCTGATTTTTTTTCTTCTACAAAAGTTAAATAGGATGCGCCCCATGCACCTAGCAATACAATTGAAACTGGAATAGCCCAAAAGTAGCGTTTTCGTAGGAGTTCAACAAGTGCAGATGCAATGAGAATGACCACGAAAGAAACTGCAAATACACCAAATAAAGGTGCATAGCTATCTAAGAAACGCTCGGTAAAAGCATAACCTGCAAATAACCAAGGGAAACCAGTAAATACCCAAGTTTTTGCCCATTCAAAGAATACCCATAAAGGGGCAAAAGTAAGTGGTGTTTCTGGAAAGAATCGACGATATATCCAAGTTTGTATTGCTGTAAATAGCCCCATCACCAAGGCCATAATCGCAATCATGATGACACTTAAAAATGCAGATGTATCACCATACACATGGATAGAGGTGTATAACCAGAATGCACCAACAAACCATAAACCAAAACCGTAAGCCCAACCGATGAGGAATGCTTGTTTAGGATTTCGCTTACTGAGTGTGGCATATAGCAATGCTGGCGATAATATTGCCAGCCACCACCAATAAAAAGGCGCAAGTGCGAGACTAAAAGTCGCACCTGCTGTTAAAGCAATAAGGAGTGGGTAAATGAAAGGTAATGATTTTTGTTTTTCTGAAGGACTCAATAATTTTTGAAAATAGGCTCTCATTTACGCACAGCTCGAATCAGATGAATAGTACGGACATCTGCTTCCACAATGGTAAATTCCCAATCTCCCAATTCAATCACTTGTCCTTGAAGATCGCTGACTAAACCAATTTCTTGCAGTAATAGTCCACCCACAGTTTCCACTTCATCATCGGAAAATTCAGCATTTAAAACATTGTTAAAATGTTCAATTGGTGTAAGTGCTTGAACTAACCACGTGTTACTGCTGTTGCTGGTTTGATCTGGAACAATAAAATTGGCTTCTTCATCGACATTGTCATGTTCATCTTCAATTTCACCCACAATTTCTTCAAGAATATCCTCAAGTGTTACTAAACCCGAAGTAGAACCGTACTCATCAATCACAATCGCAATATGTGTTTGAGTGTTTTTTAGCATTCGGAGCACTTGATCAGAACGCGCGCTTTCAGGCACAAAAATCGGTTGGCGCATCAGCGAATGTACATTTACTTTCGAATCACGATCTTTTAAGAAAGGTAAGAGGTCCTTTGCCAAAAGGATACCAATGACGTTATCAGGTTGATCTGTTGAAAATACAGGGAAACGTGAGTGCGCTGACTCGATGAGAACATCAAGAATATCCAATAACTCATCATCTTCTTGTAAGCTGACCATTGAAGTTCGTGGAGTCATGACTTCACGAATTTTAGTCGCTGGAAGGTCAAAGATTCCCTCGAGCATCGCTACTGTATCTGGTTCGAGTAGTCGACGTGAATCTTGTACAATTTTTAACAGTTCATCTCGGGTTTCTGGGGCTGTGCCTAACCATTTGCGTAAGCCACGCATACCCCACGATGTACCTGATTCCTCTTGCATGATCTTTCCTAAAGACTCTTCAATTGAAAAAATAAGTTTTAATCATACCGAAGAAAATACGCTTGTCTATTGGTAAAATTTTGATTCCTAATGATCTATTTGATCATAGACCACTGTATTTGGAGTCTTTTTCTGAATTTGGGAGTGAAAAGATTGAATTATGATAAAATAATCGCCCAATCTTTTTAGGGCGATATTGAATGTCTGATTCTCAAGTTCAACCTCAAATCCTGTTGAATACTCGTGGTTTACGTTGTCCAGAACCGGTGATGATGTTACATCAAGCCATTCGTAAATCTAAGTCTGGTGATGTGGTGGAAGTATTTGCAACAGATAATTCAACTTCTTGGGATATTCCTAAATTCTGTATGCATCTTGGTCATGAATTGCTGTTGCAAGAAGAACGTTTAGATGACAATGGGAACAAAGAATTTCATTATTTGGTAAAAAAAGGTTAGCCCGTCGTGAATTAACGGTTGAAACAATTCATATCGTTTAAAATTGATTTTTTCGTGTACAATTTGGGTTAAGAATATCTAAATAATAATGATTAACTCATTTTGACATGAAGAATTTCATCAATAATATTCAGCGTACGATTGAACAGCTCGGTCTAACTGCCCAAAACAGAGCCCTCCACATCCAATTCAGTCATTCACAGCTGAATAGCCAAGTCTTCCTACAACGCATCGATGGCAGCCATGCCCTTAACGAAGGCGTGCAAGCAGAACTCGTCTGTCTCTCGACCAATGCCTTAATTCCACTCAAACAATTCATCGGCACACAAGTGGCCGTCGATCAAGTCACCGATCAAGGCACCCTGTTTAGAACTACAGGCATCATCACCGAAGCCTCACAAGGACAAAGCGATGGGGCACTGACCCTCTACAAACTCACGCTTAACGATGCAACCTCACTTTGGCACAAACGCCGCAACAGCCGCGTATTTATGAACAAATCCGTGGTCGAAGTGGTGGAAATCCTCTTTGAAGAATGGCAAAACAAAAGCCCACTCTTTGCCTCTAGCCTCAGCCTAGACCACAGTGGATTACAACAACAATACGACATCCGACCCTTCATCATGCAAAGCAACGAAAGCGACTACGACTTTCTGACTCGCTTACTACGCAGTGAAGGCATTAACTGGCTCATTGATGAAGCCCAACCGATTGTACCGAGCAACAACAGCCCGATTGAAGCACAAAAGCTCCGCCTGATTGACGACAACAGCCAATACCAAGCCCTTAACCGACGCAACATTCGCTACCACCGTAGTGATGCGACAGAACAATTTGATAGCATCACCAGCTTTATCGGACAACGTAGCCTACAACCCACCGCAGTCCACCTACAACGCTGGCAAGCCACAGCCCTCGAACAAGAAGAAGGCGCAGGCTCAG